>NZ_JBNAFJ010000002.1:0-344001 GCF_049707015.1 Microbacterium sp. CH-015 | reverse complement strand
CGAGGGCCGCGCCCACCCCCCTTGTGTTGTGGGTAATCGTGCGATCAATAATTTATTGGGGGCTGGGGGGCGGCCGCGCCCCGCCCCCCGTTCGGCGTCATCCGCGCCCGCGGAGCGCGCGCGCCAGCGTGCGCAGCGGCGCCATCTCGAGGGGGCGCAGCTGCGGCAGCCCCGCGCTGAGCAGGATGGTGCGCAACAGTTCCCAGGCCGAGACCTCGCGCCACCCCCAGTGACGCACCGTCGAGACCCCGCGCCTCATGAGCCGCGCATCGCGGATGCCGCGCTCCCGCAGCGCCGTGCGTGCATCGCCGAACTCGCCGCTGTACTTGATCTCCCCGTCCGCCTCCGCGCCGATGCGCCACTGGCGCCAGCCGAAGTCCATCCGATCATCGTCGCCAGGATGCTCGCCGCGAACCCACACCTGCAACTCCGGTTCCGGAAAGCCCAACCATTCGATGCTCGCGAGGCTGACGTTCTCGAGCGCCGACTCCGGTACATCGCTCGCGCGTTCGAGCACCCACTGCGCTCGTCGCCAGCCACGCGATGACGGACGCGCGTCGAGGAGCGATCTGATCCCGTCGGGCGACAACTCCGCATCCTCTCGCAACGCCGCTCCGACGACGGCGAGACCCACGGCCGGATGCTGCAGGCTCGCCGCGTCGGCTGCGATCTCGGCGACGGTCGCGACGAGCAGGCCGCCAATCCGGTCGTGCTCGGGGAGTCGCTGGGCCCCGTGCATCCGCAGATCGCCCGCAGCGCGGCTCGTCGTGGACCCGGGGAGGACGACGTGGACGAACTCCGGCTCGCCGAACACCGGCATCCCTCGCAGAACGGCAGCGGACTCGCGGATGAAGATCGCGTCGGGGTAATCGATCGCGACAGCGTAGACCCGTGCGCGATATCGTTCCCACGGCGCGAGCGAGTGCCAGGTCTCCGCGACCGCGTAAATGCCGCGGCGCACGCGGACCATCTCCCCGGATCGCACGGCACGATCCAGGTGAGAGTCGGCGCGGCGGGGGATGAGGATGACGGGGCACGGGGTGAGGTCTGCGAGCGAGAGGGGCGGCATCCCCCGATTCCACTCGCTCGCACTCGCGCGCGGGCGCACCCCGGGGCAATCGGTGGACAACTCCGCGGATTCGCGCGTTGTGGAGAGCGCACCGCTCCGGGGCCCTCGCCTGCGAGACACCGTCCCGGCACCGAGACACGGGTGCACGGAGCGTGTCTCGGTGCACGGTCCGCGTCTCGCGGATGGGTCGACCCGGCGCGGCGCGGGCGGGCGGGGGCGCCCGGACGCGACCGGATGCCGGGGCTCAGCTGAACAGGGTCGGCCACCACGCGGCGGCGAGCGGATAGCCGACGAACGCGATGACGTCGATCAGGGTGTGGGCGATCACGAGCGGCATGACGCGGCCCCAGCGGTGGTACACCCAGCCGAACACGATGCCCATCGCGATGTTGCCCGCCAGGGGACCCCAGCCCTGGTACGCGTGGTACGCGCCGCGCAGGGCGGCCGTCGACAGGATGATCGCCCAGGTGCCCCAGCCCAGGCGCCGTAGCCGGTCGAAGAGGTATCCGATGAAGATGACCTCCTCCGTCAACCCGGCCCGCACCGCGGCCAGCAGCAGCAGCGGGACGGTCCACCACGACGGATCCAGCGGCGAGGCGTCGACCTGCACCGTGATCCCGAGGGCGCGGCCGGCGACGTACAGGCCGAGTCCGGGGATGCCGATGACCGCCACCAGCAGCACGCCGCCACCGACATTCCGGCCGAACGCGCGGAAGTCGAGCCCGATCCGCCGGAACGCGGACACCCCTGGCTCCCACAGCAGGTAGATCGCCAGCGCGATCGGCGCGAGGGCGAAGAACTGCGCGACGAACTGGTAGAGCACATCCCAGAACTGCTGCGCGTTCGCGCCGGGGTTCAGCGACGTCGACTGGTCGCCGAGCGCCTGCTCCCGGGTGAGGGCCTGCACGAGTGAGAGCACGGAGTACACCGCCGAGCGCCCCACAGACAGCATCAGGACGATCGCGACCTCCCACCACAACTGCTGGTGCGTGCGGCTGAAGCTTTGCGATTTCGCGATGTGCGAGTCCCTCACGTTGTCAGAATGTCACAATCCCGCCGCACCGAGTTAAGGCTCTGTAACTTTTTCCGTCGATCGTTTTGAGCACGGCCCAGCGCGTGCTTATGTTGTTCCATCCGCGCCCCGTCAGCCCTGTCTGCCGCGTGCGCACAACCTTGTACAGGAGGAACAGTGAGAATGAAGCGCATCTCGGCTGCGGTGGCACTCGCCGCAGCCGGCGCACTGGTGATCTCGGGCTGCGCCGCCGGTGGCGGCGACAACAACAACGACGACTCCGGTCTCGTTGAGGGCTCGTCGATCACCGCAGCGTGGAACCAGGCGTTCTACTCGATGAACGGCAACACGTCGTTCGGCAATGCCACGGCGAACAACAACATCAACTACCTGGTGCTCGACGGGTTCAACTACTACAACAACGTCCCGGAGCTCGTGCAGAACACGTCCTTCGGCTCGTACGAGGTGTTGAGCGAAGACCCGCTGACCGTCAAGTACACGATCGCCGACGGTGTGAAGTGGTCCGACGGCACCGACGTCGACGCCGCCGACCTCCTCCTGAACTGGGCTGCGCTGTCGCGTTCGCTGGACACGCCGGACTTCGACCCGGACGACTTCACCGACCCCGAGACGGGCGAGTTCACCGACGCCTTCCCGACCGACGTCGTCTACTTCGACTCGGGCGCCACCCCGACCTCGGGCCTCGGCCTCGTGTCGGAGACCCCCGAGGTCGGCGACGACGGCAAGTCGATCACCATGAAGTACGACGCGCCTTACGTCGACTGGGAGCTCGCCTTCACGTCGCCGCTGCCCGCGCACATCATTGCCGAGAAGTCGCTCGGCATCGATGACGCCGCGGAGGCCAAGCAGGCCGTCCTCGACGCCGTGCAGAACGAGGACGCCGCGAGCCTCGCGAAGCTCTCGTCGTTCTGGAACTCGGGCTTCAACTTCACCGAGATGCCGTCGGACACCGACCTCGTCACCGCGAGCGGCCCGTACATCATCACGGACTACGTCGCCGACCAGTTCGTGACGCTGAAGGCCAACCCCGAGTACAAGGGTGAGAACTCGCCCAACATCGAGGAGATCACGATCCGCTTCATCCCGGACCCGCTCGCTGCGGTCCAGGCGCTGGAGAACGGCGAGGTCGACATCATCCAGCCGCAGGCCACGGCCGACATCGTGACCGCGCTCGACGGCATCGACGGCATCACGGTCAACCAGGGCGTCGGTGGCACGTACGAACACCTCGACCTGCAGTTCGACCAGGGCAAGAACCCGGAGAACATCTTCTCGAACCCGCAGGTTCGCGAGGCGTTCCTCAAGACGGTTCCCCGCCAGGAGATCCTCGACAAGCTCATCAAGCCCATCGCGGGCGAGGGCGCGCTGCTGCGCAGCTCGCAGATCTTCGTCCCGGGCGCCGAGGGCTACGACGACTCGGTCGCCAACAACGGCTCCGAGGCGTTCGCCGAGGTCGACATTGAGGGCGCCAAGGCTCTCCTCGACTCGTCGGGCATCACCAACCGTGACGTCTGCATCCTCTACGCATCGAACAACCCGCGCCGTGTCAACGAGTTCGCGCTGATCCAGCAGTCCGCTGGCCTGGCCGGCTTCAACGTCACCGACTGCGGTTCGACCGAGTGGGGCGGCCTCCTGGGAACGCCGGGCGCCTACGACGCCTCGCTGTTCGGCTGGCAGTCCACCAGCCTCGGCGTGACCAACTCGCTGCCCACCTTCGAGACCGGCGGCATCAACAACATGAACTTCTACTCCAGCGAGGCCGTGGACTCCGCGGTCAGGGAGCTGCAGACGGAGTTCGACGCCGAGAAGCAGATCACCCTGCAGCAGGACATCGACAAGGCCCTGTGGGATGACTTCTACGGTGTCACCATCTTCCAGTTCCCGGAGGTCACGGCGTTCAGCGACCGTGTCACCAACATCGACCCGTCGATCCTCGCTCCGACGATCTTCTGGAACGCATGGGACTGGGAAGTCACTGACGGCGGTACCGCCGAGTAAGCGCGAGAAAACGGTGTGATGCCGGGTCCCACCCGGTATCGAACCTAGGGAGGGTGCAGGTCGCTTCGGGGGCCTGCACCCTCCTGCGTTAGACTTTCTCGTCGCGGCGCGATCCGGAGGCCGGCACTTACCCAGCCGGCCTCGTTTCCTGCGCCGACTCATCGATTGGCAGGGCGCCACACCATGGCTTCATTCATCATCCGGCGATTGATCGCGTCGATCTTCGTACTCTTCGCCGCGACGTTCCTGATGTACATCCTCGTGTCCTACTCGGGTGATCCCCTAGAAGACCTGAGGCAGAGCAACGCTCCGAATAAGGCCGAGCTGATGGAGGCTCGGTCCAAACTCCTCAACCTCGACGTCGCACCGCCGCTGCGCTACTTCCTGTGGCTCGGTGGCATCTTCCGCGGCGACTTCGGCATCAGCATCCAGAACCAGTCGGTCAACGCCCTCCTGGGCAACGCAATCACTGCGACGCTGACGCTCGTCACGACCGCCACCATCGTGGCGATCATCCTCGGCATCACCGTCGGCATCGTGTCGGCGCTGCGCCAGTACACCGGCTTCGACTATGGCGTGACGCTGATGTCGTTCCTGTTCTTCTCGCTGCCGATCTTCTGGGTCGCGGTCCTGCTCAAGCAGTACGGCGCCATCCAGATGAACAACTGGCTCGCGAATCCGGTGATATCCGTCCCCGTGATCATCGGAGTGTCCCTGCTGATGGGGCTCATCTGGATGTCGCTTCTCGGAGGCAAGGCCAAGCGGCGTCTGATCGTCTTCGGCGCCTCGGCCGTCGCCACCGGCGTCGTGCTCGCCGCCCTGTCGGTCACGAAGTGGTTCGCCGACCCGCAGATCGGCATCGTCGTCTACGCCTTCCTCGCGGTCGGCATCGCGGTGGGCGTCACCGCCATCTCCGTCGGCCTGCGCAACCGCAAGGCGCTCTACGCCGCGCTCATCGTCGCGGCGATCGGCATCGCGCTGTACTTCCCGATGATGAACTCGCTGCTCAACGGCATGACGATGATCACGTTCCTGCTGTACGCCCTCGGCACCCTCATGGTGAGCGGTGCGATCGGCTGGTTCATGGGCAAGCCCGACCGCGGCCCTGTCGTCCGCACGACGATGATCACCGGCTTCCTCGTCGCGGGCTTCATCGCGCTCGACAAGTACATGTCGTACTGGGCGGCCTACTCGGCGTCCTCGCGTGTGCGCGGTCGGCCGATCGCCACCGTCGGCGCGTCGACCCCCGGCCTCGGCGGCAACTTCTGGGTGCAGGGTATCGACCTGTTCACGCACCTCCTCCTGCCGACGATCGCGATCATCCTGATCTCGTTCGCCAGCTACACCCGCTACTCGCGGGCGAGCCTGCTCGAGGTCATGAACCAGGACTACATCCGCACGGCACGGGCCAAGGGCCTGACGCAGCGGACCGTCGTCGTGCGTCACGCATTCCGCAACGCCCTCATCCCCATCACGACGATCATCGCGTTCGACATCGGCGCGCTGATCGGTGGCGCGGTGATCACCGAGAAGGTCTTCGGCTGGACCGGCATGGGAAGCCTCTTCATCAACGCCCTGGGCGCGCACGACCCGAACCCCGTCATGGCGTTCTTCGTCGTGACCGGCACCCTGGCCGTCGTTTTCAACCTGATCGCGGACCTCGTGTACGCGGCCCTCGACCCGAGAATCAAGGTGGGCTGACATGAGCATCTCCTCCAACGAGCCCACGACGACCGAGACCGAGGCCAAGGCCGAGATCTCGATCGAGCAGAAGGAGACCGAGGGTCTCAGCCAGGGGCAGATCGTCCGCCGCCGGTTCTTCCGGCACCTTGCGGCCCTCATCTCGATGATCGTGCTGGCGTTCATCGTCGTCCTCGCCTTCACGTCGGTGGGTGTCGACCTCTGGAACATCCGCATCCCCGGCTGGTGGAAGTACGACTGGAACCAGATCCCCGCGAAGCTCAACAACGGCGAGCCCACGCTGAGCCTGTTCCCGCCGGCGTTCGGCGAGCACCCGTTCGGTCAGGACGAGGTCGGCCGCGACATCTTCGCCGTGGTCATGCGCGGTGCGCAGCAGTCGATCATGGTGATGGTCATCGCGGGTGTCGTGGCGACCGTCATCGGCGTCGTGATCGGCGCGATCGCCGGCTTCTACGGCAAGGTCACCGACGCGGTGCTGATGCGTTTCACCGACATCATCATCACGATCCCGCTGATCGTCATCGGCTCGGTGCTCGGCAACACGTTCGGCAGCCTCGGCGCGGCCGTGCTCGGCGTCGTGATCGGCGTCTTCGCATGGACGACGCTGGCCCGGCTCGTGCGCGGCGAGTTCCTGTCGCTGCGCGAGCGCGAGTTCGTGGATGCCGCCCGGGTCTCCGGCGCGCGGGACCGACGGATCATCTTCCGCCACATCCTGCCCAACGCCGTCGGCGTCATCGTCGTCAACGCGACGCTGCTGATGGCCGGTGCGATCCTGCTCGAGTCGGCACTGAGCTTCCTCGGCTTCGGCGTGCAGAGCCCCGACACCTCGCTCGGCAAGATCATCTCGGAGAACCAGGCCGCCTTCGCGACCCGTCCGTGGCTGTTCTGGTGGCCGGGTGTCTTCATCATCGTCATCGCGCTGTGCGTCAACTTCATCGGCGACGGCCTGCGCGACGCGTTCGACCCGCGTCAGAAGAAGATGCCCAGCGAGCGCGCGATGGCCCGCGCCGGACGTGCGGCAGGACCGGCGGCTCCGGTCGTCGACACCACGCCGTCGACCGACGCACCGTCGGTGACGGTCTCGGGCGAGGCGATCTACACGGGCGACGTCGTGAACTATCACGACC
Organism: Microbacterium sp. CH-015; assembly: GCF_049707015.1. Classification (NCBI taxonomy): domain Bacteria; kingdom Bacillati; phylum Actinomycetota; class Actinomycetes; order Micrococcales; family Microbacteriaceae; genus Microbacterium; species Microbacterium sp. CH-015. The sequence continues at coordinate 337,073 of NZ_JBNAFJ010000002.1, read as the reverse complement.
CGCGTCCGGAGGAGCCCGGCGACACCCAGCACAAGCCACTCGACCCCGAGCGGTAAGGAACCGGGTCCGTGATGCTGCTAGACCAGCAGGCCGATCGCCGTCGCCGCGCCCAGCGCGGCGGCGACGGCGATCGTCCCGCGGTGCCACACGACGGTCGAGGCCTCCGGGTCGATGCCGCTCGCGAACGCACCGGTGTCCCGCAGGCGTTCCCAGCGGCCGCGCACGAGCTGCGCGAGGTTGCCGATCGGCGTCGTCGTGGCATCCGACGGGCGCAGCTCGCCGTGCACACCTCGGGCCGAGTCGCCGATGCCGTCGAAGTCCTTGGGCGAGAGTCCGAGGGTGCGGTGGCGTCCGGACGCCGGCGCGGCCCACACGCGCACCTGTCGGCCGCGGTCGTCGGCGGACACGACGCGCAGCGTCAGGGCGTAGCGGGTGTCGATCGCGGTGATGTTCGGCCACGGCACGAAGTGGGTGCGGAGCGGGTTCACCACGGTGATGCCGTGCTCTGCCACGACGAGACCCGGACGCCAGTACATCGCCCAGGCGAGCCACGCCACCAGCAGCAGCGGCCACACGAAGCGCAGGGCGGCGAGGGGATCGGTCACGACAGTGGCCACCGCGCCGAAGGCGCAGACGACGATCGTGGCGACGGAGAGGATTCGGCCGAAGAGCGGCCGGTAGTCGACCTCCTGAAAAGACATGACTTCAAGCTTTGCAGATAGGGAAACCCATTCATGACTGACAAGACGCGCACCGGCGCCACGAGCGTCGCGGCACACGACCCCCAGCAGCCGATCCTCGAGGTCGCCAACCTCGGCGTCGAGTTCTGGGTCGACGGCCAGTTCTACCCGGCCGCGATCGACATGAACTACGAAGTCCGCCGCGGCGAAGTGCTCGCCATCGTCGGCGAGTCGGGTTCGGGCAAGTCGACGAGCTCGATGTCGCTCCTCGGCCTCCTCCCGGAGAACGCGCGCGTCACCGGCTCGATCAAGCTCCTCGGGCGCGAGCTGCGCGGCGTCGACGACGCGACGTTGCGGTCGCTGCGCGGCAACGACATCGCCGTGATCTTCCAGGAGCCGATGACGGCGCTGAACCCCGTCTACACGATCGGGTTTCAGATCATGGAGGCCCTCCGCTCGCACGACCGCGCGCTCGCGCCGTCCGAGGCGAAGGAGCGCGCCGTCGAGCTACTCCGCATGGTCGAGATGCCGAACCCGGAGCAGTCGTTCCACAAGTACCCGCACCAGCTGTCGGGCGGCCAGCGCCAGCGCGCCATGATCGCGCAGTCGATCTCGTGCGACCCGCTGCTGCTCATCGCGGATGAGCCCACGACGGCGCTCGATGTGACGGTGCAGGCCGAGGTGCTCGACCTCCTCCGCAACCTCCACAAGCGCCTCGATTCGGCCATCATCCTCATCACCCACGACATGGGCGTCGTCGCCGACCTCGCCGACGGCATCATGGTGATGAAGAACGGTGTCGTCGTCGAGTCCGGCTCGGTCGAGCAGATCTTCGCCGCGCCGAAGCACCCGTACACGCAGCAGCTGCTCGCCGCCGTGCCGCACCTCGGGATCGGCGTCATCGAGGAGCCGACGGCCCTCGAGGTGCAGCAGGAGTCCTCTCTCGCGGCGCTGCGCGAGCGCGCCAGCGAGGTCAAGGCCGTCGTCGAGACCCGCACGCCCGTGCTGAGCTTCCAGGACGTCGCCATCGAGTACCCCAAGCGCGGCCGCATTCCGGCGTTCCGCGCCGCGGAGCACATCGATCTCGACATCTTCCCGGGCGAGATCGTCGGACTCGTGGGGGAGTCGGGCTCCGGCAAGACGACCCTCGGTCGCGCCGCCATCGGCCTCCTGCCGATCGCGGACGGGAAGCTGACCGCCGTCGGCACGGACATCTCGAATGCCTCGCGCAAGGACCTGTTCAAGATCCGTCGCAAGACCGGCATCGTCTTCCAGGACCCGGCATCCTCCCTGAACCCCCGGATGCCGATCGGCCAGTCCATCGGAGAGCCGATGCTGCTCGCCGGCGTCGCGAGCGGCAAGGACCTCGACAAGCGCGTCGAGGATCTGCTCAGCCAGGTGGAGCTGCCGGCGTCCTACCGCAACCGTTTCCCCCACGAGCTCTCGGGCGGTCAGAAGCAGCGCGTCGGCATCGCCCGCGCCCTGGCGCTGGCGCCGGAGCTGCTCGTCGCCGACGAGCCCACGTCGGCCCTCGACGTGTCGGTGCAGGCGCGGTTCCTCGACCTGCTGCAGGAACTGCAGCAGGAGCTGCAGTTCGCGTGCCTCTTCATCAGCCATGACCTCGCGGTCGTCGACATCCTCGCCCACCGCATCGCCGTGATGCACCACGGCAAGCTCGTGGAGACCGGCACCCGCGACGAGATCCTCCGCGCCGCGAAGGACCCGTACACGCAGCGACTCATCGCCGCCGTCCCGGTGCCGGACCCGGCTGCGCAGCGCGCGCGTCGCGCGGCCCGTGCGGCCCTCCTGTCGCAGGGGGAGCAGGCGGCGAGCTGAGGTCTGCCGCGCCGAGAAGGGGCTCTGTCGGAGACCCTTCAGGCGCGCCTTGTAGAATGGGGTGCCCCCGAATCCGGGTGGCGCCCCAATCTGCACTCTGAGGACCCTTCATGGCGCACGCCCTCCGTCCGGATCTCCGCAACGTCGCGATCGTTGCGCACGTCGATCACGGTAAGACCACCCTCGTGGACGCGATGCTGCGCCAGACCGGCTCGTTCGGCGAGCACGCTCACGTCGAAGAGCGCGCGATGGACTCGAACGACCTGGAGCGTGAGAAGGGCATCACGATCCTCGCCAAGAACACGGCGATCACCTACAACGGCATCCACACCGACGCGCCCGTCACCATCAACGTGATCGACACCCCCGGTCACGCCGACTTCGGCGGCGAGGTCGAGCGTGGCCTGTCGATGGTCGACGGCGTCGTCCTGCTCGTCGACGCCTCCGAGGGTCCCCTCCCGCAGACCCGCTTCGTGCTGCGCAAGGCGCTCGAGGCGAAGCTCCCGGTCATCCTGCTCGTCAACAAGACCGACCGCCCCGACGCCCGCATCGCCGAGGTCGAGGAGGAGGCGCACGATCTGCTGCTGGGCCTCGCCTCCGACCTCGTCGACGACGTGCCCGACCTCGACGTCGACGCGCTGCTCGACGTCCCGGTGGTTTACGCGTCCGGGCGGGCGGGCGCGGCATCCCGCACCCGTCCCGAGAACGGGTCGCTGCCCGACAACGACGACCTCGAGCCGCTGTTCGAGGCGATCCTGGAGCACGTTCCCGCCCCGTCGTACGACGACGAGGCGCCGCTGCAGGCATGGGTCACGAACCTCGACTCGTCGCCCTTCCTCGGCCGCCTGGCCCTGCTGCGTGTGTTCAACGGCACGCTGAAGAAGGGGCAGACGGTCGCGTGGGTCCGCCACGACGGCTCGCACTCGAACGCCCGGATCACCGAGCTGCTGAAGACCCGGGCCCTCGAGCGCTACCCGGCCGAGTCGGCCGGCCCCGGCGACATCGTCGCGATCGCCGGCATCGAGGAGATCACGATCGGTGAGACCATCGCCGACCCCGAGGACGTCCGCCCGCTGCCGGCGATCACCGTCGACGACCCCGCGATCTCGATGACGATCGGTACGAACACCTCGCCCCTCATGGGCAAGGTCAAGGGCCACAAGCTCACCGCCCGCATGGTCAAGGACCGCCTCGACCGCGAGCTCATCGGCAACGTCTCGCTCAAGGTCGTCGACATCGGCCGTCCCGACGCGTGGGAGGTGCAGGGCCGCGGCGAGCTCGCCCTCGCCATCCTCGTCGAGAACATGCGCCGCGAGGGCTTCGAGCTCACCGTCGGCAAGCCGCAGGTGGTCACCCGCCGCGGCGAGGACGGCAAGCTCAAGGAGCCCTTCGAGCACCTCACGATCGACGCGCCCGAGGAGTACCTCGGCGCGATCACGCAGCTGCTGGCCGCCCGCAAGGGCCGCATGGACACGATGACCAACCACGGCACCGGCTGGGTGCGGATGGAGTTCGTCGTGCCCTCCCGCGGGCTCATCGGCTTCCGCAGCGAGTTCCTCACCACGACGCGCGGCACCGGCATCGCCAACGCCATCTCGCACGGCTACGACGACTGGGCCGGTCAGATCACGACGCGCCAGAACGGCTCGATCGTCGCCGACCGCGCCGGTGTCGTCACCCCCTTCGCGATGATCGCGCTGCAGGAGCGGATGAGCTTCTTCGTGCAGCCCACCGAAGAGGTCTACGAAGGCATGGTCATCGGCGAGAACTCCCGCGCCGACGACATGGACGTCAACATCACGAAGGAGAAGAAGCTGACGAACATGCGCTCGTCGACGTCGGACTCCTTCGAGTCGATGACTCCGCCGCGCGTGCTCTCGCTGGAGGAGTCGCTCGAGTTCGCCCGCGACGACGAATGCGTCGAGGTCACCCCCGAGAAGGTGCGCATCCGCAAGGTCGTGCTCGACGCGACCGAGCGCGGCCGCGCGACGGCCCGCGCGAAGCGCCAGGACGCCAGCGCCTGACCGCCGCGTCGCCGCCGGGGTGTGTCAGGCGCGGAGGATCTTCTCCATCGCCTTGCCCCTGGCGACCTCGTCGACGAGCTTGTCGAGGTAGCGCAGCTTCTGCATGAACGGGTCGTCGATCTCCTCGACCCGCACGCCGCAGATGACCCCGGTGATGAGCCCCGCGTGGGGGTTGAGCGTCGCGTCGTCGAAGAACTCGACGAACGTCGAGCCGTCGCGAACGTGACGGGCGATGTCGGCGTCGTCGAACCCGGTGAGCCAGCGGATGACCTCGTCGACCTCGGCCTTCGTGCGTCCCTTGCGCTCGACCTTCTGGATGTACAGCGGGTAGACCGACGCGAAGGTGAGGGCGCGGATGCGCTTCTGTGCGCGCTCGCTGGTGTCCATGCCTGCCAGGGTACGCCAGCCCAGTAGGCTCGGGCGGGTGAGTACGGATGCCGCCGCGGACGCCTCGCGTCGCGCGTGGCGCGAAGGGCTCGGCGTCGCCCTCGCCACGAGCGCCTACGGGATCTCGTTCGGGGCGCTCGCCACGGCATCCGGTCTGGATATCTGGCAGACCTGCGTGCTCAGCCTCGTGATGTTCACCGGCGGATCGCAGTTCGCGTTCATCGGGGTGATCGGCGCCGGGGGAGTCGCGGCGGCCCCGGCCGCGATCGCCTCGGCGGGCCTGCTGGGCATCCGCAACGTCGCGTACGGACTGCGGATGGCGCCGGTCGTCGGCGTCGACCGCCTGCGTCGACTGATCGCGCCGCACTTCACGATCGACGAATCCACCGCCGTCGCGCTGGCGCACACCGAGCCGCGCGCCCGCCGGGTCGGCTTCTGGGTGACCGGGATCGGCATCTACATCGGCTGGAACCTCACGACGCTCCTCGGTGCGCTCCTCGGCGATGTGCTCGGCGACCCCCGCGCGTACGGACTGGATGCGGCGGCCGCCGCGGCCTTCCTCGCCCTGCTCTGGCCCCGGCTGCGGCAGCGGCAGGCGATCGCGGTCGGTATCGCGGCGGCGGTCGTCGCGACGGTGTTGACGCCGGTGCTCATGCCGGGCATGCCGGTGCTCGTCGCGGCGGTCGTCGCGATCGTCGTGGGATGGACGAACTGGCTCGGCGCGTCTGCGACGCCCCCGCCCGTCCTCGGCGAGGCGCCCGCCCCGCGGCGGGCCGAGGGACCGGGGCAGGGGACGTGACCCTCTGGACCGCCGTGCTGGCCGCGGCCCTGCTGTGCTTCGCGCTGAAGGCCGTCGGCTACCTCATCCCGCCCCGATGGTTCGAGGCGCCGGCGCCGTCGCGCATCGTCGACCTGCTCACGGTGGCGCTCCTCGGCGCCCTCGTGGCGGTGCAGACGCTCGGCGTCGGCCAGCAGATCGTGCTCGACGCGCGGGTGCCCGCCCTCGTCGTGGCGGCCGGGCTCCTCATCGTGCGGGCGCCGTTCCTCGTCGTCGTGGTCGCCGCCGCGCTCGTCGCAGCACTGTTGCGGCTCTGGGGACTCGCCGCCTGATCGCCGCAGACCTTCGAAAAGCGCCACGGGCTGTGAATCCGGCATCCGGAGCGCCATTCACGGCTCTCCAACGGATGCCGCCGCGTAGACTCCCGGCGTGGGTATCGCGCGCATCGGCACGTGGGTCGTGTCCGTCGTCATCGGGCTCGTCTACGGCGTCGCCGGCACCATCGGGCAGGCGGCCATGTGGGGTGCGCTGCCGGTGGGCCTCATCGTGGCGATCGTCGGCACCGGTGCGCTGCTTCTCGCCGTGCGGCTGCTGACGCTCGATCGCTGGTCCGCTCTCGCCGCGGGAATGGGCGCCATGATCGCCACCCTGGTCTTCTCCGGGCGCGGTCCGGGCGGATCGGTCGTGGTGCCCGCGCCGGCGGAAGGTACGATCTCCACCGGCGTCATCTGGACCATCGCCGTCCCGATCCTCACCGCTCTCGTCGTCGCCTGGCCGTCCCTGCGGTCGAGCGGGGGCTCCACGGCATCCGACCGGGCCGTGCCGGCGACGCCGGACGCCGAGGCCGACACCACGAACTAGACTCGAAGGCGTGACATATGTGATCGCCTTGCCGTGCGTGGATGTGAAGGACCGTGCCTGCATCGACGAGTGTCCCGTCGACTGCATCTACGAAGGCGAGCGCTCGCTGTACATCCACCCCGACGAGTGCGTCGACTGCGGTGCCTGCGAGCCGGTCTGCCCCGTCGAGGCGATCTACTACGAGGACGACCTGCCCGACGAGTGGCAGGACTACTACACCGCGAACGTGGAGTTCTTCGAGGACATCGGCTCGCCCGGTGGCGCCGCCAAGGTCGGCGTGATCCCGAAGGACCACCCCATCATCGCCGCGCTCCCGCCCCAGGAGCACTGACCTTCGTGGCCGTCCGCGACCTCGACGACTACCCCTGGGACGCCGTCGCCCCGTACGCGCGCCGCGCCGCCGCACACCCCGGGGGTGCGGTCGACCTGTCGATCGGGTCCCCGGTGGATGCGACCCCCGCCGTCGTCGCCGACGCGCTGCGCGCGGCCACCGACGCGCACGCGTACCCGCAGACGGTCGGCACCCCGGCCCTGCGCGAAGCCATCGCGGCCTGGTACGACCGCCGGCGCGGCGTGCCCGGACTGGGAGTGGGCGAGGTGCTGCCCACGGTCGGCTCCAAAGAGCTCGTCGCCCTGCTGCCGTTGCTGCTGGACATCGGCGCGGGCGACGTCGTCGTGCACCCGCGCGCGGCCTATCCCACCTACGAAGTGGGCGCGAAGCTCGTCGGGGCGACGCCGTTCGCCTCGGATGACCCCGCCGAATGGCTCGACGGCACACGCCTTGTCTGGCTCAACACGCCCGGAAACCCCGACGGTCGCGTCCTGGATATCGCCGAGTTGCGGGCCGCCGTGGCCCGCGCGCGGGAGCTCGGCGCCGTGATCGCCAGCGACGAGTGCTACGCCGAGCTCGGCTGGGAGGGACCGTGGGCGGGGGAGCGCGTCCCCAGCATCCTCGATCCCCGCGTCGTCGGCGACGACCGCTCGGGTGTGCTGTCGGTCTACTCCCTCAGTAAGCAGTCGAACCTCGCCGGCTACCGCGCGGCGTTCCTCGCGGGGGATTCCGGGATCGTCGCCGCTCTGGTGACGGCACGCAAGCACCTGGGGCTCATGCTGCCGGCGCCGGTCCAGGCCGCGATGACGGTGGCCCTCGCCGACGACGCGCACGTCGCGGAGCAGCGGGAGCGGTATCGGGCGCGCCGTGCCGTGCTCAAGCCGGCACTGGAAGCGGGGGGCTTTCGCATCGACCACTCCGAAGGCGGCCTGTACCTGTGGGCCACCGAAGGCGTCGACGCGTGGGAGAGCATGGCAAGACTCGCCGACCTCGGCATCCTCGCCGGCCCCGGGCACTTCTACGGCACGCACTTCCCGCAGCACGTGCGCTTCTCGCTCACCGCGACCGACGAGCGCATCGCGGCGGCGGCGCAGCGCCTGACGCAGTCGTAGGTTTCCTCCTACGCATCCGCCGATCCTTTGCCGTGGATCTGAGTAGGCCCGCACGGCCAGTAGGCTGTAAAGGATCCCCCAACGACCGCAAGGAGGCTTCGTGAGCGACGTGGGAAACCCCCAGAAGGCCACGGTCACCGTCGGTGACAGAACCGCAGAACTGCCGATCCTGACCGGCACCGAGGGCGTCCCCAGCGTCGACTTCTCGACGTTCACGAAGCAGACCGGGCACACCTCGCTCGACTACGGCTTCGTCAACACGGCGGCGACGAAGTCGGCCATCACCTACATCGACGGAGATCAGGGCATCCTCCGCTACCGCGGCTACCCGATCGAACAGCTCGCCAAGCACAGCACGTACCTCGAGGTCGCGTGGCTGCTGCTGTACGGCGAGCTGCCGACGGCCGACCAGCTCGGCGAGTGGGACGACAAGATCCGCCACCACACGCTGCTGCACGAAGACCTCAAGCGCTTCTTCTCGTCGCTGCCGCACACCGCGCACCCCATGTCGGTGCTCTCGGCGGCCACCGCGGCGCTGTCGACCTATTACGAGGGCCAGTCCGACCCGAACAACCCCGAGCACGTCGAGCTGAACACGATCCGCCTGCTCGCGAAGCTGCCCGTGATCGCGGCGTACGCGCACAAGAAGTCGATCGGCCACGCGTTCTTGTATCCGGACAACACGCTGAGCTTCGTCGACAACTTCCTCAAGCTCAACTTCGGCAACCTGGCCGAGATCTATGAAGTGAACCCCGTCACCTCGCGGGCGCTGGAGCGCCTGCTGATCCTGCACGAGGACCACGAGCAGAACGCGTCGACGTCGACGGTGCGCCTCGTGGGCTCGACGGGTGCGAACCAGTTCTCGTCGATCTCGGCCGGCATCAACGCCCTGTACGGGCCGCTGCACGGCGGCGCGAACGAAGCGGTGCTCGACATGCTCGCGCGCATCCGCGACTCGGGCGAGAGCGTGCAGCGCTTCGTCGAGCGGGTCAAGAACAAGGAAGACGGCGTGAAGCTCATGGGCTTCGGGCACCGCGTCTACAAGAACTTCGACCCCCGTGCGCGCCTCGTCAAGGAGTCGGCCGACGAGGTCCTCGCCGAACTCGGCGTGCACGACCCGCTGCTCGACCTCGCCAAGGAGCTCGAAGAGGTCGCCCTCAGCGACGACTACTTCAAGGAGCGTCGCCTTTACCCGAACGTCGACTTCTACACGGGCGTTATCTACAAGGCGATGGGCTTCCCGACGCGGATGTTCACGCCGCTGTTCGCGATCGGGCGTCTGCCCGGCTGGCTCGCGCACTGGACCGAGATGCAGAACGACCCGCAGACCAAGATCGGGCGCCCGCAGCAGCTCTACATCGGCGCGCGCGAGCGCAACTACCCCGGCGTCTGACCCGACTGCCAAGATCGAGGGATGACCCCTGATCTGCGGAGCGGTCCGCGCGGGCGTCGCCTGTGTCTGCAACTGGCGTGCGAGGCATCCGACACCGTGCGCCGCCTGCTGCACGAGCTCGCGTACAACGCCGACGTCGCGGCCGGAGCCGCGGTCGTGCTGTTCGGCTGGAACGACGACGGCTCGACGTTCGAGACGCGCGGGCAGGTCGAGACGTCGGCGACGACGGCCGCGCTGGCCGACGCGATCCGCGCGGTGGGAGCTTTCACGCCGACCACCGACGACCTGTACGCCGCGATGCTGCGCGCCGTCGACAGCGCCCGGTACTGGCAGGAGCCCGACGGCGAAGACACCATCGCGGCCGATGCCGCGGTGCGTGCATCGCTGGAGCAGATCGCGGCGACGGTTGCCGCGCTCCCCGAGACCACGTGGTGGAGCCGCGATCGCACGGCCGAGCAGTGGGCCGTCGAGTTCGATCCGAGCGAAGACGGCGCGCCGTTCGATGAGGCTCCCGGTGGCGCGCAGAAGTGGCGCGAGAGCACCGCCGCCGACGAGGCACGCGCTCGCGCCGAGCGCCCGTCCGACGTCACGGCGAACTACAGCGGCACGTGGTGGTCACACCCGTGGGGCTGTCCGCACACCACCGGTGACCTGCCGACCGGGGTTCCCGCCGGGATTCCGTTCGTCGAGGACGGCTTCGGGTGGACCCACGCAGTGGCGATCCCGGTGCGCGGCGGAGGCCGGACGGTCGAGATCCGCACCGCCCACGATTGGGCCGAGCTGTGTCGGCGCTTCCCGATCGAGGTCACGGCGAGCCGGCGTCACGACTGGTACCGCGTCACCGGTCGCGATGGTCGCTGGTTGCTGCCCGACTGGACGCGCGTCGCGCAGGAATGGGACGCCGTGCACCTCACGGGCCTGGCCTACCTCACAGCCGCGACGCGCGAGATTGGGGTGGATGCCGAGTACTCGAGCGTCATCGGCGGTTGGGGCCCCGACGAGACCTACTGGCTCACCGGCCTCGTGCGCGAGGTCGAGGGCGCGCGCGTGCACTGGCAGGCGCATGCCCCGGAAGGACCGTGGGACCGGGCACCCTGACCCGGATCACTCCGCCGCGGCGTCATCCGGGAGAATGGTCGCGACGTAGTCGGGCACGTAGTTCTGCAGTTCGCGCGGAGGGCGTTCGTATCCGCCCGACGGCGGGCGCGGCGGGATCACGATCGGGGCGCGCTCGACATGCTCGTAGGGAATCTGAGACAGCAGGTGATGGATCATGTTGATCCGCCCGCGGCGCTTGTCGTCGTTGTCGACCTCGAACCAGCGTGCTTCGGGGATGTCGGTGTGCACGACCATCGTGTCCTTCGCGCGCGAATAGTCCTCCCACTTGGTGATCGACAGGACGTCGTTGGGGGAGAGCTTCCACCGCCGCAGCGGATCGTCGTTGCGTGAGCGGAACCGTTTCTCCTGCTCCACATCGGACACGCTGAACCAGTACTTCAGGAGCAGGACGCCGTCTTCGACCAGCATCCGCTCGAAGATCGGCGCCTGGTGGAGGAACCGGTGGTACTCGATGTTGGTGCAGTAGCCCATGACGTGCTCGACGCCCGCGCGGTTGTACCAGGAGCGATCCATCAGCACGATCTCACCGGCGGCGGGCAGATGCGCCACGTAGCGCTGGAAGTACCACTGGGTCTTCTCGCGTTCGGTCGGTGTCGGGAGGGCGACGACCCGCGTGACGCGGGGATTGAGGTACTGCGTGACGCGGCTGATGGTCGAGCCCTTGCCCGCGGCATCGCGCCCTTCGAAGATGACGACGACACGGGCGCCGCTTGACTGCACCCAGGCCTGCATATCGACGAGCCGGACCTGCAGGGCCTTCAGCTCCTTCTCGTACAGCTTCTTCGGCATCCGCTCGCTCATGTGTCGAGCGTAGTGGTGCTCAGGCGTGCAGCGCCTCGTTGAGCGTGACGCCCTTACCCTCGCGGCGCACGGCCTCGATCGCACCCGACAGCGAGTTACGGCGGAACAGGATGCCGTTCTGACCCGACAGCTGTGCGCCCTTGACGACGGGGCGGGTGCCGTCGTGCAGCGGCGCCTCGTTCGCGAGCACGATCTTCGACCCGGCCGTGACGTACAGGCCCGCCTCGACGATGCAGTCGTCGCCGAGCGAGATGCCGATGCCGGCGTTCGCTCCGAGGAGCGTCCGCGCGCCGATCGACACGCGGTGCGTGCCGCCGCCCGAGAGCGTCCCCATGATGGATGCGCCGCCGCCGATGTCCGACCCGTCCCCGACCGTGACGCCCTGCGAGATGCGACCTTCGACCATCGAGGCGCCGAGCGTGCCGGCGTTGAAGTTCACGAAACCCTCATGCATGACCGTCGTTCCGGGCGCCAGGTGTGCGCCGAGCCGCACCCGCGAGGCGTCGGCGATGCGCACGCCGGCGGGGGTGACGTAGTCCGTCAGGCGCGGGAACTTGTCGATGCCCTGGGTCTGGATGCCGGCGCGCTGCAGCGCCGGACGCAGGCGCGCCGCCGCCTCGGGGTGGACGGGCCCGGCCGTCGTCCATGCGACATTCGGCAGATGGGAGAAGATGCCCGTGAGGTCGAGCTCGTTCGGCGCGACCAGCAGATGCGACAGAGCGTGCAGACGCAGGTAGGCGTCGCTCGTGCTGCTCGGGGCGGCATCGAGGTCGATCTCGACCACGACGACCTCGACCGTGACCTCGCGGCGCTCGTCGGGCCCGGCGAACGGCTCCAAGGCCGACGTGTCGGCGGATGCCGGGGCGCGCCCGGCCTCGGGGGCGGGGTACCAGGTGTCGAGCACGGTGCAGTCGGCGGCCCGCGTGGCAAGGCCGGCACCCCAGATCCATCGTTCGTCGGTCATGCATCCAGCGTATCGGCGTCCCGCCGGCATCCCGCCCCGGGTCGTGCCCGACCGCCGCGGATAGAATCGACGCCATGCCCGAGCTCGACCTCACCGCCACGTCCGTCGACCTCACGCGCGCGATCTGCGACATCCCCAGCGTGTCGGGGCAGGAGACCCCGCTCGCGGATGCGATCTTCCGGGCCGTGAGCGCCCTCGACCACCTGGACGTGTACCGCGACGGCGACACGATCGTGGCGCGCACCCGGCTGGGTCGCGCGCAGCGGGTCGCGATCGCCGGTCACATCGACACGGTGCCCATCAACGACAACCTCCCGACGCGCGACATCGAGATCGACGGCGAGCCGTACCTCTGGGGCCGCGGCACAGTCGACATGAAGGGCGGCACCGCGGTGCAGCTGCGCCTCGCCGCCGAGCTCGTCGCGCCCCGCGTCGACATCACCTGGCTCTGGTACGACAACGAAGAGGTGGATGCCGACCTCAACGGCCTCGCGCGCCTCGCCCGCAGCCGACCCGACCTGTTCGAGGCCGACTTCGCGATCCTCGGGGAGCCCTCGAACGGTCAGGTCGAGGGCGGCTGCAACGGCACGCTGCGTGTCGTCGCCCGCACGCACGGCGTCCGCGCGCACAGCGCGCGGGCGTGGATGGGGGAGAACGCCATCCACCGCGCCGCCCCGATCCTCGCCCGCCTCGCCGAGTACCGTCCGCGCGAGGTCGCGGTCGACGGTCTCGTCTACCGGGAGAGCCTGAACGCGGTGCGCATCTCCGGCGGCGTCGCCGGCAACGTCATCCCCGATCGCTGCGACGTCGAGATCAACTACCGCTTCGCGCCCAGCCGCACCCTCGAGCAGGCAGCGGAGCACGTGCGCGCCGTCTTGGAGGGCTTCGAGGTCGAGGTCGTCGACGGCGCGGCCGGTGCCCGCCCGGGCCTGGACGCCCCGTTGGCGCAGGAGTTCCTCGCCGCCGTCGGCGCCGAGCCGCGGCCGAAGTACGGCTGGACCGATGTGGCGCGCTTCGCGGCGCTGGGCGTCCCCGCCGTCAACTACGGCCCGGGCGACCCGAGCCTTGCTCACCACGACGAGGAGCGCGTGCCGTACGCGCAGATCGAGGACGTCGAGCGGGGCCTGCGCGCGTGGCTGAGCGCGCGCTGACGGCGGATGCCGCGGCGCCCGCACCGGAGCGGGGCCTGCTCGCGCTGCGTCCTGCGCTGGCCGTCGCCGTGCTGTATGCCGGTGCGCGCATCATCACGACGGTCTTCCTGATCATCGCGGCCGAGCTGTCGGGTCCCACCTCGCGCTTCGGAGCCGATGCGACCCTCGGCACGCTCTCGATGGGCTGGGACGCGCAGTGGTACTGGGTGGTCGCGACGTCGGGCTACCCGACCGACCTGCCCCTCGATGACGCCGGGAACGTGACGAACAACGCCTGGGCGTTCATGCCGGTGTACCCCGCGCTCTCGCGCGCGCTGTCGGTCGTGTTGGGCGGTCAATATCCCCTCGCGGCTGTCATGTTGGCCATCGTCGCGGGCTATTTCGCCTGTCTCGTGCTGTTCCACCTGCTGCGCGAGCGCATCGGCAAGGGCACCGCGCTCTGGGCGGTCGCGCTGCTCGCGGCATCCCCGCTCGGCGCCATCTTCCAGATGGGCTATGCCGAGAGCCTCTTCCTGCTCTGGCTGTTCCTCGCGCTGTGGCTGCTCGTGCAACGCCGGTTCGGCTGGTTGTACCTTCTCATTCCGCTCATGGGATACACCCGTCCCGGGGTGCTCGCATTCGCGCTGCTGCTGGGGCTGTACGGCATCCGCCGCTGGTGGCGCCGACGCGCCGACCCGCTGCCCGCGACCGAGGCCGTGCACATCGTGCTGCTGGGTCTGCTCGCCGTGCTCATCGGATTCTCCTGGCAGGTGATCGCCGGCTACGTCACCGGCGACCCGACCGCGTATCTCGAGACCGAGCTGTCGTGGCGGCGCGGCTGGATCGGCGAGGGCGACGGCGGGTTCGTGCCGCTGTCGGGGTTCGTGCAGGCGGCGGCCCTGTGGTTCCGCCTGTGGGGCCTGCCCGAGGTGCTGGGCTACGTCGCACTGGGGGCGGCGGTGCTCGCCCTGGCGGCGCTGCTGCTGTTCGAGCCGCACGTACGACGGCTGGGACCGGAGGTGCGGCTGTGGTCGGCCAGCTACCTCGTGTACCTGCTGCTGGTGTTCTTCCCGCAGTCGAGCATCTTCCGCCTGCTGCTGCCGCTCGCACCGTTATACGGCGCGATCGCCGGTCCCCGGCATCCGGCATGGCGGTTCGGGATGCTGGGGCTCGGCCTTCTCGGCCAATGGTGGTGGATCTACGAGATGCTCGCCCTCGGCAACTCCTATACCCAGATCCCGTGACCGTATTCAGGCGTATCGGTGTGGCGGCCGGGACTGTCAGCGTAGCGATAAACTTGATGTGTAGTCCGATGACGAAAGGGAGCCGCAATGGCAGCCATGAAGCCGCGAACCGGGGACGGACCGATGGAGGCCGTGAAGGAGGGGCGCCTGATCATCGTGCGCGTTCCCCTCGAGGGCGGCGGACGACTCGTCGTCTCTGTCAATGACGAAGAGGCGAAGGAACTCCACGGAGTGCTCGGTGAGGTCGTCGGCGCCGCCTGACACCTCAGCTCACGAATGGATGGCCGGTCTGCGGACCGGCCATTCGTCGTCTCCGCGGCGTCTCAGCGCTGCTCCGCCGCCACGGTCGTCAGCTGGAGCAGGCCTTCGCCCGCGATCGAGAGCGCGCCGAGGACGGCGGGGGAGGCCTGCGTCTCCTGGATGAGCGTGCGATACGCGGTCGTGACGGCGTCGCGGCGGACCGGGTCGGCGACGGCGCCCCCGGCGAGGACGCGCGGGATCAGCACGGTGCCGCCGGCGCGGACCAGCCGCAGTCCGTGCTCGACGTAGTCGATGACGCCCTCCTCGTCGGCATCCACGAGGACGATGTCGTACGACGCCTCGTTCATGCGGGGAAGCACATCGGCGGCGCGGCCGGTGATGAATCGAGCGCGCGCCGGCGGCACCTTCGCGTCCACGAAGGCGGCGCGGGCGGCGGCGAGGTGCTCGGGCTCCTTGTCGATGGTCGTGAGGGTCGCCCGCGGCGAGCCGCGCAGCAGCCACAGGCCCGACACCCCCGCGCCGGTGCCGATCTCGACGATGTTCAAGGCGGCGGTCGCGGCGGCGATGACGGCGATCTGCGCGCCGACGGCGGGACTGACCGGGGCGGCGCCGAGCTCCAGAGCGTGGGCTCGCGCCCGCTCGATGGGGTCGGGCTCGACGGTCACCTCGTCGACGAACCTGCGGATCGCGTCGTGATCGGCCATGTGCTTCCTCCCCTGCCAGCGTACGGCGCGCGGAGCGCGGTGCCCCGCAGGCGCACGGGTAACCTTGAGGCATGTTCTTCGGCCTCGACTGGGACAAACTCGTCCTGATCCTGATCGTGGCCGCACTCCTGGTGGGACCCGAGCGCCTCCCGCGCTACGCCGAGACGCTCGCGCGGCTCACGGTGCGCGCCCGCGAGTGGCTGAGCGGCGCCAAGACGCGGGTGAAGGAGGAGCTGGGCGACGACTTCGACGACGTCGAGTGGCGCAAGCTCGACCCGCGTCAGTACGACCCGCGACGGATCATCCGCGATGCGCTGCTCGAGGACGCCCCGGTTCCCACCGTGCAGGCCGCCGCCGTCGGCACGGCGATCGCCTCGACCGCGACGACGCCGCTCGCGGCCTCCTTCGACCCGCAGCGCGACGTTCCGTTCGACAACGAGGCCACCTGACGCGCGCGCCCAGGTGTCTCCGGTGCGCCGCGCGCGTCAGCGCGGCGTGAAGGGCAACGGCCGACGGGCGAGGCCCCGCGGGTGCATCGCGAGCGCGTCGGCGACGCGGGCGATCTGAACGGCAGCCGGGTCGGTCGGTTCGGCGATGACGACCGGCACCCCGGCGTCGCCGCCGCGGCGCAGCGCGGGGCTGAGCGGCACCGAGGCGAGGAGCGGCACCGAGCCCGCGTCCGGACCTGCGGTATCTGCACCTGCGG
This sequence comes from Microbacterium sp. CH-015, assembly GCF_049707015.1. NCBI lineage: Bacteria > Bacillati > Actinomycetota > Actinomycetes > Micrococcales > Microbacteriaceae > Microbacterium > Microbacterium sp. CH-015. Next base: position 320,742 of record NZ_JBNAFJ010000002.1, on the reverse strand, counting down.
CGTCTGCACGCCCGGCATCTGCACCCGCGGTGGCGGACAGTGCCGCGGCGACGGCGGCGCCGCCGCCGGAGCCGAACAGGTCGAGGGTCGTGCCGTCGGGCAGGGTCATCGCGGCCATGTTCTCCACGACCCCGATGACGCGCTGTCCGGTCTGTGCGGCGACGAGTCCGCTGCGCACGGCGACGTCGGATGCCGCGGTCTGCGGCGTCGTGACCACGAGGACGTCCGCATGGGGGAGCAGCTGCCCCACCGAGATCGCGACGTCGCCGGTGCCCGGCGGCATGTCGATCAGGAGGATGTCGAGATCGCCGAAGAACACATCGGTGAGGAACTGCGACACCGTCCGGTGCAGCATGGGCCCCCGCCACGCCACCGCCGCGGAGGCCGGCTGGTCGCGCGGCAGGAACATGCCGATGGAGATCGTCTTCACGCCGTAGGCGACCGGGGGCAGCATGAGGTCGTCGATGCGCGTGGGCGCGGGTGGCCGACCGTCGTCGTCCGTCAGGCCCAGCAGCGCCGGGATCGAGAAGCCGTGCACGTCGGCATCGATGAGGCCGACGGCGAGACCCCGTGCGGCGAGCGCGACGGCGAGGTTCGCGGTGAGCGTCGACTTGCCGACGCCGCCCTTGCCGCTGGTGACCGCGACGACGCGCGTGAGACTGTCGGGACCGAACGGCATCTGCCGCGCCGCGCGGCCGCCGCGCAGGCGCTCGGTCAGCGCCTGACGCTCAGCCGGCGTCATCACCCCGACCGACAGGTCGACGTCGTCGATGCCCGGGACGGATGCCGCGGCATCCGTCACCTCGCGAGAGATCCGGTCGGCGGCGGGGCAGCCGACGATCGTGAGCGCGATGTGCACGTGCGCCACGGCTCCGTCGACCTCGACGCCACGCACCATGTCGAGCTCTGCGAGCGGCCGGCGCAGTTCCGGATCGGTGACGGCGCCCACGGCCGCGCGCACCGCGGCGGAGAGGTCGCCGGTCACGGCTCGCGACTGCCTGCGGCCGGTTCGGCGCTCTCGCGGGCATCGCGGCTGTCGTCGAGCTGCGCGAGCAGCGACTTCAACTCCTGGCGCAGCACGTCACGCGTCACGACCTGTCCCGACACGTCCGTCAGCGCCATCCGCAGCGCCACGACCTCGCGGGCGAGGTACTCCGTGTCGGCGAGGTTGCGCTCGGCGCGCTGACGGTCCTGCTCGATCTGCACGCGGTCGCGGTCGTCCTGCCGGTTCTGTGCGAGCAGGATCAGGGGAGCGGCATACGACGCCTGCAGCGACAGGATCAGCGTCAGCAGGGTGAAGTTCGTCTCGGCGGGGTCGAACTGCCACTGCCGATCCGCCGTTGAATTCCAGATCAGCCATACCGCGACGAAGACCGTCATCCCGATGAGGAATCCGCTCGTGCCCATCGCCCGGGCGAACGCCTCGGAGAAGCGCCCGAACCGGTCGCGCGAGGGCTGCGGCGCGCGCCGCGTGCCGCGCCCGAGGGGCGCATCGAGAACCGGTTGCCGTTTCTTCCGCGCCATCACAGCCGCACCCCCGGCCGCACCGGAGCGGGGGCGGATGCCGCGGCATCCGCCTCATCGCCGTCGTGAGAGCGCCAGTCCTCCGGCAGGAGGTAGTCCAGCACGTCGTCGACGCTGACCGCGCCGACGAGGCGATGGGCCTGGTCGACGACCGGGACCGAGACGAGGTTGTAACTCGCGAGCAGGCGCGCCACCTCGGCGGCCGAGGCCGTCACCGGCAACGCGTCGACGGTGTCGTCGATGATCGCGCCGAGCCGCTCGTGCGGCGGATAGCGCAGCATCCGCTGGAAGTGGACCGTGCCGAGCAGGCGCCCGGTGGGCGTCTCGTAGGGCGGGAGGGTGACGAAGACGGCGGCGGCGAGGGCGGGGTGCAGCTCATGCCGGCGGATGAGGGCGAGGGCCTCGGCCACAGTGGCGTCGGCCGAGAGCACGATCGGCTCGCTCGTCATGAGGCCGCCGGCGGTGTCGGGGCCGTACTTCAGGAGGGCGCGCACGTCCTCGGCCTCCTCCGGCTCCATGAGATCGAGAAGCTCTTCGCGCTGGTCCTCGGGCAGCTGTGCGAGGACGTCGGCCGCGTCGTCGGGCTCCATCTGGTCGAGGATGTCGGCGGCGCGCTCATCGCCGAGAGCTTCGAGGATGTGGACCTGCTCCTCCTCGGGCATCTCCTCGAGAGCGTCGGCGAGACGGTCGTCGGAGAGCTCCTCGGCGACCTCGAGCAGACGCTCCTCGGGCAGATCCAGCAGCGTGTTGGCGAGATCGGCGGGCTTGAGCTCGGAGTAGGTCGCGACGAGCTGCTCCGCCGACTGCGACTCACCGGGGGACAGGTGCTCGCGCACATCCGTCCAGTTCGCGAACGTCGTCGGTCCCTTCGCGAACGGCGAGGCGCTCGTCTTGGGCTTGCGCAGGAACAGCTGGCCGATGTCCCATTCGCCCAGGCGATCGCGCTCGATGGCGACGTCCTCGATGACGGCCTCGCCGGAGCCGTCGGTGAAGTACACCTTGCGGCCGAGCAGCTCGGTCATCACCCGCACCTCGCCACCGCGCTGCTGGAAGCGGCGCACGTTGATGAGCCCGGTCGTGATGACCTGACCCGACTGGATGGAGGTGACGCGCCCGATGGAGAGGAAGACGTGCCGGCGACCGGGGATCTCGACGACGAGGCCGACGACTCGCGGGGGATCGTCTTTTCGGTAGATGACGACCACGTCACGGACCTTGCCGAGCCGGTCGCCCGCGGGGTCGAAGACGGTGCAGCCGACCAGGCGTGCCACGAAAACCCTCTGCGTACTCACTCGTCCAGCGTAGTCCGGGAGCCTCCGGCCGGACGGGGACGGCGCTGAACACGGCGTGACAAGATGGGACGGTGAGCATGATGGGCGGCATTCCTCAGGAACACGGCGAGAAGATCGCCGATTACGCGACGTATCAGGCCGCTCAGAAGGCCGTGTCGCAGCTCGTCGAGGCCGACATCCCGGCTCGCGACATCGCGATCATCGGCCATGGCCTGCGCTCCGTCGAGACGGTCACCGGACGCCTCGGCTACGCCGCCGCCGCCCGGTCGGGCGCGATCAACGGCATCCTGCTGGGCCTGCTGTTCTCGGCGATCTTCGTCCTCGGCACGCCCAACGCCGCGATCCAGCTGTTCGTCGGCGTCATGTTCGTCGGCATCGCGCTCGGCATGCTCATGAGCCTCATCACCTACGCGATCGTGCGCCGACGCCGGGACTACACGTCGGTGACGCAGGTCCTCGCCGACCGCTACGAGGTCACGGTCCTGCCCCGCAGCATCCACCGCGCGCGTGAGATCGTCGGACGCGCCGTCGCGCCGGCGGCACCGGCACCGGCCGCTCCGCAGCCGCCCGTGGACCCGTCCGTGCCGCCGCAGTACGGCGAACGGGTCGACCCCGCACCCCCGCAGTACGGTGAGCGCGTCGATCCGCCGCGGCTCCCGGATGACGAGCCCGCGCCGCCCGCGACGGGTCCGGATGCCGAGGGCCGCTGAACCCGGCGCGATCGAGGTCGCGCTGCCGAAGGGTGCGGTCACGGTCTCGACGCTGTCGACGTCGCCGTCGCCGTCGCGGCCGTGGGCGGCCGTCGCGCTCGCGCACGGTGCGGGAGCCGGGATGACCCACCCGTTCCTCGAGGGTTTCGCCCGTGCCCTCACCGACGCGGATGTCACGGTGCTGCGCTTCGCCTTCCCCTACGCCGAGGCGGGCCGGCGGATGCCGGGACCGGCCGCCCACGCTGTGGCCACCTGGCACGCGGTCATGCCCGCGCTCGGCGACATCGCGCCCGGCGTTCCGCTGATCGCCGCCGGCAAGTCCTACGGCGGCCGGATGGCGTCCGTGGCCGCGGCCGAGGGGGCGATCGCGCCAGCAGGGCTGCTGTACCTCGGCTATCCGCTGCATCCGCCCGGCGAGCCCGAGAAGATGCGCGCGTCGCACCTCCCGCTCGTCACGGCGCCGCAGCTGTTCGTGTCGGGGACGAGGGACCCGTTCGTCCAGCCCGTGTCGCAGCTGGCGGATGCCGTCGGCGCGTGCCCCGATGCCGAGGTCCTGTGGATCGACGGCGGCGGCCACTCGTTCGAGGTCGCCGGCGCGCGGCGGGCTCCCGAGGTCACCGGGGCCGAACTCGCGGCATCCGTCCTGCCGTGGCTGCGCGCCCGGTTCGCCTGACCGAGTCGGCGGCTGCGGTGCTCCGCCCTGACGTTCTTCCGCCGCGGGGTGCGCGTCCTACCGAGCCGGGTCAGCGCGCGAGGCGCGCGATCCAGGCCTCGACCTCGTCGGCGGTGCGGGGGATGCCGGCGGACAGGTTCACCGGCCCGTCCGCGGTCATGAGGATGTCGTCCTCGATCCGCACGCCGATGCCGCGGTACTCCTCCGGCACGGTCAGGTCATCGATCTGGAAATACAGTCCCGGTTCGATCGTGAAGACCATGCCGGGCTCCAGGATGCCGTCGTAGTACATTTCCCGGCGCGCCTGCGCGCAGTCGTGCACGTCGATGCCGAGGTGGTGGCTCGTCCCGTGCACCATGTACCTGCGGTGCTGCCCGCCGCGGTCGGCGTCCAGCGCCTCGTCGGCCGTCACCGGCAGCAGGCCCCACTCCGCGACGCGATCGGCGATGACGCGCATGGCCGCCTCGTGCACCTCGCGGAACTTCACGCCCGGCCGCGCCGCGGCGAACGCGGCGTCGGCGGCCTCGCGGACGGTCTCGTAGATCTTCCGCTGGATCGGCGTGAACGTGCCGTTGACGGGCAGGGTCCGGGTGATGTCGGCGGTGTAGAGGCTGTCGACCTCGACGCCGGCGTCGATGAGGATGAGGTCGCCCGGCACGACCGCACCGTCGTTGCGCGTCCAGTGCAGGTAGCAGGCGTGCGGCCCCGAGGCGGCGATCGTGTCGTAGCCCTCGCCGTTGCCCTCGATGCGTGCGCGGTGGTGGAAGACGCCCTCCACGGCGCGCTCACCGCGGGGGGTGTCGATGATGCGGGGGAGATCGGCGACGATGTCGTCGAACCCGCGCGCGGTGACCGCGACGGCCAGGCGCAGCTGCGCGATCTCGTACTCGTCCTTGACCAGGCGCAGCTCCGACACGAAGCGTGTGAGGTCGGCATCCTCATCGAGGACGAGGTCGCCCTCGGCCGCGGTGAACTCGTCGATGTGCGCCGTCGGCACGCCGAGGTCCGCGGCGACGCCCGCCAACGCGGGGCGCGGGCCGATCCAGAACTCCCCGATCGTGGCGTCGCCGTAGAACTCTGCGGTCGTGCGGTCGGCGCGCTCACGGAGGTAGAGGGTCACGTCGTGGCCGGATGCCGCGTCCTCGCGCGGCTGGAAGACGAGCACCGAGTCGGGCACGCTGTCGCTGGCCCAGCCGGTGAGGTGCGCGAACGCGGAGTGCGCGCGGAAGGGATAGTCGGTGTCGTTGGAGCGCTGCTTGTAGGAGCCGGCCGGGATCACGAGCCGCTTGCCCGGGAAGGCGGCCGAGACGGCGTCGCGACGGGCGGCGGCGTAGGGAGCCTGCGCACGCTGCGGCGGGGTCAGGTCGGGGCGCTCGGCCCATCCAGTGGAGATCGTCTCGAGGAACCCCTTCGGGAAGGGCTGCTTGCGGTTCGTGTTCTCCGCCGGCGCCTGCGCCGTCTGCTGCTCGCTCGTGACCGTCTCGCTCGCCTGCGTCGTCTCGCTCATACTCCCAGTCTCCCACTTGCCGCGCGCGCGAGCGCCGCCGGCGTGAGCGCGGCGCTCATCCGGCGGAAACTGCGGCTTCGCGCCCGTGATGCGACACTTTGCGACGGATGAAGGCGCGCACCCCGTGGAGGATGCGCGCGGGCGCGCCGGGGGGAGGTCAACCGGCGGGCTCGAACTGGACGACGAGGGGGCGGTGGTCGCTGCCGCTGGCGTCGAGGGAGTCGAGCACGACCGAGCCGACCGGCGTCCACGCGTCGGTGGCCATGACGTGGTCGATCGGCGTGCCGATGAGGCGTGGCCAGTCGGTCGACCACGTGCCGAGCGCGCCGGTGCCGGTCTGCGCCGCAGCATCGTGGCAGGCGCCGAGCGTGCCGGAGCCGGTCCCCAGGCGTGCCATGTTGTCGACGGTCGCGTTGAAGTCGCCCGCCATGATCACGTCGCCGCCGGCACACTGGTCGGCGACCCACTGCAGGTCGCTGCGCCAATCGGCCATGAACGCCTGCCGCGGGGCGACGGCGTGCACGGCGACGATCGTCGGTCCGGCGCCGTCGACGGGCATGGCCACCAGCGAGGGCACCGACGAGGTGTTGCTGGTGCCGTCGGCCGTCGAGTCCACGACGGCGTAATCGCCGAGGTCGGGGGAGATCAGCAGCGTCGTCGAGTTCGCGGCCCAGTCGGGATAGCCGTCGCGCTCCCCGTAGTTCTCGTGGTGCGCCCACATCGGCGAGCCCATCTCCCGCATCGCGATCGCGACGGCCTCACCGGTCTCGATCGTCGTCTCGGGCAGGGCGACGATGTCCGCCTGCATCGCGATGGCGGTCTGCGCGATGAGGTGGGCGTCGGTGGCATCGCCGGCGGTGTTCCACGTCATCACCCGGATGCTCGTCTCGGTCTGGGCCGGGAGTGCGCCGGGGCCGACCCCGCGGGAGACGAGGATGCCGGCGTTCACGCCGCCGGCGACGAGTGCGATGACGGCGATCGAGCCGGCGAAGGCGCGCGTGCGGCGACTGAGGCACGCGATGAGCGCGAGCACCAGCACGGCGCCGAACACGAGCACGACGACCCCGCGCAGCGACACGATCTGCGCGAACGGGTAGCTGCGCTCCAGGCGGAAGAACTGCGGCCACGTCACGATCGCGGCGGCGATCGCCGCGGCCACGGTGAGAAGGATTCCGAGCAGGCGCAGCACGTCAGCGACTCTACGGGAGCGCATCTGAAAGAACCCCGACGTCCGCACGGGCTCCTGCCGATGGCGGCCGGTACGCTCGGAGGATGGTCACGGACACCGACTCCGAGGAGCCCACCGGGGCACGGTTTCGCGGCCCCAGCGACCTGCACCTGCACTCCGACCACTCCGACGGCACCGAGCCGCCCGCGGCCGTCATGGCCGCCGCCTACCGCGCGGGGCTGCGCACGGCCGCGCTCACCGATCACGACACGACGTCCGGCTGGGCCGAGGCGGCGGAGGCCGCGGCATCCCTCGGCATGACGTTCCTGCCGGGCATGGAGCTGTCGGCGCGTTACGAGTGGCGCAGCGTCCATGTGCTCGGCTACCTGTTCGATCCGGATGACGGCGACCTGCGCGCGCTGACCGACCGCATCCGCCATTCCCGCCTCACGCGCGCGCGCACGATGGCCGAGCTCATCGGCCGCGACTACGACCTGTCCTGGGCGGACATCGAGGACCAGACCGCCGCCGGGGCGACGGTCGGCCGGCCGCACCTGGCGGATGCGCTCGTCGCGAAGGGGCACGTCGTCGATCGCGGCGAGGCGTTCGCCGGCATCCTGCACCCGGGGAGCCCCTATTACGTCGACCTCTACGCGCCGGATCCGGTGACCGCGGTCGCGGCGATCGCGGGCGCGGGGGGCGTGCCGATCATCGCCCATCCCGCGGGGCGGGCGGGCCTCCTGCCGGCACCGCTCGTCCAGCGGATGCTGGCGGCGGGCCTGGCGGGGTTCGAGTTGGGCCACCGCGAGAACGTTGAGCCGGCGCTGACGACGCTGCGCGAGCTCGTGGCCCGCGAGGGCCTCATCGTCACCGGCTCCAGCGACTATCACGGGCTCGGCAAGCCGAACCTGCCGGGGGAGCGCACGACGGCCGACGACATGGTCGCCCGCATCATCGACCGCGCAACGGGAAGCGCCCCCGTCTTCCCCTGAGGAAAGACGAGGGCGCTCGCTGGGCACTCAGCGCCCGGCGGTCACGCCAGGGCCTTGGCCTTCAGTGCGTCGAACTCGGCCTGCGAGATCGCGCCCGAGTCGAGCAGGCTCTTGGCCTGGGCGATCTGCTCGGCCGGGCTCGTGCCGGCGACCTGCTTGATGTCGTCGTCCTGTGCCGCCTTGTACTGCTGCGCCGCCTCGACCTGACGCTCGCCCATGCCCCGACCGCGCGCGATCAGGTAGATGAGCGCGGTGATGATCGGGAAGAAGATCAGGAAGAAGATCCAGACCGCCTTCCACCCGCCCGAGAGCTTGCGGTCGCGGGAGACAGCCTCTCCGGATAAGCAGGGCGGCGAATGCCGCTTGCGCTCAGCCGAGAACCCCAGGTGCGCCCGCTGCCGGAAGATGACGCCCGGATTCGCCCGCGTCGGATGAGCGGTCGGGGCTCAGGCTCCCGCGACCGGGGCTCCTGCGGCGCCACCGCCACCGCCGCGACGGCGACGCCGCCGGCGTGCGGGGGCGGGCTTGCCGTCGTGGTGCTCGCGGCCGGCGCCGTCGTGCGTGCCGGCGCCGTCCGCGCCGCGCTCCGCCGTCGCGACGCCCGTGCCCGAGGCGGATGCCGCGGCATCCGCGCCTTCGGCGAAGCTCGCACCGACCTGCTCGGTGCCGGTGCGACGGCGGCGCCGGCGGCGCGAGCCGCCCTCGCCGGTGCCCTCGGCCGCGGCGTCGGCGGCGCGCGCCGGCTGCTGCGTGCGGACCGACTCGGTGCGCGGTGCCTTCGCGATGCGCCCCTTCGTGCCGGCGGGGATGTCGAGGTCGGTGTACAGGTGCGGGCTCGACGAGTAGGTCTCGACGGGCTCGGGCTGGCCGAACTCCAGCGCGCGGTTGATGAGGGCCCACTTGTGCAGATCGTCCCAGTCGACGAACGTCACCGCGATGCCGGTCTTGCCGGCGCGGCCGGTGCGCCCCGCGCGGTGCAGGTAGGTCTTCTCGTCGTCGGGGATCGTGTGGTTGATGACGTGGGTGACGTCGTCGACGTCGATGCCGCGCGCGGCGACATCCGTCGCGATGAGGACGTCCTTCTTGCCGGCCTTGAACGCCGCCATGGAGCGCTCGCGCGCCTCCTGGCTCATGTCGCCGTGGACGGCGCCCGCGTTGAACCCGCGGTCGTTGAGCTCATCGACGAGCTTCTGCGCGGCGCGCTTGGTGCGGGTGAACACGACGGTCTTGCCGCGACCCTCGGCCTGCAGGATGCGGGCGATGACCTCGTCCTTGTCGAGCGAGTGCGCGCGGTAGACGAGGTGGCGGATGTTCGCCTGCGTCAGGCCCTCGTCGGGGTCGGTGGCGCGGATGTGGATGGGGTTCGACATGAACCGCCGCGCGAGCGCGACGATCGGCCCCGGCATGGTCGCCGAGAACAGCTGCGTGTGACGCACCGGGGCGACCTTCTGGAAGATCTTCTCGATGTCGGCGAGGAAGCCGAGGTCGAGCATCTTGTCGGCCTCGTCGAGGACGACCTCGATGGCGCCGGAGAGGTCGAGCAGACGCTGGTTGTTCAGGTCGATGAGGCGGCCCGGGGTGCCGACGACGATCTGCGCCCCCGCCTTCAGCTGGTCGATCTGGCCCTCGTAGGCCTTGCCGCCGTAGATCGCGACGACGCTCGTGGAGCGGTTCGAGGTCAGCATGTCCATGTCCTCGTAGACCTGCACGGCGAGCTCGCGCGTGGGGACGACGATGAGCGCCTTGACGCCCGGCTCCGGGTCGAGGCCGAGACGCTGGACGACGGGGATGCCGAAGCCGAAGGTCTTGCCGGTGCCGGTCTTGGCCTGGCCGATGATGTCCTGGCCGGGAAGGCCCAGGGGGATCGTCTGCTCCTGGATCGGGAACGCGTCGGAGATGCCCTTGGCCGCGAGGGCCTCGACGATGTCCTGGTCGACGCCGAGCTCTGCGAAAGTCGTCATGCTGTCATGCCTGTCTGGCGGTGAGAAGCCGCCGGGTGAAGAAGTCCACGCCCTTCACTCAGCCACAGGCGCGGTGGTCCCGATCCGTCGCCGGGACTTCACCAGCCTAGCGGAGCCGCTCGGCGGGGCCGCGGAAGCGGGCAGAACGCGGCGGACGGATGCCGATGCCGCGGCGCGCGCGGCGGCGGCCGTAGGCTGTAGCCGTGGTGACCTGGCCTTGGCAGCGCAATCGCACCGCCGCCCGCACGTTGAAAGTGCGCTCGCGCGGCGATTTCGGCGACGTCAGTCGCGTCGACTTCGCCGAGCTGGCACCGTCGATCGACACGTTCCTCGGGCAGGCGGCGTACCTCCAGCTCGGTTTCTTCGAGACCCTCAGCGCGCTCATCGCGCCGACCCCGGAGCTCAGCCACAAGGAGTCGCTGTCGCGCGCGGCCGGTGCCGCGCTGCTGAAGCACCGCGAGCTCGTCGAGGTGATCCGCGAGCGCGGTGATGATCCGCTGGATCTCATGCTCCCCTTCCGCGAGCCGCTGGACGCGTTCCGGCGGGCGACGCACGGCGCGCGACCCCTGGAGACGATGCTGTCGGTGCACATCACGGCGGGGATGCTCGACGATTTCTACGTCGCGCTGTCGGCCAGCTACGGCGCCACGGGAGACCGGGTCGCACGGATCCTCGGTCAGGACGACGACCGACAGGCCCTCGTCGCGATCATCGCGCAGGCGATCGCGTCGGACGAGGAGTGGAAGTCGCTGCTGGCGCTGTGGGGCCGCCGCCTCGTGGGCGACACGCTGCTCATCGCCCGCGGCGCGCTGCGTCCGCAGACGCTGGATGCCGCGGAGGAGCGCAAGGTGGAGCCGGTGTTCACCGATCTGCTCGGCGCGCATTCCCGCCGCATGGCGGCGATGAACCTCGACGCCTGACGCGTCGGGAGTCAGGCGATCTTCAGTCGGATGCGCTCCTGCGCGTCGCGGGAGGCACGCGTGCGGGTGAGCACCGTCAGGACGACGGGCACCACGGCGACGGGGACGGCGAGCGAGATGATCCACAGCCACGCATCGGTCGTCACGAGCCCCGCCCAGGTGAGCGCCAGCCAGGTCGCCCCGCCGGCCACGGCGCCGATCATCGGCGCGAGGGCGGCGCCGCGCGAGGTGCGGCCGGGCATGAGGAAGTGCAGCACGCCGCCGTAGGCGGCGCCGAAGATGAGGGCGAGGAGGATGTCCACGTCGGCGCGGGCCGGGTCAGGCGACGAAGCCGACGCGGCGGGACTCCTCGGTCCCGACCTCGATGAAGGTGATGCCCGCCGTCGGCACGATGTAGGTGTTGCCCTTGACGTCGGTGAAGGTCACGAACGAGACCTCGGAGTCGAGAGCCTTCTCGACCGTCTTGGTGACGTCGGCCGCCGACTGGGCGGACTCGAAGCTGAGCTCTCGCGGCGTGTTCGCGATGCCGATGCGGATCTCCACGGGTGACTGCCTCGCTTTGCTGAAGACGATGCGACCGAGGTGCCGGCCGCATCTCGACTCTACGACACGGCTGCGCCGTCACGGCCGCGCGTGGCCGCCGCGGTGCTCGCTGTGCGCGAACGTCCCGCGGCGGGGTGGTGTCGGCGCGGGCGGCTACCGTGAAGAGCATGGATGCCGCCCCCGTCGCCCCCGCCGCGGAGCCCGTCCTCGACCCCGCGCAGCGCGCCGTCGCCGACCTCCCCGTCGACGCCTCCGGCGTCGTCGCCGGCGCTCCGGGATCGGGCAAGACCACGACCGTCGTGGCGCGCGTGGCGGCGCTGCTGCGCCCCGCGGACCCTGGCGGTGCCCCCGCCGACGTGGGCGTCGTGCCCCCGCTCCAGCCCGAGCAGGTCGTGGTGCTCACGCCCACCCGGCCCGCCGCGACGGCGCTGCGCGACCGCCTGGCGCTCGCGGTCGGGATCGCGACCCCCGGCGCGCTGGCGCGCTCACTCGCCGCGTTCGCCTATCAGATCGTCCGGGCGCACGCCGTGCACACCGGCGCCGAGCCGCCGCAGCTGCTCACCGGCGCGGACGAGGATCAGCTCATCGCCGACCTGCTCGACGGCGACGCCGAGGATGAGGCCGACGGCATCCGGCGCTGGCCGTCGACGCTGCCGTCGCAGGTGCGCGCCACCCGCGGGTTCCGCACCGAGCTGCGCGCGTTCCTCGCCGAGTGCGCCCAGTTGGGCATCGAGCCCGACCGGCTCGCGCACCTGGCCACCCGTACCGGCGTCGAGGAGTGGGCGGCCGCGGCATCCTTCACCAGGGAGTATCTGTCGGTGCGCGACCAGCTGCGCGGGGCGCACCGCGACGCGGCGGGACTCGTGCGCGAGGCGCTGGGCCTCGTGCGCACGCAGCCGGCGGGATCGCCGGCGCTCGCGGCCGTCGAGCGCCTCGCCGCGATCGTCGTCGACGACGCCCAGGAGCTCACCCTCGGCGGCGTCGAGCTGCTCGAGGCCTGCCGGGCGCGCGGGGTCGCCGTGCTCGCGTTCGGCGACCCCGACGTCGGGTCGGGCGCGTTCCGCGGCGCGAGCCCGGCCAACTTCGCGCGGCTGGCGGCCTCCAGCCCGCTGTTCGTGCTGCCCGAGGGCCATCGCGGCACCCCGGCCCAGCGACGGCTGGTCGCGGGCATCACCGCGCGGATCGGTGCCGTCGGCATCGTCGCGCACCGGCGTCCGCTCCCCGCCGACGCGGCCGACGAGGTCGCGGAGGCCGATCGGAGCGTGCGGACGCTGGCCGCCCGTTCGGCGGGCGAGGAGCACGACATGATCGCGCGGCTGCTGCGGGAGCGGCACGTCCACGACGGCGTGCCGTGGCGCGCGTGCGCCGTCATCGCGCACGACACCCGGCAGGTGACGGCGCTGGAGGCGGAGCTCGCGGCGCGGGAGGTGCCGACCCGCGCGACGGGCCAGGTGCGGCCGCTCGCCGAGACCCGCGCCGTCGCCGACCTGCTCCGACTCGTCGTGCTCGCGGCCCGACCCGCGGCGGAATGGTCGAACGACGACGTGATCGCCGCCCTGTCCGGCGGCGGCATGGACCCCGTCGAGATCCGGCGGCTGCGCACGGCGCTGCGGCACGCGGCGCTCGCGGCCGACCTCGCCGGGGACGGCGCGGACGTGGGTTCGCTCCGCGCTGATGCGGCGGGAGAGGATGCTGCGGCATCCGCGCCGGCGGAGGACTCCGCGGCCCCACGGACCGGCGCGGAGCTGCTGAGCGCGGCGCTCGCGAACCCGATCGCCTTCGCGCTGCTCGACACGCGCGAGGGCCGGCGGGCCGAGCGCATCGCCAGGACGCTCGAACGGCTGCGGGAGCAGTGGGAGCGGGGGCTCGCCGACCCGGCGACCGGAGCGACGGCGCACGAGCTGCTGTGGACGGCGTGGGAGGGTCTCGGCGCGGAGCGCGGCTGGGCGGCTGCGGCGGCGGGCACCGGACCCCTCGCGGCGCAGGCCGGGCGAGAACTCGACGCCGTCGTCGCGCTGTTCCAGGCGGCCAAGCGTCACGGGGAGCGGGCCGACGGCACCACCGCGCTGGCGTTCCTGCGCGGTGTGCTCGACTCCGACGTCGCCGAGGATCGGCTCGACGCCGGTGACGGAGTCGACGCCGTTCGCATCCTCACCCCCGCCGGAGCCCTCGGCGCCGAGTTCGACACCGTGGTGGTCGCGGGCGTGCAGGACGGCGTCTGGCCGAACCTGCGGTCACGGGGCAGTCTGCTGCAGACCTGGCGGCTCGCCGCCGCGGCGAGCGGAGCCGATGCCGCCGCCAGCACCCTCGATCGGCGCCGCGATGTGCTGCACGACGAGCTCCGCCTGTTCGCGCGGGCGTGCTCGCGGGCACGCCGACTGCTCGTCGTCACCGCGGTCGACGACGACGACACCGGCCCGAGCCCGCTGTTCGAACTGCTGCCGCCGCCGGAGACCGCGGCGCACGGACCCGAGCATCCGCTGTCATTGCGGGGTCTCGTCGCCGCGCACCGCCGCACCCTCACGCGCCAGGATGTCCCCGACACCGCGATCGCCGCGGCGGCCGGTCAGCTCGCCGTGCTCGCCGCCGCGCGGGTACCGGGTGCCGCGCCCGAGGAGTGGTTCGGCATTCTGCCGCCGAGCTCGACCGCGCCGCTGCGCGACCTCGACCGCGAGGATGTGCGGGTCTCGCCGTCGCGGCTGCAGGCTCTCGAGGAGTGCCAGCTCGACTGGGTGATCGGCGACCTGGGGGCGGATGCCGGGGGAGCCGTCGCCGGGCTCGGGACGCTCGTGCACGCCGCCATGGAACACGCCGACGGCATCGACGAGGCGGCGCTGTGGGCGGTGGTGGCCGAGCGGTGGGGGGAGCTGGACTTCGAGTCGCCGTGGCGGGACCGCGCGGAGCAGCAGCGTGCGCGGGACCTCGTGCGACGTCTCGCCCTGTACCTGCGGCGGTTCGAGGCCGACGGCGGCGCCCTGCTCGGGGCGGAGCCGCACTTCGAGGTGCCCGTCGCCCTCGATCCGCCGCGCGCGCACGGCGCGGTCGTCAGCGGATACATCGACCGGGTGGAGCGGACCCGCGCGGGCGAGGTCGTCATCGTCGACCTGAAGACCGGCAAGCGCGAACCGCAGACCGACGCCAAGGTCGCCGACAATCCGCAGCTCGCGGCGTACCAGCTCGCTCTCGCGGAGGGAGCGATCCCTGCCGCGGAGGGCCTCACCCCGGGCGGGGCGAAGCTGCTCGTGCTGCGCCCGACGGCGGCGACGAAGGACTACGTCGAGCCCCGTCAGGCGCCGATGGATGCGGAGGCCACCGCGGCGTTCCTCGCGCGAGTGCGGGCCGCCGTCGACGTCATGAGCGGCACCACGTTCGCCGCGCCCTACGAGGAGCACTGCCGTGACGACTACGCGTACGGACTCTGCCGCATCCACACGATCGGGGCGGTGAGCGCCTCGTGAACGCCCCGGCATCCGCCCTCATCGAGACGGTCTCGGTCTCTCCCGCCGCCCTGTCGGCGGCCCTCGGCCAGTTCCCGCCGACGTCCGAGCAGGCGGCCGTCATCGCGGCCCCCCTGGCGCCCGCGCTCGTGGTCGCCGGCGCCGGCAGCGGCAAGACCGAGACGATGGCCGGACGCGTCGTCTGGCTCGTCGCGACCGGCGCCGTCCGCCGCGACGAGATCCTCGGGCTCACCTTCACCCGCAAGGCCGCCGGCGAGCTCGCCGAGCGCATCCACCGGCGCCTGCACCGCCTCGCGGAGTTCGAGCGCCGTGGCCTCGTGCCCCACCTCGACGCGCTGCACACCGCCGGACGGCTGGACGTGCTCGTCGAGATGGAGCGGGCCCGCGCGCCCGAGAGCGCTCGCCGCGCCGTCCTCGACGAGCTCGTGGCGCTGACGGGGGCGACGAGCGCCGACGCGGCGCCGGACGCCGACGCGCTCCTGCACCGGCCCACCATCGCGACCTACAACAGCTTCGCCGACGCCATCGTCCGTGAGCACGCCGTCCGCGTCGGCCGCGATCCCGAAGCCGCCGTGCTCAGCGAGTCCGCGGCGTGGCTGCTCATGCGGCGCGTCGTGCTCGAGTCGGACGATGCACGGCTGGAACAGCGCGAGGAGGCGCTGCGGACGATCATCGACGGCGCGCTGCGCATCGCGCGCGACGCGGTCGACAATCGCGTCGATCTCGACGAGCTCGCCGCCTTCCCCGACGCCTTCGCCGGGGTCCTCGAACGCCCCTCGGTGAAGGCGGGTGTCGGGGTGTACGCCGACATCGCCCGAGCGGCGGCCCGCGTCGGAGGGCTGGCGGTGCTCACCGACCTCGCGCGGGAGTATGCCGATCGCAAGCGGCGACGCGGCGTCATCGACTTCTCCGACCAGGTGGCGGGGGCGTGCGACGTGCTGGCCGGGCAGCCGGCGGTCGCGGCGGAGCTGCGCGAACGCCACCGGGTGGTGCTCCTCGACGAGTACCAGGACACCTCCGTCGTGCAGACCGATCTGCTGGCAGCCGCGTTCCGGGATGCCGCGGTCATGGCCGTCGGCGATCCGCACCAGTCGATCTACGGGTGGCGCGGCGCAAGCGCGGGCAACCTCGGCGGGTTCGCGGCCGCGTTCTCGTCCTCCGGCGAGGCCGGGTCGTTCTCCCTCATGACCAGCTGGCGCAACAGCGCCCGCGTCCTCGATGCCGCCGGAGCGATCCTGGCGCCGCTGTCCGCATCGGCGCCGGTCGCCGTCGAGCCCCTGCGGGCGCGACCGGGCGCGCCCGCCGGCGAGGTCGAGATCGGCTTCGAGTCCGACATCGACGCCGAGG
Organism: Microbacterium sp. CH-015; assembly: GCF_049707015.1. Taxonomy (NCBI): domain Bacteria; kingdom Bacillati; phylum Actinomycetota; class Actinomycetes; order Micrococcales; family Microbacteriaceae; genus Microbacterium; species Microbacterium sp. CH-015. Next base: position 304,647 of record NZ_JBNAFJ010000002.1, on the reverse strand, counting down.
CCGACCGTGTGGCGGAATGGTTCGCCGCCACGCGCGCCGCCCGGGCACAGGCCGGACGGAAGACCACCGGTGCGGTGCTCTTCCGCAGCAAGAAGCACATGGTCCGCTTCGCCGACGCGCTCGGGCGCCGCCGCATCCCGCATCGCATCCTGGGGCTCGGCGGGCTGCTGTCCACACCCGAGGTGGTCGATGTCGTCTCCGCCCTCCGGGTGATCAGCGATCCCCGCGCCGGCTCCGCGCTCATCCGGCTGCTCGCCGGTCCTCGCTGGGCGATCGGGCTCGCGGACCTCCGGGCGCTGGCGGAGCTCGCACGGCGCATCTCGCGGCACGACAGCGCCCTGCAGCCGCTGGCCCCAGAGGTCGTCGAGCGGATGCGCACGTCGGCCGGCGACGAGCAGGGGTCGCTCATCGATGCGCTCGACTTCTTCACCCGGCATCCGCTCGACCACGGCTGGCTCACCGGGTTCACCCCCGCCGCCCGCGAACGCCTGCGCGACGCCGCCGCCGTGTTCGCCGGGCTGCGGCGGCAGGCGACCCTGCCGATCCCCGAGCTCGTGCGCACGATCGAGCTCGAACTGCGGCTCGAGATCGAGCTCGCCGCGAACGAGGCGCGCGGGCCGGCACGCACCGCCGGCGATCAGCTGCGTGCATTCGTGGACGAGCTGCACGGTTTCCTCGCGACCGATGAACACGGATCGCTGCCGAGCCTGTTGGCGTGGCTCGACCACGCCGAGCGACTCGACGAGTTCGCACCGCGCACCGAGCCTCCCGAGGACGACGTCGTCCAACTGCTCACGATCCACGGCTCGAAGGGTCTGGAGTGGGACGCCGTCGCGGTCGTGCGCTTCGTGGCGGACGAGCTGCCGACGCGGGCGAAGGACACGCAGGGCTGGCTGGGATTCGGCGTGCTGCCGTACGAGTTCCGCGGCGACGCCCCCTGGCTGCCGGCGCTGCGGTGGCGCGCGGCGGACGCGCCGACGCAGCAGGACCTGAAGGACGCCCTCGCCGAGTTCGTCGCCGCGGGACGCGCCCGGCAGGTCGAGGAGGAACGGCGCCTCGCCTATGTCGCGGTCACGCGGGCGCGCGATCACCTGCTGCTCACCGGCTCCAGCTGGTCGGGCACGAAGTCCTCCCGAGCCCCGAGCCCCTTCCTGCGTGAGATCGCCGACGCGCTCGAGACGCCGCTGGCCGAACCGGACGACATCGGCGAGAACCCCTACGAGGGGCAGCGCCGCCTGCTGCAGTGGCCGCTCGACCCGCTCGGCAGCCGGCGAGCGGTCGTGGAACAGGCGGCGAGGCGCGCCCGTGAGGCAGCGGCAGATCCGCCGGAGCCGACTCCGGAGCTGGCGCTGCTCCTGGCCGAACGCGCCGCGCGGGAGAATCCGCCGGCGCCCGACGCGCCGGTGCGCATCCCGGCATCCCGGTTCAAGGACTACCTGGGCGCCGCGCCCGCGCTGCAGCGGCCGCTGCCGGAGCGGCCGTATCGCCAGACTCGGCTCGGCACCCTGTTCCACGCGTGGGTCGAGCAGCGCGCGGGCGTCGTCGCGGCCGGGGCGACGCTGGACGACGCGCTGTGGGACGACGACGCCGCGGGGGACGCCGGCAGCGGTGCGGCACCCGAGGCGAGCGAGCTCGCGCAGTTGCAGGAACGCTTCCTCGCGTCGGAGTGGGCACACCTGCAGCCGATCGAGGTCGAGACCGAGATCGATGTCGCGATGCCCGATGCGCTCGGCGACGGTCGCCCTCACGTCATCATCTGCAAGCTCGACGCGGTCTATCGCCGCGGCGACCGCATCGAGATCGTCGACTGGAAGACCGGGCGCGCGCCGCGCACGGCGGCCGAGCGCGACGAGCGGATGTTGCAGCTGCAGCTGTACCGGCAGGCGTACCACGCCAAGCACGGCGTGCCCGTGGACCAGATCGACGTCGTGCTGTTCTACGTCGCCGACGGGCTCATCCTGCGCGGCTGAGGCGGCGCCGGGTCAGGCGTCGCCCCGTCCTGCCGGGCGGCGTCGGGTCAGGCGGTGCCGGTCCAGCGGCGGAGCGCGTTCTGCGCGGCGGTGTCGCGGTCGATCTCGTCCGCCGAGTACGCCGAGACGTCGGCGGATGCCGCGTCGCGCTCGTCAGCGCCGGCCGGCGCGGACGCCACCGGAGTGCCCTCCCGCGGCGCCGGCGTCGGCGGGTGCGCCGGCGAGAAGTCCGACAGCTCGATCGGGACGGTCTCGATCTGCCCGGACTGCTCCTCCCCGGCCTCCTCCGCGAGGAAGGCGGCGAGGGTGTCGGCGTCGAAGCTGTCGGTCTGCATGGAGGTGTCGATCGCGTCACCCGAGCCGGCGGGGACTCGCTCGGTCGCCGCGATCGCGTCGTCGGCGGTGACCTCGTCGCGCGCGCGGACGGGTTCGTCGCGGACGCTCTCGTCGAGCGATTCGAGCAGGGCCACGGCATCCGTCACGACGGTCTCGTCGCCGGTGGCGTGGCCGTGGACGAGCCACTTCGCGAACTCGAGTTCGGCGTGCAGGCGCGCACGCTCGGCGACGAGCGCGTCGGGGGCGCGATGCGAGCGGTGTCCGTACTCGTCGAGCACGTCGGCCTGTGCGGCCGGCGCCGACGCCGTCCACCGGAGGTCCACCGCGGGGTCGCCGACGCCCAGGCCGCCCCAGCTCAGCAGGCCGGTCACGACGGGCACCCCGTCGGCGTCGTCCTCGAAGACGAAGGATGCCGGGTCGACGCCGCCCAGGACGACGGTGGTCTCGAACCGCCACAGGGGGTCCGAGCCGAGCGCGGTGCTCCAGCGGCGCAGCAGGCCGAAGGGGAGCAGGCCCGTCGCCTCCGCGCGGTCCAGCAGACGCTCCGCCTCGTCACGCACCTGCGCCGCGGTCTGCATCGGCAGGCCGGCGTCGCGGATCACCGTCACCGGCAGATCGTGGACGGCGGCGATCGCGGCGCCGAGCGCCGTGGCGACGCCGCGGCCGGAGGGCACGTGCGCCGCGTCGACGCGGTAGCCCGGCAGCAGGGTCTGGACGAGGGTGTGACGTCCGTCGACGGTCGTCTGACCCAGCACGTCGGGGGCGCCGAAGGGCAGCACGCCGCGGACGCCCGCCGTCAGCGAGGCCAGCGCGCGGGCCTCACCGCGCAGGTCGGCGTCGGCGCGGTCGTCCACCGGCACCCGCACGACGACGCGTCGGCCGTCGTCGAGATCGGCGATGGCGCTGTCGTAGCGTCCGGAGGCGCCCTCGGTGAGCGGGCCCACACCCACCACGGCGACGCGGGGCAGGGCGGAGGTCACCGACGCGGCTAGAGTGAGGGGTGAGCGTGCCATGCCCCCAGGGTAGGTGTGCCGCGCCCCGTCCCCGTGTGCGCCACGCCCGGCGAGGAAGGTCCCGGATGACGCCGTCTCCCGATCCGGATGCCGCAGCTTCGGCTCCGCCGCTGGCGCGCGCCGGCATCGACCGTGCCGCCGACGAGCGCGCCGAGGCGGGCCTCATCGACCGCCTGCGCGGGAATGCGGACACGCGTGTCGTCGCCGTCCACGGCGACCGCGCGCCGCTGACGGCGGACGGCAGCCTGCGGACGGTCGCGGTCGAGGCGATCCGCGACGGCCTGGAGTGGGGCTTTCTCGGACGCGACGAGACCGGCCGCGCGCTCCTCGTCGCCGCGGCGGGGGCGCAGGCCCCGTCGCCGCTGCGCGCCGACCCCGGTGAGGGCGCACCGGGAGCCGCGCCCGACGGGTGGGGCGCGCTGCGCGCGGTCGGCGGGGAGATGCCCGCTGTCGACGCGGGGGTGTTCGTCGAGGCTGTCGCGCTCGGCTGCTGGCTCGTCGCGGCGCCATTCTGCTCGGCATGCGGTGGGCGCACCGAGGTGCGCAGCGCCGGCTGGTCGCGGCACTGCCCGTCGTGCGGCCGGCAGCACTTCCCCCGCACCGATCCCGCCGTGATCGTCGCGGTCACGACGCCCGACCGGGAGCGGCTGCTGCTCGGCAAGAACGCCCTGTGGGCCGACCGCAACATGTACTCGACGTTCGCGGGATTCGTCGAGGCGGGGGAGTCGCTGGAGGCGACGATCGTGCGCGAGGTGGCGGAGGAGGCCGGCGTCACCGTCAGCGCCGCCGCCTACCGCGGCTCGCAGGCGTGGCCGTACCCGCGTTCGCTGATGCTCGGCTTCCACGCGACCGCCGCCGACCCCGAGGCCGCCCGCGCCGACGGCGAGGAGATCGTCGACGTCCGCTGGTTCACCCGCGCGGAGCTGACCGCCGCGTTCGCCGGTGAGGAGGATTTCGCGTTGCCGGGCACGGCGTCCATCGCGCACCGTCTCATCGCCGATTGGGTGGCGATGCCGGAATGAGCGAGCGGGCGCTCGAGGGACTCGACGAGCAGCAGCGTGAAGCGGCATCCGTCCTCCGGGGACCGGTGTGCGTGCTCGCCGGCGCCGGCACCGGCAAGACGCGCGTCATCACCCGGCGCATCGCGCACGGCGTCGACACCGGCGCCTACTCGCCGGGCAGGGTCATGGCGGTGACGTTCACGGCCAAGGCGGCGGGGGAGATGCGCGGCCGTCTACGCGCCCTGGGCGTGGAGGGCGTTGCGGCGCGCACGTTCCACGCGACCGCGCTCGCCCAGCTGAACTTCTTCTGGCCGCAGCTGGCGAACGACACCGCACCGTCGATCATCGACAACAAGGTGCGGGTGCTCGGCCAGGCCGCCGATGCGCTGCGCCTGCGCCTGGACGGCGCGACCCTGCGGGATGTGGCGAGTCGCATCGAGTGGCGCAAAGTCGCGATGCGCACGATCGAGCAGGATGCCGCGGCCCACCCCGAGGGGCTCTCGCAGGCTCTGGACGCGCACGCGCTCGCGGAACTGCAGCACCGGTACGAGAAGCTCAAGGACGAGCGCCGCCAGCTCGACTTCGAGGACGTGCTGCTCGCGTGCGCCGGGATGCTGGAGTCCGAGCCCCGTGTCGCCGCCGCCGTCCACGAGCAGTACCGCCACCTCACGGTGGACGAGTTCCAGGACGTCTCGCCCGTGCAGCATCGGCTGCTGGAACTGTGGCTCGGCGATCGCCGCGATCTGTGTGTCGTCGGCGACGCGAGCCAGACCATCTACTCGTTCGCGGGCGCGGACCCGCACTACCTGTTGGAGTTCGCCGACCGGTACGAGGACGCCACCGTCGTGCGGCTGGAGCGCAACTACCGCTCCGATCCCGCGATCCTCGACGTCGCGAACGCGCTCATGCGCGGGCGTGCGGGTGCGCTGGAGCTCCGGTCGGCGCGACGGGCGGGGCCGGTCCCCGTCGTGACGGCGTACGAGGACGACGGCGCCGAGGCCGACGGTGTTGCCGCGGCGATCGCGGCGCAGATCGCGGCGGGCATCGAGCCCGACCGGATCGCGGTGCTGTACCGTGCCAACGCGCAGTCCGCGCCGCTGCTGGCGGCGCTGGCCGCGCGCGGGATCGCCGCGACCGTGCTGGGCGGCAAGCGCTTCTTCGACCTGCCGGAGGTGCGCCAGGCGGTGATGGCGCTGCGGGGCGCCTCGGTGGCGCCCGTCGAGACGACGTTCCTCGCGGCGGTCCGCGACGTGCTGCGCTCCCTCGGCCTCACCGACGACCCGCCGCCGGCCGGTGGAGCGCTGCGCGACGCCTGGGAAGCGCGCGCGGCCGTCCTGCGCCTCGCCGAAGAGGCGCCGGCGGACATGACGCTGCGGCGCTTCACCGACGAACTGCTCGCCCGCGGTCGCGACCAGCACGAGCCTTCGCTGCGGACGGTCACGCTCGCGACGCTCCACGCCGCGAAGGGCCTGGAGTGGGATCACGTGCACCTCGTGGGCCTGGCGGAGGGCCTGCTGCCCATCTCGTACGCGACCGGGTTCGAGGCGATCGACGAGGAACGGCGGCTGACCTACGTGGGCATCACGCGGGCTGCGCGCACGCTGTCGCTGAGCTGGTCGGAGCGATCGGGCGCGCGGCAGCGCCAGCGCTCGCGCTTTCTGCAGGAGATCGGTCCGGGGCCGATCGCGACCGGTGGTCGCCGTCCGCCGGCGGGTCGATCGGCGGGTCCTCGACGGCCCGGCACAGGCACGCCGGATGCGGGCGATGCGCGTGCCACACCCGCCGGACGTCGTCCGAGCTGATCGTCACCGACACGCCGGCGGCGTCGGCGACGGCGATGCCGCGCAGCATGCGGGCGCCGAGGACCGCCGCCTCGACGAGAAGCGCCGGATCGGTGTGCGTGGGCTCGCGCCCGAGCAGCTGCGCGGCCAGGAGCGGCCACGTCGGGTCGGCGTCGGTGCGGTGCGCGTGCACGCACGCGAGGCAGGCGGTGCGTCCGGGGACGACGAGGGGACCGACCCGCACCCGGTCGCCCGCCAGCTCGATCGGCAGGTGCACGATGTCGGCGGCCATCAGCCGGGCAGCACGGCGGGGATCCAGCATCCGCTCGGCGACGACGACCACGGGAAGGCGCGAGGGCGGCGGCGCGCTCTCCCAGCGCGTCAGCGACGCGACGTGGACGCCGGCGGCCCGCCACCCCGCCTCGAGCGCTTCGTGGCCGGCCACGCCGAGACTCTCGGGGACCTCCAGCCGGACGACCGGCGCCGTCGCGTCGTCGGTGATGAGAGCCCCGCCGATGCGGGCCGCGAACCGCTCGGCGTCGTCGACGTCGGCGCCCATCGTGCGCGCGAGCGGAACCAGCATCGCGTCGGGGATGCCGGCGGTCAGCGCATCGAGCAGTCGCTCCTGCCAGCCGGTGACATCGTCCACGCGCACCGCCTGATCGGTCCCCAGCTGCAGGCTGGAGGGCGTGCGCCACAGGGGCGGGTGGGAGGGGGCCAGTCGGAGCATGCCCCGATCATGCCCGCCTCGCACCCGCGGCGGGCGCGCTCTCCACAGGCCCGTTTCGAGATCCGCCGAATCGGCCGCCTGTGGAGGAGGCGATGATCACCGCGGCGGATCAGACCGGGCGGGGATCTTCCGGCGAGCCGGGATCTTCCGGTGATCCCGGATCTTCCGGCGAGCCGGGATCTTCCGGTGTGCCCCGGTCCTCCGGGGCGGCCGGGGTATCCGTAGCACCCGGACCCGCGGCATCCGCCGGGTCCTGCGCGGCCTGGGCGAGCAACTCGTCCAGCGCCTCATCGAACGCGTCTCGCGCGGGCTCCTCGCCGCGGGCGCGCGCCTGCAGCCGAGCGATCAGCGCCTGCGGGTCGTCGATGTCCTCGGCCGCCGGCATGAGGTCGGGGTAGTCCCAGAGGCTGTCGCGGGCCTCGATGCCCACGGCGTCGGTCACGGCGCGCCACATGGCGGCCGCCTCGCGCAGGCGCCGCGGGCGCAGCTCGAGCCCGACGAGCGATGCCATCGCCTGCTCGGCGGGGCCGCCCACGGCGCGGCGCCGCCGCACCGCCTCGGCGATCTTCGCCGCGGCGGGCAGGCGCCCGGTCGCGTCGCTGGTCACGACGTCGACCCATCCTTCGATCGTGGCGAGCAGATTCTCCAGGCGGGTCAGGGCGGCATCCTGCGCGGGCGTGCGCTGCGGCAGCAGGGCGCCGGACTCGATGGCGGCCTTCAGCTCTTCGGGGGAGGACGGGTCGAAGCGCGACGCGAGCTCCTCGAGGGCGCCGGTGTCGACGTGGATGCCGCGGGCGAACTCCGTCACCTGCGAGATGACGTGCAGGCGCAGCCAGCGCGCGTGGCGGAACAGGCGCGCGTGAGCGAGCTCCCGGGTGCCGAGGTACAGCGCGAGCTGGTCGTCGGTCACGTCGAGGTCGCGCGAGAAGTCCGCGAAGTTCTGCGGCAGGATCGCCGCGACGCCGTCGGGCATGACCGGGATGCCGACGTCGCCGCCGGAGACCACCTCGAGCGACAGCCGCCCGATGACGCCGCCGAGCTGGGCCGCGAACAGCGAGCCGCCGACGCGCCGCATGAAGGTTCCGGCGCCGGCGACGAGCTGGCGCATCTCTTCCGGGGTCTGCTCGTCGAGAGCGGACGTGAGCGCCCCGGCGATGGAGTCGGCGACCGGCTCGGCGAGTTCCTGCCACACCGGCAGCGTCTGCTCCACCCACTGGCCCCGTGTGATCGCCTGCGGCGGGGCGGCGAGATCGGAGATCGTCGTGGCCTCGCTCAGCCACAGCGTCGCGAGCGAGAACGCCTGGTCGAAGTCGTGCTTGGTGCCGGTGGTGATGCTGAGGCCGTCCTTGTTGGCCAGATGGAGCGCCTGCGTCTTCGCGGCGCTCCAGTCGATCCCGTCGGCCGCTCCGCCACCGCTGGTGAAGGCGTGCTGCAGCTGGGCCATGATCTGCTGCAGCATCGCCGGGTCCACGCCCATGCGGGACAGTCCTTCCAGCTGAGCGGGGTCGAAGCCCGCCGCGCCGCCGCCGAGCAGATTGCGCAGCAGCTCCTGGAACTCGTCGTCTCCGGAACGGTCCGGGCTGTCGTCATCAGTCATGTCAGGCGCCTTTCAGCGGGCGGTTCTCGTCCCGTCCTACGCTAGTCGCAGCACTTCCCCGCACGGCCGCCGAGGCCCGCCACGGAGGATGTCGCGTGTACGCCGATCGCGAACGATCGGCCGGAAAGGTCTGACGTGGCATTGTTCGACGAGAACACGACGATCGTGCCCGCGCGTCGCGCGCCCATGAGCCGCACGACGCTCATCGGCGTCTGGTCGCTCGCGGTCGCGCTCGTGGCGCTGCTGGCGCTCACCCTCATCCCGACGTCGTTCGTCATCCAGCGCCCCGGTCCCGTCTTCAACACGCTCGGCACCTCCACCGACGCCGCCGGCGACGAGGTGCCGCTGATCTCGGTGTCCGGCGCGGAGACCTTCCCCACCTCCGGCTCGCTCGACCTGCTGACCGTGCAGGTCGTCGGCAACCGCGACCGGACGCCGTCGTGGTTCGAGCTGGCCCTGGCGTGGTTCGATCCGTCGAAGGCGGTCATCCCGATCGATCAGGTGTTCCCGCAGGGACAGAGCACCGAGGAGCGCAATCAGGAGAGCGCCGTCATGATGGTCGACTCCCAGAAGGAGGCGACCGCTGCGGCGCTGACGGAACTCGGCTACGACGTCAAGCCGATGGTCCGCGTCTACGCCCTGACCGACGACTCGGCGGCGGCAGGCGTGCTCGAACCCGACGACATCATCCGTGCCGCCGACGGACAGCCCATCACCGAGACCGATGAGCTGCGGGCGATCATCAACGACGCCGACGGGGCGCCGGTGCAACTCACGATCGACCGCGACGGCCAGACGCTCACCGAGAGCATCACCCCGAAGCAGGCCACCGTCGACGGCGAGACCACGTGGCTCATCGGCATCACGACGCTGCACGACTACGACTTCCCGATCGACGTCACGATCCAGCTCGACAACGTCGGCGGACCCAGCGCGGGCATGATGTTCGCGCTCGGGATCATCGACACCCTCAGCGACGGCGACCTCAACGGGGGCGAGCAGGTCGCCGGAACAGGCACGATCGACTCCTCCGGAACGGTCGGGCCGATCGGCGGCATCCGGCAGAAGATGTACGGCGCGAAGGATGCCGGTGCCACCTGGTTCCTCGCCCCGAAGGACAACTGCGACGAGGTCGTCGGGCACATCCCCGCGGGGCTGCGCGTGTTCTCGGTCGCCACCCTCGACGACGCGCTCGACGTGCTCGCCGCCATCCGCGGCGACGGCGACCTGGACGCGCTGCCCACCTGCGAATAGCCACAGCATCCGCCCAGAGTCGGCCCGCCTAGGATGGAGGGGTGACCACGACCTCAGCGCCGAACCAGGCCACGCCCAATCCCCTCCGTCGCGCGATCGCGATCACGCTCGCCGTCATCGCCGCCATCGTGGTGGGGTTCTTCGTCTTCGCGAGTCTCTACGCCGACTGGCTGTGGTTCGACCAGCTGGGCTTCTCGAGCGTGCTGTGGACGCAGTGGACCGCGCGTGTGGTGATGTTCGTCATCGGGCTCCTCGCGATGGCCGTGCCGGTGTTCGTGGCGATCCAGCTCGCGTACCGGCTGCGCCCGGTCTACGCACGGCTGACGTCGCAGCTCGACCACTATCAGGAGGTCGTGGAGCCGCTTCGGCGCCTGGCCATGTGGGGCATCCCGGTCTTCTTCGGGTTCTTCGCCGGCTTCGCCGCATCGGCGCAGTGGGAGACCGTGTGGCTGTGGGCCAACCGCGTGGACACGGGTGTCTCGGACCCCCAGTTCCAGATGGACACCGGGTTCTACCTGTTCTCGCTGCCGTTCTTCACGACGGTGCTCGGCTTCGCATCGGCGGTGCTGCTCGTCTGCCTCATCGTGACGGCGCTGGTGGCCTACCTCTACGGGTCGGTGCGCGTCGGGCAGCGGGAGCTGCGCATCTCCAAGGCCGCGCGCATCCAGCTCGCGGTGCTTGCGGGGCTCTACCTGCTCGTGCAGGCGGTGAGCCTCTGGGTCGACCGGTACAAGACCCTCACGTCGCAGGGCGATCGGATCACCGGCGCCAGCTACGTCGACGACCATGCCATCATCCCGGGCCTGACGATCCTCGCGATCGCGGCGGTCATCGTCGCTGCGCTCTTCTTCGTCACCGCGATCGTGGGGCGCTGGCGCTTCCCGCTGATCGGCACGGGCCTGCTCATCATCTCCTCGCTGATCGTCACCGTCGCGTACCCGTGGGTGCTCTTCAACGTCTCGGTGCGCCCCAACCAGGAGACGCTCGAGAGCCCGTACTACCAGCGCAACATCGACGCCACGAAGGCCGCGTACGGCATCGACGGGCTGGAGAAGAACGACTTCCAGGCGGTCACCGACGTCGAGCCCGGGCAGCTGCGGGCGGATGCCGAGACCACGGCATCCATTCGCATCATGGACCCCGCGATCATCTCGCCGACCGTGCGGCAGCTCGAGCAGTACCGGGCGTACTACAAGTTCACCGACCCGCTCGACGTCGACCGCTACCAGATCGACGGGCAGAGCCAGGACACCGTCGTCTCGGTGCGCGAGCTGAACATGGACGAGCTCGGCCAGGCGGCGTCGTGGTACAACACGACCCTCGTCTACACCCACGGCTACGGCATGGTCGCCGCGAAGGGCAACGAGCGCACCGCCGACGGCAACCCCGTCTTCGTCGAGCGGGGCATCCCCACCACCGGCGCCCTGACCACGGGGGAGGAGTACGAGCCGCGGGTCTACTTCGGCGAGTCCTCGCCGACGTACTCGATCGTCGGCGCCCCGGAGGGTCGCGACTCGATCGAGCTGGACTATCCGCGCGGCACCGACGGCGGTGCGCGCACCACGAACACCTTCTCGGGCAACGGCGGGCCGAACATCGGCGATCCGTTCAACCGGCTGATCTACTCGCTGAAGTTCCAGTCCACCGACATCCTCTTCTCCGACGCGATCAACGAGGAGTCGCAGATCCTCTACGACCGCAGCCCCGTCGAGCGCGTGCAGAAGGTCGCGCCGTACCTCGAGCTCGACAACGACCCGTATCCGTCGGTGGTCGACGGCCGGATCGTGTGGATCATCGACGGCTACACCCTGAGCGCGGACTACCCGTACTCGCAGGTCGTGAGCCTGCGTGACGCGATCAGCGACACCACCAACACGACGCCGCGCGTCGCGCTGGACGACGTCAACTACATCCGCAACTCCGTCAAGGCGACCGTGGATGCGTACGACGGCTCGGTGACGCTGTACGCGTGGGACGAGACCGACCCGCTGCTGCAGGCGTGGCAGAAGGTGTACCCGTCGACGCTGAAGCCGGTCTCGGACATGAGCGGCGACCTCATGAGCCACGTCCGCTACCCGACCGACCTGTTCAAGGTGCAGCGCGCCATGCTCGGCACCTACCACGTCGACGACGCGCAGTCGTTCTACCAGCGCGACAACGCCTGGAAGACGCCGGACGACCCGACCCAGACGAACCCCGTGCTGCAGCCGCCGTACTACCTGACGATGCAGATGCCCGATCAGGATGCGCCGAGCTACTCCATGTTCACGACGTTCATCCCCGGCGGCGACGACACGCGCAACGTCCTCATGGGCTACCTGTCGGTGGACTCGGATGCCGGGGCCGAGGACGGCACGAAGAACGAGAACTACGGCAAGCTCCGGATGTTGGAGATCAACGCCGAGACGCCCGTCCCGGGCCCTGGTCAGGTGCAGAACACGTTCAACGCCGACCCCGCCGTCTCCGCGTTCATCAACATCCTCAAGCAGGGCCAGTCGCAGGTGCTCAACGGCAACCTGCTGACCCTTCCGGTCGGTGGCGGCCTGCTGTACGTGCAGCCGGTGTTCGTGCAGTCCTCGGGCTCGACGAAGCTGCCGACGCTGCAGAAGGTGCTCGTGGGCTTCGGCGACCAGATCGCGTTCGAGGACACCCTGCAGGGCGCGCTGGACGTGCTCTTCGGCGGTGACTCCGGCGCGAACGCGGGCGACGGCGGCACCGAAGTCACCCCGACGCCGGCACCGACCGGGTCCGCCGAGCCGGGTGACGGCGGCGCCACCGACGGCGGTTCGGGCACCGGCACGGACGTCGCGTTCCAGGCGGCACTGCAGGAGGCGCAGCAGGCGATGCTCGACCGCCAGGCGGCGCTGACCGCGGGCGACTGGACGAAGTACGGCGAGGCCGATGCCCGGCTGACCGCCGCCGTCGAGAAGTTGCTGCAGCTGAGCGGCGACTGACCCGCATCCTCGTCGCGAGCCGGTCCGTTCCTCGAGCGGGCCGGTTTTCGTCGAGCGGGCCCGCTACGGCGGGCGGGAGCGGGCGCACTCGACGACGTTGGGCGCACTCGGCGTGACGCGGCTCGGCGGAGTCAGATGCGGCGAGCTCAGCCGCCCAGGGTGTACCAGATGAGCAGCAGCGTCACGGCGAAGCCGGTGAACTGATTGAGCCAGAGAAAGCGATCCCAGCCGCGGGTCGCGGTCGCGGCATCCGCGTCGGCGACGCTGCGATACGGCCAGACCGTCGCCAGGTACGGCACCGCCAGCAGCGCCGCCAGGGGGCCCGGCCAGCTCGAGGCCAGCATGACGAGGCCCGCGAGCGCGTAGCAGCCCAGCGCGAGTCGGACGGTGCGCTGCGCGCCGAACGCGGTCGCGATGGAGCCGATGCCCGCCTCGCGGTCGGCGACGACGTCCTGCACAGCGCCGAACGCGTGTGAGGCGACACCCCACAGGGCGAATGCCGCGATGATCGCCGCGAGCGGCCAGGTCCAGGTCGCGCCGGCGAGGACGAGCCCGTAGACCGCGGGGGAGAAGAAGTGGATGCTGCTGGTGACCGAGTCCGCCACCGGACGCTCCTTCAGGCGCAGCGGAGGCGCGGAGTAGAACACGACGAAGAACAGGCTCGCCGCCAGCACGAGCCACGAGGCGGGCGACCCGGCGGCGAGCAGGAACGCGACGAAGGGGGCGCACGACAGTCCCGCCGCCCAGAGGGTGATCCGGTGGAAGCGCCGATCCAGGACCGCGCCGTGCGCACCGCCCTTGCGCGGATTGCGCAGGTCGGATTCGTAGTCGAAGACGTCGTTGATCCCGTACATCGCGAGGTTGTACGGGACGAGGAAGAAGAGCGTGCCGACGATGAGGACGGCGTCGATCTCGCGCGTGGTCAGCAGGTACGCCGCCGCGAACGGGTAGGCCGTGTTGACCCAGCTGACCGGCCGAGAGGCGACGAGCAGCTGCCGGGCGGTCGCGGTCGCGGTCACGAGGCGGACTCCTTCGGGCTCGATGACGCGGGGCGGGAGGGGCGGCCGGTGCGCGGCCGCAGGAGGTCCGCGATCGCGGGCAGCAGGAAGGCCGCGACGACCGGGTAGGCGAGGTCTTCGACGGGGGCGAGCCCCACGCGGATGCGGCTGATGAGGTGCTCCGGGTAGGTGAACAGGCCCGCCGCGATCATGAGGTTGTCGAAGACGATCGTGAGGAGCACCAGCACGACCGCCGTGATGGCGGAGGCGGCCAGCCGCCGCCCGACGCGGGGCCGGCGCGCCCGCACGGCGGCCGCGGCGACGACGACCGCGGCGAGGAGGGCGAACGGGACGATGATGAGCGCGTAGGTCACGGTGCCTCCGCCGGGCGGGGCGCCGGATCACGCCGACGGGTGACGCGCCGCCGCGCCGCGGCGTCGACGACGAGGGCGAGGTAGCAAAGGAAGGCCAGGAACACCGGCTCCTCGAGCGGCAGGTGCGGCGCGAGGTCGATGCCGAGCAGCGCGGGGCTGTCGCCCTTGACGAAGACCCCGGTGGCGATGCCGACGGCATCCCACGCCACGAAGAACGCGGTCCCGAGGACGATCGCGCCGGCGGTGCGCCCCGGCGCCGCCCAGAACGCGAGACGGAAGCGCGCGTCGAGGGCGGCAATGCCTGCCGCCGAGACGAGCAGGGCGAGGAGGTACAGTCCCGGCACGTCAGACCGTCCGGCCGGTCGCGCGGGTCGTGTCCGGCTCGGGCAGCCGGGCCGCTGTGGCGTCTCCACGCAGGCGCTTGGCGACCAGTTCGGCGGAGATGAGGCACATCGGCAGTCCGATCCCGGGGAGGACGGAGGTGCCGGCGTAGTAGAGCCCTGCGACCTTCCGTGCCGCGTTGCGCGGGCGGAAGACCGCACTCTGGCGGAGGGTGTGGGCCAGGCCCAGCGCACCGCCCCGCCACGCGCCGAGGTCGGCCTCGAAGTCGGCGGGCGCGATCGTCCGGCGCACGCGGATGCGGGAGGCGAGATCGGGGATGCCGGTCCACTCGGCGATCTGCGCGATGACGCGGTCGGCGGCGGCCTCGATCGCGGGCGCCCCGGCCCCGTCGACACCGCCGTGACCGAGCGCGGGGTCGGCCGGCATGGGGACGAGGACGAAGAGGTTCTCCCCGCCGGCGGGGGCGACGGTCACATCGGTCGCGGACGGGCGGCAGACGTACAGCGACGCCGGATCGGGGATGCGGGAGGCGTCGCCGCGGCCGAACACGGCCCCGAAGTTCTTGCGCCAGTCGCGGGAGAACAGCAGCGTGTGGTGGGCGAGCGCGGGCAGCTCGCCGTCGACGCCCAGCAGCACGAGCAGGGCCCCCGGACCCGGATTGCGTCGCCGCCACCAGCGCTCGGAGTAGGTGCGCTGCGACGGGGGCAGCAGGCGGGTCTCGGTCGTGTGCAGATCGGCCGCCGAGACGACGACGTCGGCGTCATGGACGGTGCCGTCGGCGAGGCGGATGCCGGTGGCCCGCCCGGCATCTGTCACGATCTGGGTCACCGGCGAACCGGTGCGGATCTGCACGCCCTGCGCCCGCGCGACACGGGCGACGGCGGCGATGACCTCGGTGAATCCGCCGCGGGGGTACAGCACGCCCTCGTCGAGGTCGAGATGGCTCATGAGGTGGTACAGGCTCGGCGCGTCGAACGGCGAGGTGCCGAGGAACACCGCCGGGTAGCCGAGGATCTGCCGGAGCACCGGATCGCGGAAGCGTCGGGCGACGTGGCGGTGCAGCGAGCGGACGAGGAGGGGGACGAGGCGGGGGAGCTGCCGGATCACGGCGCGGTCGCGCAGCCCGCGGGTGGAGGTGTACGGGTCGTAAAGGAACCGCGAGACCGCGAGCCGGTAGGCGTCGGCCGCGGAGTCGAGGTAGGCGTCGATCAGCGCACCGGCTCCCGGCTCGCGGGACTCGAACAGCTCGCGCGCGGCTGACCGTCCCGAGACGACGTCCACCGGCGCCGCAGGACCTGCGCCCGCGTCCGGCTCGGGGTAGACACGGTAGGCGGGGGTGAGCGGCACGAGGTCGAGCTCGGCGGCGGCCGTCGTGCCGCACAGGCGGAAGAAGTGCTCGAAGACCTCGGGCATGAGGTACCAGCTGGGGCCGGTGTCGAACCGGAACCCGTCCTGCTGCCACGAGCCGGCGCGGCCGCCGATCTCGTCTCGCGCCTCGTGCACCGTGACATCCCACCCGTCGCGGGCGAGGAGCGCGGCGGTCGCGAGTCCCGCGATCCCGGCGCCGACGATGACGGCGGAGCGGCTCATGCGACGCGCTGCCGCTGCGGGAGGCCGATGACGGCGCGCGCCGCGATCGAGGCCTTGACGGGCGCGGGCACCGACACGCGGACGCTGTCGTCGGCGACGCGGAGGCGCCGTGCGAGCTCGGCGAACAGGCCGTGCGCGGTCGCGACGGCACGGCGGCAGTCGGCGGGGAGGTCGGGGATGGCGCGAGCCGCCGCGGCGAGGTCGGCATCGATCCGGGCGAGCACGGCCGCGCGGTCGCCGCGGTCGCCATGCAGGCCCAGGTAGTCGCGGCCCAGTCGGCTCTCATCGTCGGCGCGGTCGCGGAGGAAGTTCACGTCCTGGAACGCCGCCCCCAGACGCCGCGCGCCCTCGATGAGGTGCGGCGCAGGGGCGAGAGGCGTCCGCCGTCCGGCGTTCACGAAGACCTGCAGGCACATGAGGCCGACGACTTCCGCGGAGCCGTAGACGTAGGCATCGTGCGACGCGCCATCGTGCTGCGTGCGGGTGAGATCGGTGCGCATCGAGGCGAAGAACGGCCGGACGAGCTCGCCGTCGATGCCGCACTCGCGGGCGGCCAGGGCGAAGGCGTGCACGACGAGATCGGTGCTGAACCCGCGGTCGATGGCGGCCAGGGTCTCGGTTTCGAAGTCGTCGAGCAGCAGCCGCTGCGTGGCCGCCGGCACGCCGGCGTTCTCGGCGGCGCCGTCGACGATCTCGTCGGCGACGCGGACGAGGGCGTAGACGCTCCGGACGTGGCTGCGCACGCGGGGACCGAGCAGGCGGCAGGCGAGCGCGAACGAGGTGGAGTAGGCGGCGATGACGGATGCCGCGGCATCCTGCGCGCAGCGATCGTAGAGGGTCGTCACGGGATGCGCCCCTCGATCGCGGCGGCGACGGTCGCGAGGAGTGTGACCGCGGCGGCCGGCAGCTCCGGCGAGGCGGCGTGGCCGCGGGCGCGGCGCAGACGGCCGGTCACGAGGGCGACGAGATCGTCGCGGGCACCGCTGGCCTCCAGCTCGCGTTGGGCGCGCCGCACGGCGATGGGGCCGGTGTGGGCCACGGCGAGTGCCGAGCTGACCTGGGGCCACGAGGCGGTGTCGCGGGCGAGCGCGATGAGCGGCGTGCGCTTGGCCTCTCGAAGGTCTGCGCCGGGGGCGCGCCCCGCTTGCCGGCGGGTGCCGAAGGTTCCGATGAGGTCGTCGACGAGCTGGAACGCCAGTCCCAGGTCGGCCGCTGCCGCCGCCAGCGGCTGCCGCGCGGCGTCGGGGGCGCCGGCGAGGATGGCACCGGCCAGGAGCGGAGCTTCGAAGGAGTACGTCGCGGTCTTGTCGTGGGCCGCGCTCAGCAGCGCGTCGGTGCCGGGGCAGTCGGCGCGGGCGGCATGCTCGACGTCGGCGAGCTCACCGGCCGCGGAGACGAGCATCGCCTCGTCGAGCAGGTCGAACATCGCCGCGCGGGCGCCCTCGTCGATCGCCGCGGTGGCGACCAGGCGCGACGCCTCGAACAGCAGGAGGTCGCCGGCCAGCACGGCCGCGGCGTCGCCGACAGCGGCGGCCTGACGCGCGTCGGCGCCGTAATCGCGGGCGCGGATGCGGAAGCGTCCGCCGACAGTGGGGGCGCCGCGCCGCTCCACATCGCCGTCGATGAGGTCGTCGTGCACGACGAACGCGGTGTGCAGCAGCTCGAGGGCCGCCGCGACGTCCCAGACGCCCGGCTGGCGGTCGGCGTCGCCGTCGAACGCGCGGAAGGCGGCGACGAGCAGCGCGGGGCGCAGTCGCTTGCCGTCGGCCGCCGCCGCGCGCGTGGCCGCCCCGAGGGCCGCGGCGCCGTCGCCCAGGCGCGCGGAGCGCTGCTCGAGCCGGGACAGCGCCGCCGTGATCGCGGCATCCACCCGCTCGCGGGAGGGGGCATCGAGCGCGATCACGACGCCCGGTCCCATCGCGCCGCCGGCGGCGCCGGGGTGTCGAAGATGCCGAGCTGCTCGGCCTGCAGCACGAGCCAGGGGCTGAACGCCCACGGCGTCGCCCGCAGCGAGACCGCCAGGTCGGCGGGGTCGACCCACTGCGCGTCGGCGACCTCGCGCGGGTTCAGTCGCGGTTCCGCGTCGACGAGGGCGGTGTAGACAGGGCAGATCTCGTACTCGACGATGCCGCTGGCGTCCACCGCGCGGTAGCGGAATAGGGGGAGGGCGAGCCGCACGTCGTGCAGCTCGAGGCCGAGCTCCTCCGCGGCGCGCCGGTGGACGGCGTCGGAGACCGGCTCGGCGGGACGAGGGTGGCCGCAGAAGGAGTTGGACCAGACGCCGGGCCAGGTCTGCTTGTCGAGCGCCCGGCGCGTGACGAGCGTCTCGCCGCGTGAGTTGTAGACGTGGCACGAGAAGGCCAGATGCAGGGCGGTCTCGGTGCCGTGGACGCTCGCCTTCGGGGCGGTTCCGATCTCCTGCCCGTCCTCGTCCAGAAGCACCACGTATTCTGTCGCCGACACCATCTTCTCCCTATTGCTAGTTTAGCTAGCGATTTCCAGTGATACTACCTTTGAACGAGGGGAGGTGTCCACCGTGGTGGAGAGATGGGTGCCGCGCACCGCGCGCGATGAGCTCGTGATGGCGGCGATGGCCTCGGTGCGCTCGTTCACCGACGCCATGGACCGGATGCACGGCGGCATCCGCTCGGACATGGACATGAACGCGACCGACCTCGCGGCGCTGCGCATGCTGATCGTGCGCGAGCAGCGGGGGGAGTGGGTGTCCCCGCACGAGATCGCCGAGCACCTGGCGATCTCGACCGCGTCGACGACGAAGCTCCTCGACCGGCTGAGCGAGAGCGGACACGTGGAGCGCCGCCCCCACCCGCACGACCGACGCGCGCGGATCGTGGCCATCACCGAGCACGCCCGCCGCGAGTTCTACCGCCGTTTCGGGGAGCGGATGGTGCGGATGCGCGAGTCGATGGCCGACTACAGCGATGATGAGCTGCGCGCCGTCATCCGCTTCCTCGGCGACATGGAGGAGGCCTTGGGCTGAGACCGGCGCCGCCGTCGGCTCCGCGCTGCGGGAGGACGCCCGAACCGGAAACGAAGAAGGCGCCCCGTGCGGGACGCCTTCTTCTTTCGTTGCGGGGACAGGATTTGAACCTGCGACCTCTGGGTTATGAGCCCAGCGAGCTACCGAGCTGCTCCACCCCGCGGCACGTTGAATAGCCTAACACGGGTTCGAGGCGGCGGTCGCATCCGGCGGGCGTCGTTGCCCTCCGACGGCTGAGCGCGCCAGGATGAAGGCATGACCGAGCCCCCGATGCTGCGCGACCGCGTGCCCGGGGACGACCGCGCCGACGGGCGCGACGAGACACCCAACGAGCGCGCCGACCGCAACTGGACCGAAGTGCTGCAGGAGCTGCGCGTCCTGCAGACCGGCACGCAGATCCTCACCGGGTTCCTGCTGGCGCTCGCCTTCCAGCCGGCGTTCGCGGATCTCGATCAGGGTCAGCGCGTCTTCTACCTCGTCCTCGTGGTGCTCGCGACACTCAGCGCGGTGATCGCGCTGGCGCCGGTGGCGCTGCACCGCATGGTGTTCGGCCGCCGCGAGAAGGGAACGGTCGTGCGATACGGCCATATCGCGCTCATCACGGCGCTCGTGACGGTGTCGGTGCTGCTGGTCGGGGTGGTCGCCTTCGTCTTCGACGTCGTGCTGGGGGCGGCGGCCTCATGGATCATCGGCATCGCCGCCGCGGTCGTGCTCATCACCCTCTGGGGCATGGTCCCGGTCATCCTGCGGGTGCGGGGGCGATCGTGAGCGAGGATGCCGTCGGGATCGCCGTGGCGCAGTTCGCCCCCACCGCCGACACCGCGGCGAACCTCCGCACGATCGCGGATCTCACCGCCCGTGCCGCGGCCCGGGGCGCGAAAGTCGTGCTCTTCCCCGAGTACGCGAGCTACTTCGTCGACCCGTTCGACCCTTCCCTGGCCGCGCACGCGGAGGACCTGGACGGCCCGTTCGCGCAGACGCTGCGGGAGATCGCACGCCGCCACGGGGTCGTCGTGGTCGCCGGGCTCGTCGAGCGCGGGGAGGGAGAGCGGGTGCGCAATGCCGTCATCGCGGTGGATGCCGAGGGCCTCCGCGCGGTGTCGCGCAAACTGCACCTGTACGACGCGTTCGGGCAGCGCGAATCGGACTGGGTCGAGCCGGGTGAGATCACCGATCCGCAGACCTTCGAGGTCGGCGGTCTGCGGTTCGCCCTGATGACGTGTTACGACCTGCGCTTCCCCGAGGTCGCGCGGCGGCTCGCCGACGCCGGCGCCCACGTCGTGCTGGTGGCCGCGGAATGGGTGCGCGGTCCGCTGAAGGAGCACCACTGGCGGACGCTGCTGCGCGCCCGGGCCATCGAGAACACCCTGTACGTCGCGGGCGCCGATCACCCGCCACCCCTCGGCGTGGGCGCCTCCGTCGTGGTCGATCCGCAGGGTGTGGAGATCGCGGGCATCGGAACCGGCACGGACGTCGCGGTCGCCTTCGCGGATGCCGGCAGCGTCGAGCGGGTGCGGCGCGTCAATCCGGCGCTGTCCCTGCGGCGCTTCCGCGTCGACCCCCGCTGACCTCGTCGGGTCAGGCGTCGGCCAGCGCCGCCAGTCGGCGCCCGGCCTCCGCGATCACCTCGGTGCGCTTGCACGCCGCGAAGCGGACGAGACTCGCGTACTGGCCGCGTCGCTCGGTGGAGGCGAACGCCGTGAGCGGGATCGCGACCACCCCGGCGCGCTCGGGGAGCGTGCGACAGAAGTCCGCGGCATCCGTGCCCGGGGCCATGAGATCGGCGGCGTCGGCCACCGTGAAGTACGACCCGGCGGCGACCGACACGGCGAAGCCGGCAGCGCGCAGGCCCTCGCCGAGGAGGTCACGCTTGTCGCGGAGCGTCGCCGCGGCACCGTCGAAGTACGCGTCCGGGAGGCCGAGAGCCGCGGCGATCGCGTGCTGGAACGGCGTGCCGTTGGTGTACGTGAGGAACTGCTTGACCGCCAGGACCGCGTCGACGAGGTCAGCGGGTCCCGTGACCCACCCGATCTTCCAGCCGGTCGTGGAGAACGTCTTGCCGGCCGACGAGATCGACAGGGTGAGCGCGGCGGCCCCCGGCATCGTCGCGATCGGCGTGTGCGGGCCGTTGAAGACGAGATGCTCGTAGACCTCGTCGGTGACGATGATGGCGTCGTGACGGTCGGCGAGACGGACGATCTGCTCGCGCACGGCGGCCGAGAAGACGGCGCCGGTGGGATTGTGCGGGTCGTTGACGAGGATCAGCCGGGTGCGGTCGCCGACGGCCGCCGCGAGCTCATCCGGATCGGGCTGGAAATCGGGCCACCGCAGGGGCACCGTGACGAGCTTCGCGCCGGCGAGTGCGACGCACGCGGCATAGGAGTCGTAGTACGGCTCGAACACCACCACCTCGTCGTCGGGGGAGTCGATGAGGGCGAGAAGCGTCGCGGCGAGTGCCTCGGTGGCGCCCGCCGTGATGAGGACCTCGCGGGCAGGATCGAGCTCGATGCCGTAGAAGCGTCGCTGATGGTCGGCGACCGCCTGCAGCAGGGCGGGGACTCCGCGGCCGGGGGCGTACTGGTTCTCCCCGGCGGCGATGGCCGCTGCGGCGGCGGCGAGCACCTCCGCGGGACCGTCCTCATCGGGAAAGCCCTGCCCGAGGTTCACCGCGCCCGTCCGCAGGGCGAGGCCCGTCATCTCGGCGAAGATCGTCGGCGCCGCCGCGCCGTCGGGCGACAGCAGGCCGGCACCGCGCGCGGTGCGGCGCCATGCTCCGGGAATGTCTCGCATCGCGCTCAGGCTACATGCATAGGCTGCGCCGGGTGGCGGCATAAGCAACGCACAGGAACCCGCGTCATCCTGGTGTCGTTCCGGGAAGAAGGAAAGCAGCCATGAGCGAGAACATCCCCTCCAACGTCGAGCCCCAGCCGGGTCAGGACGCCGCATCGCAGGATGCCGCGGCCACCCCCGCGCGCCCGCCGCTGCCGCAGCAGCCGGCCGCCCACGCCGCCGCGGCGCCGGCCGGCCAGCCCGCCGCCGCGCCCGCGCCGCAGGCCGGCGCCCAGCCGTACGCGTCGCAGGCTCCCTACACCGCGCCGAGCGCCCCCGCTGGCGCGCCCGCCTACGGTCAGCACGGCCAGCACGGCCAGTACGCGCAGCAGCCCACCGACGCCTACGCGACGGCCCCGGCATCCGGACTCCCCACCCAGGGTCACAGCCTGCACGGGCACGACGCGGGCGCGAGCGGTCACACCGCGGCTCCCGGGGCGAAGGTCGGTGCCGGCAAGATCGTCGGCATCATGGTGGCCGCCGCCCTCGTCGGCGGCGCGGCCGGCCTTGGCGGTGCCGCCGCGGGGACGTCGTTCTTCGCGCAGCCGCAGACGGTCGTCACCACCGGCCCCGGCGCCGTCACGGTCAACAACACCGACTCGGTGAACCAGACCACCGCGATCGCGGCGAAGGTCGTGCCGAGCGTCGTGACTATCTCGGCATCCTCCGGATCGTCGGGCGGCACCGGCTCGGGGGTCATCCTGAGCGAAGACGGCTACGTCGTGACCAACACGCACGTCGTGACACTCGACGGCGAGACCTCCGACGCGAAGCTCACGGTCACGACCTCGGACGGCAAGGTGTACTCCGCCACGATCGTCGGCACCGACCCGACCTACGACCTCGCGGTCATCAAGCTCGACGACGCGTCGGGTCTCACGCCCATCACGTTCGGCGACTCCAGCAAGCTCAACGTCGGCGACCAGACCGTCGCCGTCGGCGCCCCGCTCGGACTGTCCAACACGGTCACGACAGGCATCGTCAGCGCGCTGAACCGTTCGATCCAGATCGCCTCGTCCGCCGCTCCCGAGGGCGACGACACGCAGCAGGGCCAGGGCGACTCGCCGTTCCAGTTCGACTTCGGTCAGGGCCAGCAGCAGTCCTCCGCGACGAGCACGATCTCGATCGCCGTCATCCAGACGGATGCCGCGATCAACCCCGGCAACTCCGGCGGCGCACTGGTCGACGGTGAGGGCAAGCTCATCGGCATCAATGTGGCGATCGCCTCGACCGGCAGCTCCAGTTCGAGCCCGTCCGGGTCGATCGGGGTCGGGTTCTCGATCCCGTCCGACATCGTCAAGCGCATCACCGACGAGATCATCGCCGACGGTGCCGCCACTCACGGCCTGCTGGGCGCCGGCGTGATGGACGCCGCCGCGCAGGAGGGCGCGACCACCGCGGGCGCCTACATCAGCGAGGTCACCGCCGGCGGCGCCGCCGCCGAGGCCGGGCTACAGAAGGGCGACGTCGTGACGTCGTTCAACGGGGTGCCGATCAGCGACGCGACCGATCTGACCGCTCAGGTGCGCGCCCTCGCCGCCGGATCGAAGGCGACCATCGTGTACGAGCGCGACGGCAAGACGCTGTCGGCGACCGTGACCCTCGGCACGCTCACGCAGTAACACTCGACACGCGGCCCCGGCGTCATCGCGACGCCGGGGCCGCTCGAAAAAAAGGACGCCACCGGACGATAGGCTCGCCGGGTGGCGTCCTTCTCGTTCGGCGCCGGCAACGCCGGGAAGCTCCTTCGCATCCCGCTGTACGCACTCGGTCGCGCGCTGACCTTCGCGATCCCGCGCACGCGCGACCTCTGGGTGTTCGGGTGCGCCGTAGGGCTCGCCGACGGGGCGTGGGCGCTGTGGGAGCACGCGGCGGACCGCGGCGAGCACGCGGTGTGGCTCACCGGCAGTCCGGCCGAGGACGCGGAGGCGCGGCGCCGCGGCATCCCCTCGGCTCGCAAGGGTTCGCTGCGCGGACTCTGGCTCACCGCGCGCGCTGCGGTCACCGTCGTCACCCACGGGTTCGGCGACGTCAACCGTTACGCCGCCACCGGCGGGGTGATCGTGCAGCTGTGGCACGGCATCCCGCTCAAGCGCATCGGGCTCGACGCGCCGGTCACGACGCAGGCGCCCCTCCCCGGTGCGCCGGCGGTCGTCCGCCGCGCCCTGGGACGCCTGCTGGCGACGTCGTACCGGCGCACGCAACGCCGCATCCGGGTGCTGCCGGCGGCCTCCGAGATGGTGCGGGGGCGGCTGGAGTCGGCATTCGGACTTCCCGACGACCGCGTCCCGGTCACCGGCGAGCCGCGCGTCGACGTTCTCTCGCGGGGGACGGATGCCGAGCGCCGGGCGTTCGCCCGGGCGCGGCTGACCGAGCTCGTTCCGGGCATCGGCGACCGTCGCATCGTGCTGTACGCCCCGACCTGGCGCGACGGCGCGCCCGACCCGGCCGCGCCCGATGCGGCGCAGGCGGCGGCGCTGCGGACCGTCCTGACAGACGCCGAGGCGATCCTCCTCGTCCGCTCGCATCCGCTCGGCGCGGGAGACTACGCGGCCGCCCTCGGCGCCGGGGGGCGGATGCTGGGCAGCGACCTCGTGGTCGACGTCACGCCGCTGCTACCCGCCGTCGACGTGCTCATCACCGACTATTCGTCGCTGGCGTTCGATGCCGCGCTCGTCCCGGTTCCCACGCTGTTCCTCGCGCCCGACCTCGCCGACTACGCGCGATCCCGCGGGTTCTACGGCACCTACGCGGAGGTCGCCGGCGACGACATCGCGCAGGACTGGACGCAGGCGACGGCGCTCGTGCGGGCTGTCCTCTCCGACCCCGCTGAGCGGGATCGCCGCGTCGCGCGGGCGCGGGCGCTCAGCGCGAGGGTGCACGCGTTCGATGACGGCGAGAACACCGCGCGCGTGTACCGTGCCGTACAGGCCGCCCTGGCCGCAGAGAGGCGTTCATGACGATCACCGCCCGCATCGACATTGATCCGGCTCCCGCGCTCGTCCTGCACGGTGACGGCACCGCTCCCGTCGCGGCGGAACTCGTCGGGCGACGCGCCCGCGTCGCCGCGACGCCGCAGGATGCCGGTGGGGGCCAGTGGTCGGTGGAGCTTCCGCTCAGCGCGGCGCGGTGGGGCAGCCAGCCGCTTCCGCTGCCGAGCGGGGCGTACGAGGTGCGCCTCGCCGACGCGGACGGCGCGGTGCGGGAGGTGCCGGCGACCGTCGCGGAGGTGGCGGCGGCGACACTGCGGGCACGCCTGGACGGCGATCGCCTCACGGTACGGCCGCCGATCGACCCGGCGTACGACTCCGGGGAGGGTCAGGCGGCGCTCGAGCGCCGCTACGCGACGCGCCCGCCCGGTGCGGAGCTGGAGAACGCCGTCTTCTTAGAGAGCTTCTACGGCCGAAACGCGAGCTGCAATCCGCGGGCCATCGACCGGGAGCTCGCCCGTGTCGCTCCGGGTGTCACCCGCTACTGGAGCGTCGTGGACCTGTCGGTCGCCGTGCCGGAGGGCGCCATCCCGGTGATCGAGGGCAGCCCGCAGTGGTGGCGGGCACGGGGAGCGGCCCGCCTGCTCGTCGTCAACGACTGGCTGCGTCGGCGGTACACCCGCCGGCCGGGCCAAGTCGTGCTGCAGACCTGGCACGGCACGCCCCTGAAGCGCCTCGCGCTGCACCGGCCCGGGTTCGATCCGCGGCGGATCGTCGCGGTGATCCGCGAGAGTCGCCGGTGGGACGTGCTGCTGGCGCAGAACGCCTACGGCGCCCGCATCCTGCGCAAGGCCTACGCCTTCCTGCGACGCCCGATCTGGGTGGAGGGCTACCCCCGCAACGATGTGCTCGTCACTGGCGACGGCACCGCCGTCCGGGCGGCGCTGGGGATCGCGCCGGACGCCCGCGTGCTGCTCTATGCGCCGACGTGGCGGGACGACCGCGACGAGATCGTCGACTTCCTCGATCTGGAGCGGCTCGCCCGCGACACCGACGCCGTCGTGATCGTGCGGGGTCATTCCCGGACGCTGCTCCCCGGTTCCGATGCGGAGGGCGCCCGTGTCATCGACGTGACGGCGTACCCCGACATCTCCGAACTGCTCGTCGCCGCCGACGCGCTCATCACCGACTACTCGTCGGTCATGTTCGACTTCACCGCGACGGGGAAGCCCGTGTACTTCTTCACGCCCGACGTGGAGCACTACCGGGGGGAGCTGCGCGGGTTCTACTTCGATCTGGCCGCGCACGCGCCCGGACCCCTGACCGCGACCCAGGCCGAGCTCACCGCCGCGCTCAATGATCCCGACGCGGTCTCGGCCGTCGCCGACCGCTACGCACGCTGGCGCGACCGGTTCAACGCGCGTGACGACGGACACGCGGCGGAGCGCGTGGTCGCCCGCATCCTCGATCAGGGGTTCGTGGATCGCGCCTGAGCGCGCGCGTTCAGGGCAGCGGCGTGTTGCGGTCGAGCCGTGAGGTGTCGACGTTCTCGCGGGCGCCGCGCGCCGCGCCGATGAGAAACCCGCTGCCCCACGCCAGGTGCATCGTCGGGATGACGACGAGGGTCCACAGCCGCTCACGGACGCCCGGGCCGGCCCGGCGGCTGCACGCGTACCCGAGGACGAGGAGGGCGTACGCCACGAGGGGCAGGTAGACGACGGATGCTGCAAGAGCGGCCGTACCGGCGAGCACACCCGTCGTCTGCAGGAGGCCGACCACGAGGGCGATCAGCACGAGCAGCACGAGGGCCGGCGGCGCGAAGAAGCGCAGCGAGTTGCGGCGGCCGTAGCGGCGCACCAGCTCACCCCGCCATGTGCCCGTCGAGCGGAACTGACGGGCCAGGCGCGACCACCGCTCGCGCGGCCAGTACGTGACGGCGAGGGCCGGATCGAACCACACGCGATACCCGGCGCGGCGGATGCGGAGGTTCAGCTCCCAGTCCTCACCGCGGCGGATCGTCTCGTCGAAGAGCCCCACCTCATCGAGGACCGCCCGCCGCATGACGCCCAGATACGCCGACTCGGCAGGGCCTGCAGCGCCGCCGGAGTGGTACGCGCCGCCACCGAGACCGATGGGGGAGTTGTACGCGCGGGCGACGGCGCGCTGGAAAGGGGTGCGGCCGTCGGCGCGCATGACGCCGCCGACGTTGGCGGCGCGGGTCGCGGCGAGGGTGGCCAGCGCACGCCGGGTGTAGCCGGGCTCGAGCTCGGAGTGCGCGTCCACGCGCACGATCGTGGGGTGGATCGCGGCGCGGATCGCGAGGTTCAGGCCCACCGGGATGTCGGCTTCGGGGTTGGCGATCAGGCGCACCCGCGGGTCGGTGGCCGCCAGGCGCTCGGCGATCTCGTCCGTCCCGTCCGTGGACGGGCCGAGAGCCAGTACGACCTCCGCCGGGCCGTCGAGCTCCTGCTCCAGCACGCTCTGCACCGCGCGCTCGAGGTACGCCCGCTCGTTCAGCACCGGCATGACGAAGCTGACCCCCGCATCCGCCGGGGGAACGGGCGCGTCCCGCTGGCGGTGATCGTCGTCGTGCACCCGTCGATCATGCCACGCCACTCGGGCCCGGGAGGGCGCCGTGGGCCCGCGACGGCGGGGCCGTCCCGGCGGGGCCGTACCCTGGAGGGGTGGGATTCCTCTCGGACGGGCGCAAGGCTGTCGCGCTGCTGCGCAAGGCGCTGCGCAATCGCCGCGCCGTCATCGATGTGAGGTCCCGCCTCGCGCAACAGCCGCGGCATCCGGCCCAGCACTTCCGCATCGCGGTGTACTTCGCCGACGGCGACGTCAACATGTACCAGATCCGGCAGTGGTACAAGCCGCTCGCCGAGATCGCGAAGACATGGCCCGTCGTCGTGCTCAGCCGCAACGCGACGGGGGCGCGGGCGATCCTCGCCGACGATGCGCTGCCCGTCGCGTTCGTGCCGACGGTGCGCGACCTGGAGCGCTACGTCGCCGACCAGGACATCCGTGTCGTGCTGTACGTCAACCAGAACACGCGCAACTTCCAGATGTTCCGCTACGGGCGGCGCTGGCACGTGTTCATCAACCACGGCGAGTCCGACAAGATGTACATGACGACGAACCAGTTCAAGGCGTACGACGTCGCGTTCGTCGCCGGTGAGGCCGCCCGCCGGCGGCTGGCGCGGGTGCTCTGGGACTACGACCTCGACACCCGCACGATGCAGATCGGCCGGCCGCAGGCCGATCACTACTCCGGGACCCTGCCCTACACGCCCGACGAGCGCACGGTCGTGCTGTACGCGCCGACCTGGGAGGGCGATCGTCCGTCGGCGCACTACGGCTCGATCGCGACGCACGGCGAGGCGCTCGCCGCGGCGGTGCTCGCCTCGCCGGCGCACCGGCTCATCTACCGTCCCCACCCGCGGTCCGGTGTCGTCGACAGCGCCTACGGCGCCGCGAACCAGCGGATCATCGCCGCGATCGCGGCGGCCAACGCCGCCGACCCCCGTGCGCAGCACGTCTTCGACGACCAGCCCGACCTCGGCTGGCAGCTGGCCGCGGCCGACGTCGCGGTGGTCGACATCTCGGCCATGGTCTACGACCGGCTCGCCGCCGACCGGCCGCTGATGGTGACCCGGCCCGTCGACCCGGCCGCGATCGTCGACACGCACGGGTATCTCTCGGATGCGGAATGGCTGGATGCCGACGACGCGCCCCGCATCCTGGAGGAGACCGCCCGGGTGCTGTCCGACCCCGATGCCGTGTCGCGGTTGGAGGGGTGGGTGCGTCACTACTTCGGTGACACCGCCCCCGGCGCGGCCTCGGCGCGGTTCGCGGCGGCGATTGGCGAGCTCATGGCGCGGTGGGAGACCTGGCATCTCGCCTCGAGCGATGAGGACGACGACGAGGCGGACGAGGCCGACCTCGACGACGAGTGACTTCGGGCGCGTGACGAGCCGCGCTCAGCGGGTGACGCGTCGCGTTCAGCGGGTGACGAGTCGCGTGATGGCCGCGAGCGGGATCGCCAGCCACGCGGGACGGTGTCGGGCTTCGTAGATCGCCTCGTAGACCGCCTTGTCGAGTTCCAGCGCGTTGAGGAGTGCACCCGAGGCCGTGACCCCCGACGCATCCCGGTACCCGCGGAGGAACGCCTCTCGCGCCGCATCCGCCCACGCGTCGACGGATGCCTGGGCATCGGGAGGCGCCAAAGCGAGGGAGCCGGCGACATAGTCGAACGAGCGCAGCATGCCCGCGATGTCGCGGAGGGCCAGGTCTGGCGCGCGGCGTTCGTCGATGGGGCGCATGGGCTCGCCCTCGAAGTCCAGCAGCACCCAGCCGCGACCGGGTACCTGCAGCACCTGGCCGAGATGGTAGTCGCCGTGCACCCGCTGCAGAGCCGGCCACCGTGTGCTCGCGGCGGAGACGTACGTGCTCTCGATCGCGGTGCGGTGCGGTGCGAGCTGCGGCACCTCGCTGAGGGCGATGGCCAGCCGGCGACGCCAGGCGCCCGTGATGGCCGCCTGCGCGTCCGCGTCGGCGGCCGGTGCAGGAAAGAGGCGGGCGAGGTCGCGGTGCACCTCGGCCGTGGCACGTCCCAGGCTGTGGGCGTCGGCGGAGAAATCGGCGTGATCGGCGGCGGCCGTCAAGGCCACACGCCAGGCGTCGGCGACGTCCGGGAAGAACTCCTGGGCGAACGCCAGCGACCCCGATTCGCGAGCGCCGATCGGCCCGGGGGAGGACCATTCGCCGTCGACGCGGCCGATCACACGCGGCACGTGCGGCGAGCCGGCTCCCGCGAGCGCAGTCTGCAGTTCGATGTCGGGGTTGAGTCCCGCGTGGAGCCGGCGGAACACCTTGCAGATGATCGGGGTGCCGTGCCCGGGGTGGAAGATGATCGACGTGTTGGACTGCTCGCCCGAGAGCACCTCTGCGCGGGCGACGTCCTGATCCGGGGCGATCGTGCGCCAGAGCGCGGCGGTGTAGGCCGGGTCGTGCGGGCCGTCGAGGAGGCGGCGCCCGGCATCGGCCAGTCCGATGAAGGATGCCGACGTCGCGGCATCCGTCGCCGTCCTGACCACGAGGGGCACCTGATAGACGATGGGCGCCCCTGGCGCGTCATCGGCGACGACGAGGACGCGCACTTCGGCGCCGGGATCGTCGGACGGCAGCGGCTCGTCGGACAGCACGCGCAGGCGGGGGATGCCGTCGGTGGAGGTGTACCAGCGCTGGCGCGGCAACCATGCCGTCAGGGCTGCCAGCGTGCTGTTCATGGATCGAGGGTAGTCAGCGGCGAGGAGACGTGTCGAGCGCGGCGCAGCGCATCGGGAGGGGAGGAAGCCACGGCGGGGTGGCCGGCGTCGGCGGCGGGTCTCACGCGACGTGCCTCACGCGGCGGGCGAGAACATCGCCGCGATGGCCGCGATGGCCGAGGCGAGGGCGATCAGCAGCGCCAGCGCGATCAGTACGGCATGCACGACGAGGAACCGGGTCGGCTTGCCGTCCGCCCCGCGAGCGCGGGGGTCTTTCGCGACGCGGGTGTAGAAGCGCGGCCAGACGACGACGTTGAAGACGGCGTTGAAGAGCAGCAGGGCGATGAGGACGGCGGTCACTCCCCGAGCCTACCGAGCGCTCCGACCAGCGCATTGCGGCGTGCCGCGCGGGACGCGGCGCGTCGGCTCCGGCGGTTCTGCGGCGGGCGGCCGTCG
Organism: Microbacterium sp. CH-015; assembly: GCF_049707015.1. Classification (NCBI taxonomy): domain Bacteria; kingdom Bacillati; phylum Actinomycetota; class Actinomycetes; order Micrococcales; family Microbacteriaceae; genus Microbacterium; species Microbacterium sp. CH-015. The sequence goes on along the minus strand of NZ_JBNAFJ010000002.1, from coordinate 274,224 downwards.
AAGATCCAGGCGGGGTAGGTGGAGTGCAGGATTGCGGCGTAAACGGGGGCCAGGGAGTTGGCGGGGTCGATGCGAGCGGCTTCGCGGACGAGCGTGTCGGCCGCCGAAGCGATGCCCACCGCCCAGCGCACCCAGGCGAGGGCGCACATGGCCCAGGAGCGCTCGGGCAGCCCGCAGTGGACGATGGCCCGCCCGAGCAGGTGCGCGCCCCGGTGCAGGCGGTCGGGGTCCGGGATCGTCGGTGTGTCGCCGACCAGCATGCGCGCTCTGCGGAGTTCGTCAGCTGGCATCCGTCCGCTCTCCATGTCTTCGCGGCGGATCTCGAAGGGCTGCACTCCGGCTTCGGCCGCGCGTTGCCGTGTCGCGAGCGTCACCTGCCACGATGCATCGGCGACTGCCCGACCGAAGGCGATCTGCAGCACCGTGCGATCGACGTCGCCCTCCGTGAGCATCGTCGACAGCAGGCGGGCGAGGCTCAGCGGTCCGACGGTGTCGGGGTCGCGGGCGAGCAGGTCTTCGAGCAGGTCGATCGGATCGGGCGGTGCGCACCGGCGCACGACGCCGAAGGCGTCGCATTCGCCGTGGTCGACGAAGCGATCGAGCAGGGCGAGGTCGACCTGCTCGGCCAACTCGGCATCGCGGACGGGGAGTCGCTCGGGCGCGGGGCGATGGTGGAGCTCGGCCGGGATCGCGGCGCGCGCGGCATCGAGCTCGGCGAGGTCACGCTCGCCCGCCTGCTCGAAGTACCCGCACCAGGCATCGTCTGCCACGATGGCGGCGTCCTTGATGCCGTAGCCGGCATCGGCGAGGCGTTCCATGAGGCCGGCGAGCAGCTCGATGAGCGGGTGCTCGGCGATCACGAACGGATCATCGGTGTAGGCGACCAGCGTGACGCCGTCGCAGTCGAGGCGGGCGAGGGTCGAGATCAGGTTGGGGGCCAGCCTCGCGACGACAGAGGGCACTTCGTCGACATCGCGCAGCGGGGGGAACGCGGTGCGGAAGGCGCCGCTGCTGCGCTTGTGCCAGAACGGCAGCACAGCGAGGCACCCCCGCAGCTCCAGCCCGCAGGACACCTCGGTGAGGGCGACGATCTCAGCGGTCGTGACGGCCTTGATGATGGTGGTCGGTTCATCCATGCGGCCATGGTGGCGCCAGTGCTGCGCGCGTAGGATCCGGCACCGGCGAACGGTGGATAACCCGCGAAAGTGCCCGCCTGTGGAGAGGGCGATGAGAGTCGGACGGCGGCGATCGCGTCGCGCTTCCCCCGGTGATCGCGTGCCCGCGCGGCGCTGCCCCGGTGATCGAGTGCCCGCGAGGGACGAGCGGGCGTATCGAGATCAGGTTGTGAGGATGTCGTGTTGGAGTCGGGTGGGGGAGGTGGTGGCGGGTCGCCACTGGTGGTCGGTTCCCCACCAGCCGGGTGCTTTGACTTCGGGGATGCCGTGGTTCATGCGGATCTGCCAGCCGATGCGGTCGAGGAATCGGTGGTGGTACCAGCAGAGGAGGACGCCGTTGTCGGTGTGGGTGGGGCCGCCGCCTGCGTGTTCGGTGACGTGGTGGATCTCGCACCAGGATGCCGGGACCCCGCATCCGGGGATGACGCACCCGCCGTCGCGGAGCGCGATCGCGCGCCGCTGATACCGGTTGAACACCCGGTCGCGGACATCGATCCGAATGATCCTCCCGTCATCACGGCTGGTGACGCGTTGAATCGTCCCGGCGCACGCCACATGCCGGGCCAGGGACACCGTCACCGGCTGCTCACACCCCTGCACGTGCGCATACCCCCGGCCGGACTCGAGATCTTCCGCGGTGACCGACACCACGAGAGTGGGAGCGTGACCGCCGATCGCGGGCAGCAGCCCACTGGACGCGGCAACACTGAGCGCGGCGGCGAGGACGTCGTGCTGTTTCTGCGCCCTCGTGCGGGTGTCTTCCGCAGTGAGGAGCGGCGACCCGTCCTCATACGCCGCTTCCGCTTCAGGATTATCGAAGGTGACCTTCGGGGCGAGGTGCGCGTCGAAGATGGTCTGCAGCTGCGCGGCGACCTCCGGCAGCAGGGTCCCGCGGACGGGCACCCCGTACGGGGTCGCGGCCCCGAGCGTGAACGACCGTTTCCGCAGCGCGGCGCGTTCGCGGGGTTCGGCACCGTCCGCGTCCAGCGCGAGCGCCCACGCCTGCGCGTGCACCCGGAGGATCCCCGCCGATGCCGGGGGCGCCCCGTGCGGGCCCTCCCCGCGGGCTTCCGCGACGACGATCTCCTCGGCGTGCCGCCGGGCCGACGGGGCGATCCGCGGGCTGGACGCCTGCAGCGGCTCGGTGATCGCGAGGACCCCGTCCACCCCGACCACCCCGTCGAGCATCGCCGAGCGGACCTGCGGGAACGCCGCGTCGAGAACCTCCCCGGTCGTGCCGGAGACCTCCGGCCGGACGGCGCGGGCGGCGCGCTGCAATCGGGTCGCGGTGCGCGGGTCGACGCGGGTGAGGTTCTCGACCAGTTCGGTCACGTTCCGACATCCCAAATGTGAGGTCATGAAATCGTCCCGGCAGCCGTGCTCGGACCGGCGGGTGATCTCCCCGACCGCGTCGACCAGCAGCGCCTCCGTCATCCGGGCCAGGTCACCGATCGCGGACACCTGCCGGGCGAGTTCATGCTCCGTCGCCCGCTCCAACACCCGTCCCGCGGCGGCATCCCGCACCAGCTGGGATGCCTGCGCGAGCAGGTCATCCAACGGGGCGGTGAGGAGGTCCATACCCTCCATTGTGGTCAGGGCCACCGACATTCACCGGCCAGAAAACCCCCGATCGACCCGGACAAACCAGACTCCGTCATGAGAATTCTCTCATGGGACGGTAGGGGCGTTTCGTCTCGTCGCGGGCGCTCCTCGCGGGGGGACCGAGGTGGGGTGCGCTGCCCACCGATCGCCTCGCCGCTGGTGCTCCTCGCGGGGACTGAGGGGGCGTGCTTGCGGGTCGTTGAGCGAGTCAGGAACGAGCGAGACGAAACGGCGCACGCGGTCCCGGAAGAGGTGGGGCGTTTCGTCTCGTCGCTGGCGCTCCTCGCGGGGCGACCGGGGTTGGGCGAGCTGGTTACGGTCGTCTCGTCGCTGGCGCTCCTCGCTCAACGACCGGGGTACCGTCGTCCCGTCGCTGGCGCTCCTCGCTCAACGACCGAGGGTAGGCCGCGCTGAACATCGCTGGCGCTCCTCGCGGGGCGACGGGGGAGGATCAGGGGCGGGGCGCGTCGGAATCCGGATCTGCCGCGGCATCCTGCTCGGCCTCTTCGACGAGGACCTCGATGGGAACCGAGAAGGCGACGCCGGCGGCGCCGAGCACGCCGATGTCATCGACGGCAGGGGGCAGAACCTCCGTGGGCTCGCGCGGTTCCCACGGCTCGGCGGGAAGCCCGGCCCACTCGATCGGCTCCTCGGGGCGGCTCTGGAAGATTCCCATACGCCTATTGTGCGCCTTCCGCGTGATCACAGGACGAAACGCCAGCAGTACTCCTCGTCGGTTCGCCAGCGATACCAGGCGACCGTCACGACCAGGGAGTCGGGGTCGGTGCCGCACAGGCACAGCGCGACATCCTCGCCGGGCAGCACCTGCCCGAGGTGTTCGGAGACCCCGTCGGAGCGGAACACGCGGACGAAATCCGCCGGTTCGGCGCTCGTGTTCGTGACGGTGGGGTGCCGGTCGTCCGCGGGGTGCACGGACCAGGGAACGCGGTACGGGCGGGGTCTTCCGGTGTCGAGGGCTCTCAGCATGCCCGCGACGGTAGGAGCCGCCACCGACCCGCCACGGCCGGAATCCCGGGATAGAGCGCCGATCTGTGGAAACTCCGTGGACGAGCGTGTCTGGGGAGAGACCGGTGCCGTGTCAGTCGGCGAGGAGAGCCGCGCCGTCGCCGTCCTCGTCGTCGCCGCGGCGCCGTTTCGGTGTCGCTTTCGCGACCGCGGTGCCCACGGCATCCGTCACCCGTCGCGAGCCCGCCGTCATGGCTGCTCCGGCGCGACGGAGGCGGCCCGCGGCCGCGGTCTCCAGGCGCGTGGCGCCCGGGCGAGGCTCCAGCTCGGCCGGGTACTGCACGGGCGGGACGCCGAACGCGCGTCGCGAGCCGATCACGACCCGCCGGCCGAGAAGATGATTGCCGGTCCCGCCCACAGCGGCGCCGATGCCGAACGGCAGCGCCTTGCCGATGATCGACGCGCCACCCTTCGCGGCGAACTGGTGGACGAAGGTCGTCTTCAGTCGATCGACGAGCGGGCCGACGGCGGCGCGGGGGAGCGACTTGGTGATGAGCTCGCCCCAGTATCGGTCGCGGCTGACGCCCTTGCCGGCCAGCTGCCGACCGAGCTACGCGACCAGGTCGACACCCTCCTTGCCGAGCATGAGCGTCAGCACGAGCGCCCGCGCCCGGTCGGGATTGTCCACGCGGATGCCGTGCAGCTCGGCGAGGGACTGTGCGAACAGGGCTGTGGCGTCGAGGAAGCCGACGGTCTCGACACCCGACAGCGCGAGCGTGACGCCGGTGCCGATTCCCGGGACGACGGCTGTCGCTCCGACGGCCGCGCCGCCGGTCGTGACGGTGGCGAGATACCGGCGTTCGAGCATCCGGACGATCTCGGCGGTCGTCGCCTCGGGGTGGCGTAGGCGGATGCTGCGCAGATGCGCGATCACGACCGGGCGCTGCACCTGCAGCACGCGGTCGAGCGCGCGGATCGTGCGGGGATGCTCAGCCGACCCCTCGGGCGGCAGACCGCCATCCCACGGGGAATCGTCGGGCAGCGAGTGGATGCGGTGGACCTTGGCCATGTCGGCTCGATCCTAAGCGGGCCCGCTGAGCGAGCGCTGTAGGACCCGAGGCCCGGTGCGCCGGGCGCGAGGGCCGGTGCGTGTCAGACGAACTGGTTCGCGCGCTCGAGGTCTTCGGCGAAGTCCACCTCGACGGCGTAGAGGTCGGAGATGTCCAGCGGCTCCAGCAGCAGGCCGTTCTCGACGATTGCGAGCTCGAGGCCGCGCTCGAAGTAGTCCTGGTCGTCGACCCGCCCGAGCTGCGCGATGAGCGCACGCTTGTCGCGGCTGGAGATGTAGTTGATGCCGACGGCCTCGCCGATGCCGCCCTTGACCGTCTTCGACAGCTCCTTGATATAGCCCTCGGCATCCACCGTGTACTTGACCTCTTCGTCGCTCACCTTCGCGGTGTTCACGGTGACGAACGACTGGTCGCGCTCGATCAGCTCGATCGCGCGCCCCAGGACGCGCGGGTCGAACACGACGTCCCCGTTCATCCACAGCACGCCGCCCTTGCCCGTCGCCTTGAGGGCGCGCAGCAGGCTCTTGGAGGTGTTCGTCTGGTCGTAGCGCTCGTTGTACACGTACTCGACGTGCGGGAACGCGTCGACGATGGTCTCGGCGCGGTAGCCGACGACGGTGGTGATGCGGGCGTTCCGGCCGAACGCGGCGCGGATGTTGTCGTGCTGCTGACCCATGATCGTGCGCCCGTCGCTGAGCTCGGTGAGGGGCTTGGGCAGGCTGCGCCCGAGCCGCGAGCCCATGCCGGCGGCGAGGATGACGGTCTGAAGGGTCAAGAGGTACTCCTGGGGAAGGTGTTCACTGTCAGTTCGACGTGCGGACACTCCTTCGTGCCGTCGCTATGGTAGCGAAGGCACCTGAGAAGGCGCAGGAAGGCCCTGGTCCGTTGTCGATTCGTGACAATCGGAGTACGCTCACACCCTCCGAAAGACGATATCTGGACGTCGGGGCGGCTTGCTAGGTTTGACGGGTGACCGCCTCCCTGCCGCTCCCCGAGGACGACGCGGGCGTGCACGCGCTGCCGCCGTTGCCCCCCGTCGCCGCCTCGCAGGCGGCGGCACGGTTCGACGCCGCGACGGATGCCGAGGCTTCCGCCGCAGCAGATGCCGCACCCGCTCCGGACGAGTCGGCACCCCGCCCGCGCCCGCCGCGCAAGACTCCCGCCGCCCGAGCGACGACTCCGCGCAAGCCCGCCGCGAAGCGCGCTCCGCGGGCCAAGAAGGCCGTCGTCCCGCCGCCGCCTCCGGAGATTCCGGCCGAGGTCGCCGCGGCCCAGTTCGAGGCCGCCGCGCATGTCGACCGAGACGCGATCGCCCTGCCGCCCGAGCCCGAGACCGACGCGCAGCCGCAGGTCGTCGTGGAGCCCGAGCCCGAGAGACAGGTTGAGCTCGAGCCGGAGCCGGTGCCTGATCTCGAGCCGGAGCCGGAGCCGGAGCCGGAGCCCGTAGTCGCGCTCGATCCGGAGCCTGAGCCTGAGGTCGCGCTCGATCCCGACGTTGAGCTCGAGCCCGAACCGGAACCCGAGCCCGAACCGGAACCCGAGGTCGAGCCGGAGCCCCAGGTCGAGCCGGAGCCGCAGATCGAGCCGGAACCCGGGGTCGAGCCGGAACCCGGGGTCGAGCCGGAACCCGGGGTCGAGCCGGAACCCGAGATCGAGCCGAGTCTCGAGTCGGAGCCTGTCGTCGACCCCGCTCACGACGACGTCGTTGCCGCGGACACCCCGGCTGCGGTGCCCGACGACGCCGACGCGCTGCTGCAGATCGTCACCGATGTCGACGTTGAGGTCATCACCGACCTCGATGTGGATGCCGCGGTGCCCGCCGTGCGGTTGCAGGGCGTCACCAAGGCATTCGGGGGAGTGCCCGCCGTCGACGGGATCGATCTGACGATCGCGGCGGGGAGCTTCTACGGGATCGTCGGGCCCAACGGCGCGGGCAAGACCACGACGCTGTCGATGATTGCGGGGCTGCTGCGCCCCGACAGCGGCACGATCACGGTCGCCGGCGTCGACCTGAAGGCCCAGCCGCGTCGCGCAAAGCGTCAGATGGGGATCCTCCCCGACCGACTCCGCACCTTCGACCGGCTCACCGGCCGGCAGCTGCTCCACTATTACGGTGTGCTGCGGGGCCTGCGCGCGTCGGTCGTCGAGAGCCGCATCGCCGATCTTGCGCGCGCCTTCGACCTCACCGACGCGCTCGGGCGCACGGTCTCGGACTACTCGGCAGGCATGACCAAGAAGCTCATGCTCGCCGGCGCGATGATCCACTCGCCGCGCGTGCTCGTGCTCGACGAGCCGTTCGAATCCGTCGACCCCGTCTCCTCGGCCGTGATCCTCGACATCCTCACCGCATACGTCGAGCACGGCGGAACCGTGGTGCTCTCCAGCCACGGCATGGAGCTCGTCGAGCGGGTGTGCAGCGGCCTCGCGGTCATCGTCGCCGGTCACGTCCTCGCGGAAGGCACCGTCGACGAGGTGCGCGGCGAGCGCACGCTCGAAGAGCGCTTCATCGAGCTGGCGGGCGGGATCAGCGACGTGGAGGGCCTGGAATGGTTGCACACGTTCTCCGACTGAGGCTCGACCTCCTGATCGGTGCGCTGCGCGGCGACCCCCGGCGGGCCACCCGCAATGCGACGGCCCTCGTGCTCCTCGTCATCGCCGTCGGGGTCGTCTGCGCCGGCATCCTGAGCCTGCGCACCGCGCCCGACGACGTCGCCTTCGCCGTGACGATGATCGGGTGCTCGGCCCTGACACTCGGCTTCTTCGTCGCGGCGATCGTGGGGGGAGCCGACGACCAACTCGATCCGCGGCGGTTCGCCGTGTTCGGCGCCACCCCGCGCGCGACCGCGTGGGCGACGCTGCCCGCCAGCGTCATCAGCGTCCCCGTCCTCGGCGTCGTGGTGGTCGCGGCGGCGCTTGCGACGATGTGGATCGCCCACGGCGCGACGACAGCGGTCGCCGTGGCATCGGCGATGCTGGGCGTCCTCACCTGCATGCTGTTCGCGAAGATCGCCCTCGCGATCGTGGGGCTCGTCCTGCGTGATCGGCGTTCCCGGGAGCTGACGGGCGTCTTCCTCATCGCGACGCTCGTCGTCGTCGTTCCGGTGGTGGTGTTCCTCGCCTCGCTGGAGTGGCGTGGCGAGGTTCCCTCTGCGCTCACCCAGGCCGTCGATGTGCTGGCACTCACACCGCTCGGTGCGGCGTGGTCTCTCCCCGCCAGAGAGCTGACGGGGTCGTTCGCGGCGCCCCTGCTCGTGGCGGTGGTGACCCTTCTCGCGCAGACCGCGCTGTGGCTGTGGCTCGTCGACCGACTCCTGACGACGACGGAGCGGCCGGGGTCGGCGCGGGAGCGTCGCGGCCTCGGCTGGTTCGACCTCACCGGGGGCACGCCCACCGGCGGCATCGCGGCGCGCAGTCTCATCTACTGGCTCCGCGATCCGCGCTACCTCGTCAACGTCGCGATCGTGCCGGTCGCGGCGATCGTGACGATCGTCCCGCTCGTGCTCGTCGGGGTGCCGTTGGCGACCGCGGTGCTGCTGCCCGCCCCCCTCATGGCGCTCTTCCTGGGATGGCTCGCGCACAACGACCTCGCGTACGACTCCACGGCACTGTGGATGCACATCGCGAGCGCGGTCCGCGGCAGCGCCGACCGTGCCGGGCGGCTCGTTCCGGTGGTGGCCGTCGGCATCCTGATCCTCGCCGTCACCATCCCGGTGACGGTCTCACTGCACGGGCGGTGGGCGATCCTTCCCGCCATGGTCGGTGTGTGCGCGAGCCTCTTCCTCTGCGGGCTCGGCCTGTCGTCGGTCGCCTCCGTCGTCGCCCCCTACCCGGTCTCCCGTCCCGGTGACAGTCCCTTCCAGCAGCCGCAGCGCACCGGCGGCGGGCTGTCGCAGGGGGTCGTGCTCGTCGGCGCCGTGGCGCTGAGCCTGCCGTCGCTGTGGTGGGGATGGCTCACCCTCAGCGTCGACGCGGAATGGGCCTGGACGGCGCTGTGGGGCGGCATCGGCATCGGGGTGGTGGTGCTGATCGCGGGCATCCTCGGCGGCGGCGCGGTCTTCGACCGCAGCGGCGGACGTCTCATGGAGTTCGCCGAGTCGACCTGACCCGGCGGACTCCTGGGCCTGTGGAAACCCGCCTCGTACGCGGTGTCCGCCGCTAAACTCGAACACCATGAGCACCCCACTGGATCGCCCCGACGACGGCGGTGTCGCCACCCTGGACCGCGAGCTCGAAGAGCTGCTGCGCGAGGAGAACATCGAGCCGGGCGACCACGAGCGCTTCTCGCACTACGTCAAGAAGGACAAGATCCTCGAGTCCGCGATGACCGGCAAGCCGGTGCGCGCGCTCTGCGGCAAGAAGTGGACGCCGGGACGCGACCCGGAGAAGTTCCCCATCTGCCCCACGTGCAAGGAGATCTACGAGTCGATGATCTGACCCGTCAGCCGGCGTCGGTGTAGACCGTCGGCAGAGCGGGGTCGGAGCGGCTCAACGCGAGGGCGCGCACCGGCAGCTCCTCGCGCACCCGCGCGTGGTGCGCACGGGCCGCGGCCACTCCGGCGGCGCCTTCATACCCGGCATCCGCCTCGCCGTGCTCGACCAGGGTGACGAGCAACGGCCGCGCGTCGGGATGCCGGCTCGCCGGCGACAGCTCCTCGAACCCGTCCGAGACGACGATGAGCTCGCTCGTCGCGGTCCCCTCATCGAGCGTGCGGAAGGCGGCCTTGCGTCCGCCCTTGGACCCCTTGTCCGTCGACGTCTTCGCCACCGCGACCCACCCGCCGCCCGCGTCCTGGCGCGCGACGAGCTTGTAGACCATGCCCGCCGTCGGCGCCCCCGAGCCGGTGACCACCGACGTGCCGACGCCGTAGGAGTCGACGGGGGATGCCGCCAGCGCCGCGATCGCGAACTCGTCGAGGTCGCTGGTGACCGTGATCTTCGTCGCCGTGGCGCCGAGATCGTCCAGTTGCGCGCGCACCGCCGCCGCGACGGTCGGCAGATCGCCGGAGTCGATGCGCACCCCGCCGAGCGCTGTGCCGGCCACCCGGATCGCCGTCGCGACGCCCTCGCGGATGTCGTATGTGTCGATGAGCAGCGTCGTCTCGGTGCCGAGCGCGTCGATCTGGCTGCGGAAGGCCTGCTCCTCGGTGTCGTGCAGGAGGGTCCAGGCGTGCGCGGCGGTCCCCATCGTCGGGATGCCCCAGGCGCGTCCGGCCTCCAGGTTGCTCGTGGCATCGAAGCCGGCGATATAGGCCGCCCGCGCCGCGGCGACGGCGGACTGCTCGGCGGCGCGGCGCGACCCCATCTCGGCCAGCGGGCGGTCGCCGGCGGCGATGCTCATGCGTGCAGCGGCGTTCGCGACGGCGGAGTCGTGGTTCAGGATGCTGAGGGCGATGGTCTCCAGCACGACGGCCTCGGCGAACGTCCCCTCCACGATGAGGATGGGGGAGCCGGGGAAGTACAGCTCTCCCTCGCGGTAGCCGCGGATCGTGCCGGTGAAGCGGTATCCGGCGAGGAAGTCCAGCGTGTCGCGGCTGACCACGCGGTGGTCGCTGAGGTAGCGGAGCTCGTCGTCGCCGAACCGGAAGTCGCGCAGCTGCTGCAGCAGGCGACCCGTGCCGGCGACGACGCCGAAGCGGCGGGCGCCCGGGAGGCGCCGGCCGAAGAGCTCGAAGACGCAGCGGCGGGATGCCGTGCCGTCGCGCAGCGCCGCATCGATCATCGTCAGCTCGTACCGGTCGGTGAGCAGCGCGGTCGACGGTGCCTGAGCGTCGCGGGGGGTCATGCGTTTCACCCTATCGATGGCGGCGTAGGCTGGGAGCGTGATCCTTCGGCGCGCTCAGGGACGGGACGCTCCCATCGGGATCTTCGACTCCGGCGTCGGCGGACTCACCGTCGCCCGGGCGGTCTCGCAGCTGCTGCCGCGGGAGTCCGTCCTCTACATCGGCGACACGGCGCACTCGCCCTACGGTCCGAAGCCGATCGCCGACGTGCGCCGATACAGCCTCGAGGTGCTCGACACCCTCGTCGACCAGGGCGTCAAAATGCTCGTGATCGCCTGCAACACGGCATCCGCCGCCATGCTCCGCGATGCACGGGAACGGTACGACGTGCCTGTCGTCGAGGTCATCGGCCCGGCCGTGCGCACCGCGATCTCGATGACCCGCAATCGCCGCATCGGCGTCATCGGCACGGTCGGCACGATCGGATCGGGCGTCTACCAGGACATGCTCGGCGTCAACGAGGACCTCGCCGTGTTCGCGCAGGCGTGCCCGCGCTTCGTGGATTTCGTCGAGGCGGGCGTCACCGACTCGCCCGAGGTGCTCGCGGCGTGCGAGGAGTACCTCGCGCCGCTGCGTCATGCGGGCGTCGACACGCTCGTGCTCGGGTGCACGCACTACCCGTTCCTCGAGGGGGCGATCAGCTACGTCATGGGCGAAGGCGTGTCGCTGGTCTCCAGCGACACCGAGACGGCCAAGGACGTCTACCGCCAGCTGGTCTCCCGCGACCTCCTCGCGGGGCCAGACGCCGTGCCGACCCACGTCTACGAAGCCACCGGCGACTCCGCCGACCACTTCCTGAACCTCGCCGATCGGCTGATGGGGCGCGGCGTCTCCGCCGTCCGCCTCGTCCAGACCGGCGCCATCGACCTCCCGAAGGGGGAACTCCCGTGACCGAGTCCACCACCGCCCGCGCCGACGGCCGTACCGTCGACCAGCTCCGCCCCGTGACGATCGAGCGGGGGTGGAGTGCGCACGCCGAGGGCTCCGCGCTCATCTCGTTCGGCGGTACGAAGGTGCTCTGCACCGCGTCGTTCACCGGCGGCGTGCCGCGCTGGCTGACCGGCAAGGGCAAGGGCTGGGTCACGGCGGAGTACGCGATGCTTCCCCGCGCCACGAACTCCCGCAACGACCGCGAGTCGGTGCGCGGCAAGATCGGCGGGCGCACGCACGAGATCTCCCGCCTGATCGGCCGCGCGCTGCGTGCGGTCGTGGACACGAAGGCCCTCGGCGAGAACACGATCGTCATCGACTGCGACGTGCTGCAGGCCGACGGTGGCACCCGCACCGCCGCGATCACCGGCGCCTACGTCGCGCTCGCCGACGCGATCGAGTGGGGGCGCGCGAAGGGCCTCGTCGGCAAGAACGCGAAAGTGCTGATCGACTCCGTCGCCGCCGTTTCCGTCGGCATCATCGACGGCGAGCCGATGCTCGACCTGGCCTACGTCGAGGACGTGCGCGCCGAGACCGACATGAACCTCGTGGTGACCGGCCGGGGCTTGTTCGTCGAGGTGCAGGGCACCGCCGAGGGTGCCCCGTTCGACAAGCGTGAGCTCGACGCCCTGCTGGAGCTGGGCGTCGCCGGCTGCGCGGACCTGCGCGAGGCGCAGACCGCCGCACTCGCAGGCTGACCGTGCGTCGGATGTGTCCAACTCCTTCGAATCGAGCGTGATGAGCCAGAGAATCGTCCTCGCGACGCACAATCCGCACAAAGTGGAGGAGTTCGCCGCGATCGTCGCGGCCGTCCGACCCGATCTGGAGGTCGTCGGCTACGACGGCCCCGAACCGGTGGAGGACGGCATCACCTTCGCGGAGAACGCCCTTATCAAGGCCCACGCTGCCGCTGCGCACACGGGGCTCGCCGCCCTCGCCGACGACTCGGGCGTCTGCGTGGACGTGCTGGGCGGCGCCCCCGGGGTGTTCTCGGCGTATTGGGCGGGGCACCGCAAGGATGCCGGGGCCAACCTCGACCTGCTGTTGGATCAGCTCTCCGACATCGCCGAGCCGCACCGCGGTGCGCAGTTCGTCTCCACGATCGCGCTGGTCGTGCCGGATGCCGACGGCACGGGCGCGGCCGAGCACACCGTCGAAGGCGTGTGGCACGGTCGCCTCGCGACCGCTCCCTCCGGCACCGGCGGCTTCGGCTACGACCCGGTGTTCCTCCCCGACGGCGAAGGCGGCCGCAGTGCGGCAGACCTGTCGGCGGCCGAGAAGAACGCCGCGTCGCACCGCGCCCGCGCCTTCGCCGCCCTGGTGCCGCTGCTGGAGCGCCTGCCGGGCTGACGACGCCGCGCGGGAGGCTCGGCACGGCGAGTGAGAATCACGATCATTCCCGACTGCGGCGGCATCGGCCGGTTCGCCCCGTGGCGGCAATAACCTGCCGTCATGCATGACCACGCGCCCTCCGGCATCCGCGACGCCAGCAATCAGCGACTGCTGACGATCTCGCTGTGCCTGACCGCGGCGATCATGCTCGTGCAGATCGCGGGCGCCATCCTCACGGGATCGCTCGCGCTCCTCGCCGACGCGGCGCACATGTTCGCCGACTCGTCGGCGCTCGTCATCGCGCTCATCGCCTCCATCGTCGCCGCGCGGCCGGCCGATGACCGCAACACGTACGGATATCAACGCGCCGAAGTCTTCGGAGCGTTGATCAACGCCGTCATCCTCATCGCGCTGATGGCGTGGATCACCGTCGAGGCGCTGCAGCGTCTGCTGGCCCCGGTCGAGGCCGACGTCGCCGCGCCCCTCATGCTCGCCGTGGCCGCGGTCGGCCTCGTCGCCAACGCCGTCTCGATGTACCTGCTGTCGGCGGCGCAGCGGCGCAGCATCAATGTCCGCGGCGCGTATCTCGAGGTGCTCGGCGATCTCATCGGCTCGGCCGTCGTCATCGTCGCCGCGGTGATCATCTGGGCGACCGGATGGATGCCGGCGGATGCGGTGGCCTCGCTCGTCATCGCCGTGATGATCGTGCCGCGTGCCATCGGCCTCCTCCGCGAGGCGTTCTCGGTGCTGGGGGAGCGGGCTCCCCGCGGCACCGAGGTCGGGGCGATCCGCGATCACATCCTGCGCGAGCCCGGCGTCGTGGACGTGCACGACGTGCACGTGTGGCAGCTCACCCGCGGGGCGCCCGTCTTCACCGCGCACGTGGTGGTGGAGCCGGGCGTCCTCGCCGGCGGCTCGGCTGCCCTGCTGTCGCGGCTGCAGGGCTGCCTCTCGGAGCATTTCGACGTCGAGCATTCGACCTTCCAGATGGAACCGGCCGGCCACCGCGAACACGACGCGCACACCTGACGCCGGCGCCCGCTGTGCGACGATGCTCATGATGGATGACGAGACGCTGATCGAGCTCCGCGCGCTGCGTGCCCGCGCGTACGGGCCGGATGCCGACATCGACGCCGATCCGGCGGCGCGCGCCCGGCTGGCGGAACTGGAGTCGTCGGCGCGGGCGGCGGCATCCGCGCCCGAGCCTGCCAGGCCGACGCCCACCGACGGGCCGGGGCGCCACGACGCGTCGGCGACGGACGCCGCGCCCGCGCCCGACGGCGCGGCCGAGCCCGCCGCCGGCCCGGAGGCCGACGCCGGTCCGGAGCCCGATGCGGCACCGGAGCCCCCGCCGGTTCCGGTGCGGGAGCGACTCGCGCGGGCGTGGCGTCGCCGGCCGGTCGCCATCGCGTGGACCGGGTCGCTCGTGGTCGTCGCCGCGGTGGTCGCCGCCGCCACGTACGGCGTCGCCGCGGTCCGGCCGATCTCGCCGGCGACCGGCGCCACTCAGATCGCGACGCTCGACGACGGCGACGAGAGCGACGCGGCGTGGCTCGACGGGTGGTGGGGCGCCGGCAGCGCGGCGACGGCATACGACTTCCACGGCCTCATCGTCATCCACTCGCCGGTCGGCGTGTTCACCAACGGAACCGACTGCCTGACCGTGGTCCCGGCGGGCGCGGTCAGTCAGGACGGCACCACCATCGAGGGTCAGATGTACTACGGCTGCGCGGCGGGGGCGTTCCCCGCGGTCGCGCAGTTCACGATCTCGGAGACCTCACCCGACGAGCTTCAGGAGGCCTTCGGCCTCGGCACCTCGCTGCAGTTCGTACTCGCGCCCGAAGGGGTCGGGGTCTTCGCCGATCCGCCGCGACCGACACCGTCGGTGTCGGCATCCATCGTCGCGGGGTGAGCGCTCAGACCTCGCGGCGCACGGCGTCGGGGGCGACATCGGGGCGCAGCCCCCGCCAGCGCGCATGGCGCAGTGTGCCGCCCGGGGTGAACTCGGCGAACTCGACCTCGGCCACTCGTTGTGGACGCACCCACAGGGCGTCCGACGCGTCCGCGGCGGGAACGCCCGTGAACGGGTTCTCGTCGGTGCGAAGCGGCGTGAGCACGTCGGCCAGTCGCGTCAGCTCCCGTTCGCTGAAGCCCGACCCCACACGCCCCACGTAGCGCAGTTCGCCGGCCTCCGGGATGCCGAGCAGCAGGGAGCCGATGGTGCCGGTGCGACCACCTTTGCCGGGGCGGATGCCGCCGATCACGACATCCTGCGTGCGCGTCAGCTTGACCTTCAGCCATTCCTCGCTGCGGGCGCCGCGGCGGTAGGGGGCGTCGGGGTCTTTCACGACGATGCCCTCGAGGTCGAGCTCCCGCGCCGTCTGCAGGGCGGCATCCACGTCGGCCGCGACCGGCGGCAGCACGATCGCGGGAACAGCGTCGGCGGCGATCTCCTCGAGGATGCCGCGGCGCTCGCGCAACGGCCGGGCGGCGACGTCGGCGTCCGCGGCGCGCAGCACGTCGAACAGGATGTAGGTCACCGGCACCCGGCGGGACTCCCGTTCGATCTCGCGGGGCGTCGTCAGGTGCATGCGCGACTGGAGCCGGGAGAAGCTCGGCCGCCCCGCGGCATCCATCGCCACGATCTCACCGTCGATCACGGCCGGGGCGGCGCCGAGCCCCGCGTCCACGGCGGTCAGCTCGGGGTAGCGCGCGGTGATGTCGGTGCCGCTGCGCGCGCGCAGGCGCAGCCGCCGACCGTCCCACGTGCCGATCGCCCGGATGCCGTCCCACTTGAACTCCACCCACGCCTCACAGCGACGCGCCGCGGCGGCGCGTGCCCGTGCCGGCGTGGCGTTCACCGCGAGCATCGGCGCGTCGTCCGCCGCCGTCGCGCCCCGCGGGCGCACCGTCACCGGCGAAGACGCTGGCGCTGCCGGCGATTCCGGCGCCGCCGACGATCCCGCCGGCGAGGGCGCCGCCGCGGGGCGAGGGGCCATCCGGTGCAGCAGCCACTGCGACTTCTCGCCGGCGCCGGAGGTGCGGATGAGGGCGAGGCGCACGACACCGAGCGGCCCGCCGGGGCGGCCGGTCAGCGTGAAGATGATCTCGTCCTCGCGCCACTTCTCGGCCTCGTACGTGCCGGTGTCCCACACCGTCATGCTGCCCGCGCCGTACTGTCCGGCGGGGATCTCGCCGGCGAAAGTCAGGTACTCGATCGGGTGCGGCTCGGTCATGACCGCGAGATGGTTGCGATCGGTCGTCTCGGGGATGCCGCGGGGGACCGCCCAGCTCTCCAGCACGCCGTCCCGTTCGAGCCGGAGATCGAAGTGCAGCCGCCGTGCGTGGTGCTCCTGGATGACGAACCGGAGCGCGGCGCCGGACGCGCCCGTAGCGGCGACGCGAGCGGCGGAGGTCGGGAACGGCTCCGGCGTCGCGTCGGCCGCGCGCTTGCCGACGTAGGCCGTGAGCGGATCGGCGACAGCGGGAGCAAGCGGGGCGAGCAGATCGCCCGTGGTCGCCACGCGCTCGAGCACCTCGTCGAAGCGCAGGTGTCGCAGGAGCGGATCGTCGAGCTCGTCCCACGTGCGGGGCGCTGCGACCATCGGCTGGGCGCGTCCTCGCAGCGAGTACGGCGCGATGGTGGTCTTCGCGCCGTTGTTCTGGCTCCAGTCGACGAAGACCTTGCCGCCGCGGACGGCCTTCGTCATCGCGCTCACGACGAGATCGGCGTGGTCGGCCTCCAGCGCCCGGGCGAGCTCGCGGGCGAATGCCGAGATCTCGTCGCTCGAGCGCGTGCCGTCCAGCGCCGCGTACAGGTGGATCCCCTTGGACCCGCTCGTCACGGGCAGCGGATCCATGCCGACACCCTGCAGGATCTCGCGTGCCCACCGCGCGACCTCGGCGCATTCGGCGAGGCCCGCACCGGGTCCGGGATCGAGGTCGAGGACGAGGCGGTCCGGCGCGCGCCGTGACGAACCGGCGGAGCTCCGCGCGGCGTCGAAACGCCACTGCGGCGTGTGCAGCTCGAGGCTCGCGACCTGGGCGAGGTACACGAGTCCGGCGACGTCGTCGACGAGCGGGTAGTCCTTCGCCCCCGAGGAGTGGTCGATCGCCCGGCGTCGCAGCCAGTCGGGGGCGCCGGCTTCGAGATCCTTCGCGAAGAACGGGGCGTGTCCGGTCCCCTCGGGCCAGCGCAGGCGCGTGACCGGACGGCCGGCGAGGTGTGGCAGCATCCACGGCGCGATCCGCGAGTAGTAGTCGATGACCTCGGCCTTCGTCGTGCCCGCCTCGGGGTAGAGCACCTTGTCCAGATTGGTCAGCCGCAGGCGACGGCCCCCCACCTCGACGACCTGCCCCGTGCCTGCCATGTGCGCAAGGCTAGCCGCAACCCCTGGCGGTGACGGCTGTGGCCGGTGTTCACTGGGGGGATGAGAGCGATCTGGAAAGGCGCGCTGACCTTCGGCCTGGTGAACGTGCCCGTCAAGGTCTACTCCGCGACGGAGGATCACGACGTGCCGCTGCACCAGGTGCACGCGAGTGACGGCGGCCGCATCCGCTACCAGCGCATCTGCGAACTGGACGGCGAGGTCGTCCCGTACGCCGAGATCGACAAGGCCTACGACGACGGCGATCGCACCGTCGTGCTCACCGCCGACGACATCGCGTCCCTCCCCGCCGAGCGCTCCCGGGAGATCGAGGTGGTGGAGTTCGTGCCGACCGAGCAGATCGACCTGCTGACCCTCGACCGGGCGTACTACCTCGAACCCGACTCGGCCTCGCCCAAGGCGTACGTGCTGCTGCGCAAGACCCTGGAGCAGACCGAGCGCACCGCGATCGTGCGGTTCTCGCTGCGGCAGAAGACGCGGCTGGCCGCTCTGCGGGTCCGCGGCGACGTGCTGGTGCTGCAGACGCTGCTGTGGGCCGACGAGGTGCGCGAGGCCGCGTTCCCGGCGCTCGACGAGCCGGTGAAGATCTCCGCCAAGGAGCTCGAACTGTCGGCATCCCTCGTCGACAGCTTCTCGAGCGACTTCGAGCCCGACCAGTTCGTCGACGAGTACCAGCAGGAGTTGCGCACCCTCATCGACGCCAAGCTCGAGAAGGGCGACGCGCTCGACACCTCGGAGACGTTCGGCGAGAAGGCCGAGAAGGATGCCGGCGGCGAGGTCATCGACCTCATGGCGGCGCTGAAGGCCAGCGTCGAGCGCAGCCGCGCGGCGCGGGGTGGAGACACCGCGGAATCGGCGGCCAAGAGCGCGCCGAAGAAGGCGAAGCCGAAGTCGAAGGCGAAGAAGGCGTCCTGAATCAGGACGCCGCGTCGCCCCGGCGGCTGCGGCGGGTCTCGCCCTCCGCGGGAGGCGTCTCGAAGACCTCTGGGGCGAGCTCGTGCACGGCGGGGGTGGCCTCGAACGCGGTCGCCGGCAGGGTCAGGTCGGCTGCCGCCTCGGCATCCGTCTTCGCCGGCTCGCCGTCGGCGAGTTCCTTGCGCACCTCGCGGCGTTCTGCGAAATAGTGCCACAGGGTCACGAGCGCCGTCCCGCCGACCGCGGTCAGCAGGATGACGTCGATGTACTCCGTGACGATGTGCGCGACCCACGGGATGAAGGCGATGAGGTAGCCGACCATCGTGAGGCCGAAGCCCCACAGCATCGCACCGATGAGGTTGTACAGCGAGTAGCGGCGCCACGGCATGTGGCCGACGCCGGCGGCGACCGGCGCGAACGTGCGGACGATCGGGACGAACCGGGCGAGGATCACGGTGAGGCCGCCGTAGCGCTCGAAGAACGCGTTCGTGCGCTCGACGTTCTTGCGGCTGAACAGGCCCGATTCCTTGCGCTCGAACACCGCAGGGCCGCCCTTGTGGCCGATGAGGTAGCCGACCTCGCCGCCGACGAAGGCCGCCAGGGCGATGAGCAGGCACACGATCCAGATGTTGACGCTGAAGATGTCGTTGGTGTGCGTGAGCAGGCCCGAGATGATCAGCAGCGTGTCCCCGGGCAGCAGGAAGCCGACGAGCAGTCCCGTCTCGGCGAAGACGATGAAGCAGACCACCAGCAGTGCCCACGCGCCCGCGGCGTTGATGATCAGCTCAGGGTCGAGCCAGGGGATGAGGGCGAGAGAGTGCACGGAGTTCCCGTCGGTCGGTCATGCGGTCGGCGGCAGGGCCAGAAGAAGAGTACCCGCTGGTTCCCGTGCGGAAGGTGGGACTTGAACCCACACGCCCGAAGGCACAGGAACCTAAATCCTGCGTGTCTGCCGATTTCACCACTCCCGCGGAGCGTTCAGTCTATCCGGCGGCCGATACCCGCTCCGGGACGTCGTCGCGGAGAGCGGCGGCGGGCATCCGGGGCGAGCCGCCGATGATCCAGTAGCCGAGCCCGACGATGACGCCGCCGCCGACGAGGTTGCCGAGCCCCACCCAGAGCATGTTGCTCGCGAACAGCCCCAGCGTCGCGTTCGGGTCGCCGGTGAAGAGGCCGATGCCGTACGTCGTCATGTTGGCGACGACGTGCTCGAAGCCGGAGGAGATGAACGCCAGGATGGCCGCGAAGATGAGGAGGATCTTCGCGACGTCGGAGCGGACGCGCGCACACATCCAGATCGCGAGGCAGACGAGAAGATTACAGAGGATGCCGCGGACGAACAGCTGCAGCGGTTCTTCTTCGGCCTTGGCCGCGAGCATGTCTGCGATCATCGTGCCGGCGGGTGCGTTGGCGTGGAGCACACCCGAGGCGACGATGAGCGCCGCGAAGACGAGCGCGCCGACCAGATTGGCGACGAAGGTCGCGGCGAGGGCCCCCAGCGCGCGCCACGGTCCGATCGCCCGCATGAGGGCGCCCTGGGGGAGGATCATCATGGCGCTCGTCAGCAGGTCGGCGCCGGCGAAGACCACGAGCGTGAGTGCGACACCGAACACGAGGCCGGCCACGAGTTTCGCGAGACCGTCGCCGGCGGCGGCCAGTGGGCCGGCCGTGGAGACCATGAGCACGACGCCGACGCCGATGTAGGCGCCCGCCAGCATCCCGGAGACGAGGAACCGCCCAGGATGGCGGAGCGCCTGGACCTTGTGCACGGCGGCGCTCGCCTGGGCGTCGAGGGTTTCCGAGATGGTCAGCACCGTCCCAGTCTAGACTGTGGTCAGACCACACGGCAATGGCTGTGGATAAGTTGCCCGCGCTTGGCCGGTTCTTGTCAGGATGCCGGAGTGACGCCGTTCGCCGCTCCCACCCCCGCCGCCGTTCGCGGTGTCTCCGCGGCGGGCGCGGGGTCGTACGGAACAGCCGCGGGTTTCTCCCATGAGTCCGCCGCCGTGCAGACCGTCGCCGACCGGGTGCGCGATCGCCTCCGCGAGGAGCAGGCCGACCCCCTTCGCCATCCCGATCGGGCGCAGCAGGTGGCTTTCGCTGAGGTCCGCCGCCACAATGACTACGCGCTGGCACGCGGGCTCGACCTCATCGAGGACGAGGCGGCGTGCGTCCGGGACGTGCTCGCCCGGGTCACCGGCTTCGGCCCGCTGCAGGCGCTGCTGGAGGACCCCGAGGTCGAGGAGATCTGGATCAACGATCCCGCAACGGTGTACGTCGCACGCGCCGGTCGCAGCGAGCGCGTGCCCCTGCGGCTGAGCGACGAGGCTGTCCGCGACCTCGTGGAGAAAATGCTGCATGCGACGGGGCGGCGCGTCGATCTCAGCCAGCCCTTCGTTGACGCCTCGCTGCCGGACGGCAGTCGTCTTCATGTCGTCATCCCCGACATCACCCGCACCCATCTGGCGGTCAACATCCGCAAGTTCCTCGCCGCGCGCCGGACGCTCGACGACCTCGTGGCGGCCGGATCGCTGCCGGCCGCCGCCGCCGAGCTGCTGCGCGCAGCCATGGCTGAGGGCCGCAACGTCCTCGTCTCGGGCGCGACGCACGCGGGAAAGACGACGATGCTCGCGGCGCTGATCGGCGCGTGTCCGCCGGAGCAGCGGCTGATCACCGTCGAGGAGACGTTCGAGCTCGCCGTGCATGCGCCGGACATCGTCGCGCTGCAGGGGCGGCAGCCGAGCCTGGAGGGCACCGGCGCCGTGAGTCTGCGCCGGCTCGTGAAGGAGGCGCTGCGGATGCGGCCCGACCGGCTGATCGTCGGCGAGGTGCGCGATGCCGAGGCCCTGGATCTGCTGTTGGCGCTCCACACCGGGGTGCCCGGTGCCGCCACCATCCACGCGAACTCGGCCATAGACGCGCTGAGCCGGCTGGCGACGCTGCCGCTGCTGGCCGGGCGCAACATCGACGCCGGGTTTGTGCTGCCCGCGATCGCGACCGGCGTGGACCTCGTCGTTCACTGTCGACGAGCGGCCGACGGCAGCCGGTTCGTCGCGGAGATCGTGGAATCCACAGGTCGCGTCGTCGACGGTACGATCCAGACGAGGTCGGTGTACCGGCGGGCCGAGTCGTGACGATCGTCTGGGGTGCGGTGCTGGCCGCCGGCATCCTGCTGGTGGTCTCGCCGTGGCTCTGGCCGGCGGGAGTGCGCCGTGGCCACGCGGCGTCGGATGGGCGGGTGAACCGGATGCTGCAAGAGGCGGGCTTCGCGCACGCGCCCGCGGGGCGCCCGGTCCTCATCGCGATCGTGCTCGCCGCCGTCGGCGCCGCTGTGGCGTGGCTGGTCACCGGCCTCCCCGCGGTCGCGCTCGTCGCGGCCGTCGCGGCCGGCTGGAGCCCGTTCGCGTGGCTGCGCGCGCGGGGGCGCCGTCTGCGCCGCTCGCGGCGCGCGCTGTGGTCCGACGTGTGCGAGCTGCTGATCTCGTCCGCGCGCGCGGGCATGTCGCTGCCGGATGCGGTCTCCGCGCTCGCCGCGAACGGACCGCCGCCGCTCCGGGGCGCCTTCGCGCGGTTCGCCGCGGACATGGCGGCTTCGGGACACTTCGACTCCAGCGCGCTCCGGTTGAAGGCAGCGCTGGCCGACCCGGCATCCGATCGCATCATCGAGACGCTCCGGATGGCGCGACAGGTGGGTGGGACCGAGCTGGTCAGCGTGCTGCGTGCGCTCTCGGCATCCGTCCGCGCCGACGCGACGCTGCGCGCCGAGGTCGAGGCGCGGCAGTCGTGGGTGCGGGGTGCGGCGGTGGTCGGCGTCGTCGCGCCGTGGGTGGTGCTCGGCCTGCTCGCGATCCGCCCGGAGGGAGCGGCGGCGTACGCGACCGCGGGCGGCGTCATGGTCGTGCTGATCGGGGCCGCCGTCTCCGTCGTGGCGTACCGGCTGACGCTGCGGCTCGGCCGGCTCCCCGAACCGCAACGGTGGTTCGGATGAACCTCGTCAGCCTCGCCGCCTGCGCCGTCGTGCTCGGCACCGCGTTCGCCGCCGGAGTCCTCCTGGCCGCGGTGCGGGTGCCGCGGTGGTCCGCGCCGACGCTGTCGCGCCGCATCGCGCCGTACCTGCGGGACATCGCCGACCCGCGCGGGCTGACGCCGCTCGCGCCAATGCCCGTGTTCGGCACGTGGCGCGCGCTGCGCGACCGGATCGCGGCAGGATGGGGCGGCGGCGAGGCTCTCGCACGCCGACTGCGGCAGGCCGGGTGGGCGCCCGACGTCGTCGCGTTCCGCGCGACGCAGCTGGCCTGGGGTGTCGGCGGTCTCGCCGCAGGCGGGGTGCTCGCCGTGGCGTTCACCCTGGCCGGGCGTGGCGGACCCGTTCTCGCGCTGCTGCCGCCGCTACTGGCCGTCGCGGGACTCGTGGGGTGGGATCATCGGCTCAGCCGGGCGGCGCGGCGCCGCACCGCGCGAGTGGAGGAAGAGCTTCCGACCGTGTTGGAGTTCCTCTCGCTGTGCCTGGCGGCCGGTGAGGGTCTGCGCGACGCGCTGCGCCGCGTCGGCGACGTCGGCTCGGGCGAGCTCACGGCGGAGCTCCGCGGGGCGGTGCTCGCCAGCGGCACCGGGTCGAGCCTTCCGGACGCGCTGCTTGCCGTTGCGAAGGCGCTCGACGTGCCGGCGCTGTCCCGAGCGATCGAGCACCTCGTCGCGGCGATGGACCGCGGCGCCCCGCTCGCGCACGTCCTGCAGGATCAGGCCGTCGACGCCCGCGAGGACGCCAAGCGGGCGCTCATCGAGGCGGCGGGCCGGAAGGAGATCCTGATGCTCCTGCCCTTGGTGTTCCTCATCCTGCCGCTGTCGGTCCTTTTCGCCGTGTTCCCGGGCATCGTGATGCTCCGGCTCGGCCTGGGCTGACCCGCCTGTGGATAACTTGCGCGGCGCCGGACGGATTCGCGCACACTGCGGGGTATGAGAAAGGCAATCCGCTGGATCGTCCGCGACGTCGTCGACGACGAGACCGGAGATGTCCCGGGATGGGTTTTGGTCACGTTGATGACCGCCGGCCTCGTGGTCGCGATCTGGACTCTCGCCGGGCCCGCGCTCGCGGACTTGTTCGAGCAGGCGCTGGAGCGCGTGTCGGGCTTCTGACCTCACGCGATCGGACGAGGGTGTGAGCGGGACGATGCGACGGCTGCGAGACGACGATGACGGCTCCAGTGCCGTCGAGTTCGTCCTCGTCGGGACGCTCTTGACCCTGCTGACGCTCGCCGTGCTGCAGCTGGCGCTCGCGGTCTACATCCGCAACGTCGTCCACGACGCCGCCGTCGAGGGGGCGTACCACGGCGCACTCGCCGATACCGACGCCGCCGCCGGCGCCGCGCGCACGGCAGCGCTGATCTCGACGGCCGTGGGCGGGGTGCTGGATGCCGAGGTCAGCGCAGCCGACACCGACGGCGGCCGCGGCGCAGAGGTGGAGGTCACCGTCGTCGCGACCCTGCCCCTCATCGGGCTGCTCGGCGTGCCCGGTGGAATGGAGGTGACCGCGCGTGCCCCGCGTGAGAGCTTCGACTGACGCCGGCGCGATCGCCGACCACGGAGGCGGCGTCCGCCCCCGCAGCGACGCCGTGGCTGACGGGGGAGTGGAAACCGGTCTCGCCGGGGACGCCGGGTCGGCGGCGCTCGAGTTCATCCTCGTCGGCCTCGTGCTGCTCGTCCCGATCGTCTACCTGATCGTGGCGCTCGGCGCGATCCAGGGCCAATCACTGGGGGTCGAGACCGGTGCCCGTCAGATCGCCCGGACCATCGCGTCGGCGCCCGACCCGGTCACCGCCGACCAGCGTGCCGAGCGGGTTCTCGCCGCGATCGTCACGGAATATGGGCTGGATCCGAGCGCCGTCGACGTCGACGTCCGCTGCGCCGACACGTCCCCCGACTGTCCGGCCGCGGGCGCCCTGCTCTCGGTCACCGTGCGCACCGAGATCCCGTTGCCGCTCGTCCCCCCGATCCTGGGCCTGGATCAGCTCGCGCGCGTCCCGGTCGAGGCGACCTCGGTGCAGAAGGTCTCGCGTTTCTGGGTGGAACCGTGAGTGGGCCGGTGCGCTCTACGGCGGACGACGAGGGGAGCGTGCTGCTGCTCACGCTCGGCTACGCGATCCTCGCGCTCGTGCTGGTGCTCGTCTGCGTCGACGCCACGAGCCTGTATCTCACGCAGAAGCGGGCGGATGCCGCGGCCGACGCCGCCGCGCTCGCGGGCGCCGACGGCTTCATCCTCACCGTCACCGCAGGTGGCGCGACCGCGGAGCTCACCGACGCCGGCGTCGCCGCGCAGGCGGCCGAGCTGCTCGCGGCGACCGGCACCGCCACGCTCGTGAGCGCGGGCACTCCCGACGGGACGTCCGCGGAGGTCACGGTGCAGACGCAATGGCATCCACCGGTGCTGACGCTGTTCGTCCCGGACGGATGGACGCTGCAGGCGACGGCCACGAGCCGCACCGCCCTGCGCTGAACCGCCCGGCCCGGAACTGCGCCCGGAAAGCAGACGTGTCATGTCAGCGGGCGCGCGGCACGAAGCGCGGCACCCACCGGACGAACGCGACGGCGCCGGCCAGTCCGATGACACCGACGACGGCTGTTGCCGCCGACAGCGACAGCGCCGCGGCGATCGCCGAGACGAGAAGCGGGGACAGCGCGCCGCCGGCATCCGTCAACGTCCGCCACGACCCGAGGAACGGTGCGGGATCGTCCTGGGGTGCGACGTCCGCGCCGAGGGTGAGGAGGATGCCGCTGGACAGCCCGTTGCCGACCCCCAGGACCGCGGCGAACAGCGCGAACCACATCGCGGCGGCGTCGAGGTCGTGCGTCACCGAGAGCGCGAGGAAGCCGGCGCCCATCAGCACCATCGCGGGCAGCGCCGCCCACAGCCGGCCGAAGCGGTCCATGACCTGGCCGCTCGCGTAGAACAGGGCGAAGTCGATCGCTCCCGACACGCCGACGACGAGCGCGATAGTCTGCGCGTCCAACCCGATCGAGACGCCCCACAGCGGCAGGACGACCTGGCGGGCGGAACGGACGGCGGAGAGGGATGCCGCGGCGAGCCCGAGCCGTGACAGCACGCCCCGATGGCGCCACATCGTGCGGAACACGCCGACACGACCCGGCACCGGGATGGCCCCCGTGACGACCTCACCGGTGTCCTCGCTGAGGCGGGCATCCCGCGCTGCCGGCATCGCGACCTGCGTCTCCGGGTCGGGGCCCAGCACGACGAGGGCGACGGTGGCGACGAGGCACCCGCCGAAGAACCACACGGTCGCGTGCTCGTCGCCGAAGATCGCGAGCAGGACGGCGGCGATGAACGGTCCGACGAACATGCCGAGGCGGAACGTCCCGCCCAAAAGCGACAGAGCGCGGGCGCGGAACGCCAGCGGCACGCGTGTCGTCATGAACGAGTGGCGCGCGAGGCCGAAGGCCGCGGCGCAGAAGCCGATGAGGAACACCGCGGCCGCGAGCACCGGCAGGCTCGGAGCGAGGAGCAGCCCGGCGACGCCCGCCAGGGCGAGCACACCGCCGCCGGCCATCGTCACCCGTTCGCCGACGCGGGCCACCGCCCACCCGGCGGGGATGTTGCCGCAGAGCTGACCGACGACCAGCGCCGCCGCGACGAGGGCCGCGGTGGGGACGTCGGCCCCGAGCTCGGCCGCGATCACCGGGAGCAGCGGCACGACGGCGCCCTCGCCGAGGGCGAACAGCACCGTGGGGCCGTAGATCATCGGCGCGAGGCGCCACAGCATCCGCCCCATCTCGGGCTCGGGATCGGCGGTGCTCACCCGGTTCACGTTAGTCTGGACTGTCATGCTTGATTTCGATCCTTCCGCCGACATCCAGGCCCTCCGCTCCACCTTCGCCGACATCCAGGCGGTGGTCGACGTCGAGGGTCTCCGTGCGGAGATCGCGCGCCTGTCCGAGGAGGCCGGCGCACCCGATCTCTGGGACGACGTCGAGAAAGCGCAGAAGGTCACGAGCGCGCTCAGCCATCGCCAGGCCGACCTCAAGCGCGTCACCGACGTCGAGCAGCGTCTCGACGACCTCGATGTGCTGGTCGAGCTCGCGCAGGAGATGGACGACGAGGACACCGCCGACGAGGCGCGCAAGGAGATCGCCGAGCTTCAGGACGTCATCGGCCAGCTCGAGGTGCAGACCCTCCTCGACGGCGAATACGACGATCGGCCCGCGGTCGTCACGATCCGCTCCGGCGCCGGCGGCGACGACGCCACCGACTTCGCCGAGATGCTGCTGCGCATGTACCTGCGCTGGGCCGAGCGTCACAAGTACGCCGTCAAGGTGATGGACACGTCGTACGCGGAGGGTGCCGGCATCAAGTCCGCGACCTTCGAGGTCGATGCCCCGTACGCGTACGGCACGCTGTCGGTCGAGGCCGGCACCCACCGCCTCGCCCGCATCAGCCCGTTCGGCGGTGCCGACAAGCGGCAGACCTCCTTCGCGGCTGTCGAGGTGATCCCCGCGCTCGAGGAGGCCGTCGAGGTCGAGGTTCCCGAGAGCGACATCCGCGTCGATGTGTTCCGGTCATCGGGCCCCGGCGGGCAGTCCGTCAACACGACCGACTCCGCCGTGCGCATCACCCACCTGCCGACGGGTCTCGTCGTCTCCATGCAGAACGAGAAGAGCCAGATCCAGAACCGCGCCGCCGCGATGCGCGTGCTGCAGACGCGCCTGCTGCTGCTCAAGCGCGAGGAGGAGGCCGCGAAGAAGAAGGAGCTCGCCGGTACCATCACCGCGAGCTGGGGCGACCAGATGCGCTCGTACTTCCTCTACGGCCAGCAGCTGGTCAAGGATCTGCGCACCGGATACGAGGTCGGCAACCCCGCCGTCGTGTTCGACGGCGATCTCGACGGCCTCATCGCGGCCGGCATCCGCTGGCGCAAGCGCAAAGACGACGACGACTGATCCGGCGCGGCGCGCCATCTGTTCACGCAGATCGGGCGGCCTCGCACTCACGACTTCGTCGTGGAACAGGCCGCCCGATCAGCGTGCAGAGGTAGTTGCTACACCGTGAACGTGCAGAGGTAGTTACTGCACCGTGAAGCTCTTGGTGGCAAGCAGCGTGTCGTCGAAGCTGAACAGCTCGCTGACCTCGACAGTGACCTCGGAAGTGCTGGTCAGCGAGTAGGCCAGTTGAGCGGTTGTCGTGGCGCCAGGCTTCACGTCGTTCATCGTCGAGCCGGAGTCCACGCTGCCGTCCGAGACGATGGCGAGGTCGAGTTCCACGCCGTCCTGGAAGGCCTTCGCGGATGTCGCCACCAGGAAGCTGGCATCCTTCTCGCTGTTGTTCGTGAAGGTGTAGTTGACCACCAGAGCCGGCTTTCCCTCGTAGTCAGTCGTCTGGGTGGCGCTGTCGATGGTGACTACATAGTCTGCCGATCCGGACTCGGCCTCGTCGTCATCGGGGGTGACACCCGCCGTTTCCGTGGCCACCGGTGTGGACGGCGTCGTGCCGCCGCCTCCGAACGCTTCATTGGCTGCATTCGCGACCAACGAGAAGAAGACGACGAAGCCGACGATAGTGCCGACGACCGCGAGGATGAGCCCGACCAGGGCGGGCCACTTCTTACCTTTCAGAAAGAGTGCGACCAGCGACAGGATGAACGCGATGGGTAGCAGGATCCACCCAACGATGAGTGCACCCGGGATGCACGCGAAGATGAATCCGACGGCAGCGGTCACCAACGCCACGATGCTGAGGGCGTGCGGCTTGAGGGGAGCGACGGCGAGCGGAGCTTCCCCGCTAATCGGGGAGTTCGGGGGAGTTGTTGTCATGGTGCGTGTCCTGTGAGTTGTGGCTCTGATGAGAGATTTCTCATTTAGGCTTATGGTACAAGCGCCCGGGTGTGCTCGATCTCACGCGACCGCGGACAACAGATGGCGCGGCGCCGGGGGTGTCGCACCCGGCATCCGCGGCGCCCACGCTTAGGCTCGACAGGTCATGATCCGGTTCGAGCACGTCACCAAGAAATACCGCGGGACCAGCAAGCCGGCGCTGAGCGACGTCGACTTCGAGGTGCAGCGCGGAGAGTTCGTCTTCCTCGTCGGCGCGTCGGGCTCGGGGAAGTCCTCCTGCCTGCGGCTGATCCTCCGCGAAGACAATCCGAGCGACGGCCGTGTCGTGGTGCTCGGGCGAGATCTGCGGACCCTTTCCACCCGCAAGGTCCCCTACTTCCGCCGCCACATCGGCTCGGTGTTCCAGGATTTCCGCCTGCTGCCGAACAAGACCGTCTTCCAGAACGTCGCGTTCACGCTGCAGGTCATCGGCTCGTCCCGCGCGTTCATCCAGCAGGCGGTCCCGGAGGTGCTCGCCCTGGTCGGCCTGGAAGGCAAGCAGAAGCGACTGCCGCACGAGCTCTCCGGCGGTGAGCAGCAGCGCGTCGCGATCGCCCGCGCGCTCGTCAACCGCCCGCAGATCCTCCTCGCCGACGAGCCGACCGGCAACCTCGACCCCGCCACGTCGGTGGACATCATGCAGCTGCTGGCTCGCATCAACGCCGGCGGCACGACCGTCGTGATGGCCACCCACGAGGCCGGATTCGTCGATCAGATGAAGCGCCGCGTGATCGAGCTGCGCGGCGGCGTCATGGTCCGCGACGATCGTCACGGCGGCTACGGCGACACCTCCGCGATCCCGAGCCTCACGCCCCAGGTGGAGAGGGGCGCGGCCGCGACGGCCGCTCTCACCGCGGTCCTCGAGCTGCAGCGGCAGATCGCGTCCGCTCCGGTCCAGCCCGTCCCCGTGCTCACCGAGCCGGCGACGGATGCCGGGACCCCGGCATCCACGCCGGCGCGCCCCGCTGCCTCCGCCGCGACCGACGTCCCGGCCGCGCGGGAGGCACCGTCCCCGGCCCCAGCCCAGGCGCTGGCCCCGGTCCCGGCCGAGCCCGCGCCGCTCACGCGACCGATCGCCATCGACGCCCCCGAGGTCGACCTCGGCGAGCTCGGTCTCGGTGACATCGACCTCGGAAAGCTCGGCGTCGCCGATCGGCTCGATGAACGGCAGGACGACGAAGTGGGGCCGACCTCATGAGGGCGGGACTGATCCTCTCCGAAGCGCTGACAGGACTGCGCCGCAACGCGTCGATGGTCATCTCGGTGATCCTCGTCACATTCGTCTCGCTGACCTTCGTGGGCGCCGCGATGCTGATGCAGATGCAGATCGGCAAGATGAGCGCCTACTGGGCCGAGCGCGCGCAGGTCTCGATCGTGATGTGCCGCGATGACTCCACCGTGACCACGTGCGCCGAGGGTGCGGCGACGCAGGAGCAGCTCGACGAGGTCGCCACGCGACTGGCGAGCCCGGCGCTGGCCGACATCGTGCGCGACGTTCGGTTCGAGTCGGCCGACGAGGCGTACGAGAACCTCCTGAAGCTCTACGGCGACGAGTACAAGGACTACGTCACCCCGGCTCAGCTGGGGGAGACGTACTGGGTGGGCCTCGTCGACCCGGGTAAGTCCGACGTGATCACCGAGGCGTTCAACGGCATGACCGGCGTCGAGGGCGTGAAGAATCAGATGCAGTACCTCGAGCCGCTGTTCTCGGCGCTCACGGTCGCGACCTACATCGCGGTCGGCATCGCCGTCCTCATGCTCATCGCGGCGGTCCTGCTCATCGCGACGACCATCCGGCTGTCCGCCTACGCGCGCCGCAGAGAGGTCGGCATCATGCGCCTGGTCGGCGCGTCCAACCGCTTCATCCAGACGCCGTTCATCCTCGAGGGCGTCTTCGCGGCGTTGATCGGTTCGCTTCTGGCCGGCGCGGTGATCGTGCTGGGCGTGCACTTCGGCGTGGGGCAGTACCTCCACGACCGGGTCACCTTCATCACGGACTGGGTGGGGATGTCGGATGCCGCGATGGTCATCCCCGTCATCATCATCATCGGGCTGGTGCTCGCCGCGTTGTCGGCGGGCTTCGCGATCCGCCGCTGGCTGCGCGCCTGATCCCGGCGGCACGATAGACTGACGGGCTGCCGCGACCGCGGCATCCGTCGATACACGGGTTCAGGCCCGGAGGAGTCCGCACAATGCCCAGGGAACGCGGGGAGAAGGTCGTCGCGACCAACCGTCGCGCACGTCACGAGTACGCCATCGAGAAGACGTACGAGGCGGGACTCGTGCTCACCGGGACCGAGGTGAAGTCGCTGCGGGAAGGCCGGGCCAACCTCAATGACGGGTACGCGTACATCGACGGCGGACAGGCGTTCCTCGACGCCGTGCACATCCCGGAGTACGCGCAGGGGCACTGGACGAACCACTCCTCCAAGCGCACACGCAAGCTGCTGCTGCACAAGGAGGAGATCATCAAGCTCTCCCACGCCATCAGCGCGGGCGGGTACACCCTCGTGCCCCTGAAGCTCTACTTCTCCGATGGACGCGCCAAGGTGGAGATCGCGGTCGCGAAGGGCAAGCGCGAGTACGAGAAGCGTCAGACGATCCGCGAGCGTGAGGACAAGCGCGAGGCCGAGCGGGCCATGCGCAGCCGAAACCGCCTCGGCGAGTGACGCGCCGCGCCGTCAGCTCGCGGTGAAGCGGGCCTCGACGGCCGCGGTGACGACGATGTCGTCGGGGCGGAAGTCGACGGCCGGCGGCGCCGCGTCGGCTGCCGTCGCCGCGCGCGCGAACATGCGCGGGGCGGGCTGTTCCGGCCGGTGTTCGCCGAGCAGTCCCAGATCGGCGATCTCGATCGGGACGACCGTCGTGCGGCCCAGCGCGCTCGCGTAGGCGATGGCACGCTCGACGGCGACCGCGACGGCATCCGTCGCCACCTCGCGTTCGACCCGTGCGCGCGTCTCGGGGGTGAGTTGCCAGTCGACGGCGCCGACCTGCAGGCCCTCCGTCGCCGCGATGCCGTTCAGCCAGTCGGAGAGCGCCAGGACGTCGGTGAAGGTCGCGGTGACCTCGACCGAGGCGTGGTGGACGAGGTCGAGCTGGCGTCCCTCGTTGTTCCACGGCCGATCCGCCCAGACCGAGATGCGCTGGCTCGCCCAGTCGGCGACGGTCCCGGCCGCCTTGCGCGCGTCGAGGTCGGCGCGCACCGGCCCGGCGAGGGCGGCGAGGCGCTCGACGACGCCGCCGCGGTCGGGGCCGTCGAGCGAGGCCGTCACCTGGGCGACGGCGCGTTCGGGGGCGAGGAGGGTCTGGCTCTCGCCGCGGACGGTGATGATCACGTCGGTCATACGCTAAACTGTAATGCTCGGGTGCCTGCGGCTCCCGAGGACAACTCCACAGGGTGACAGTGGCTCGATTCGCCGCCGGACCACATGGTCCGAGGCTCCAGGGGCTGATCGGTTTCGACAGCGTCTGTGAATCTGCGAGAAGCGGGCCGAGGATGCAGGGTTATCTCGTAAAC
Organism: Microbacterium sp. CH-015; assembly: GCF_049707015.1. Lineage (NCBI taxonomy): Bacteria > Bacillati > Actinomycetota > Actinomycetes > Micrococcales > Microbacteriaceae > Microbacterium > Microbacterium sp. CH-015. The sequence goes on along the minus strand of NZ_JBNAFJ010000002.1, from coordinate 242,670 downwards.
GATCTCTGCGAAACAATAAGTGCCGATGCAAAGCGCACTGACTTCGCCCTCGCTGCCTAAGCGAGCCCGATAGTCCGTCAGACCGTAGGTGATCCCGCTACGGACCCTGGCGTCATCTAGGGATCTTGCCGCGTGACGGGGCCTCGACGTCACGCGGGACTCTTCTGAGGCTGGGCTCGTCGACTTAGGTGTCTGTGACAAAGGTCGGAGCCGAGCAGAACGTCTCTACAGACTGCGCCCGGAGAAGACGCAGTATCGCAGCGTTGGACGGGGGTTCGATTCCCCCCAGCTCCACCATAGGAGGCTTACTCGAAACAGCACCTGCTGCAGAGCTGGTGAAGAGTGAGCTCCAGGCCGTTGTCGCCACTGTTGAGTTGTCTGCAAAGAGACCGCCCTTCGGGGCGGTCTCTTTGTCTTTGGCGGGGACGGTGCGGCCCTGGCTCCGGGCGAACGCGGCGGCGAAGTGCCGCCGGATGGCGTCCTGGTCGAGGCCGCGGGTCGCGGCCTGGTAGGCGGCTTCGGTGGCGAACAGTTGGGCGTGGGGTTCGGTGAGGCGGCTGCCGACCACGTCCTCGTCGGTGATGTAGATCGCGCCGAACACGGCTTGGTTGAGACGCCGCCGTACTTCGTCGGAGGTGTCCTTGTACAGCTCGTGCGGATTCTCCAGCAGGCTCAGCTGTGCATTGAGGTACTGCGCGCCCGCGGTCAGGTCGACCGCGACCGCATCGCGCTGGGCGACGAGACGCTCGCGTTCCTGTCCGATCTTCCGCAGCCGTGTTTTGATCTTGGTGGAGGCGACGGTGCCGTCGGCGGCGAGGTCGAGGAGGTTCTCTTCTTGCACGTCGAGCGCGTCGAGCTGGCCGTCGAGTTGCTTCTTGAGGAGCCGTTGGGCTTCGTCCTGGCTGCCGAGGGTGTCGGACATGAGCGCACGGAAGCCGCGGAGGAATTCGGGCGTGTACCGCTTGGTCTTGTAGTGGCGCTCGACAGCGTCTTCGACCCGGTAGAGGTTGTGGTGCGGGCTGGTGCAGGTGCCGTCTTTGGTGCCGGGGCAGAAGTAGTAGAAGTACTCCTGACCGCTCTTGCCGACCGAGCGCTGGACGAGCAGGCGCCGGTCGATGTCGCGTTCCTGCTTGCACTTTCCGCAGTAGACGGTGCCCTTGAGGTAGTGGTGATGCTCGCGACGGCGTTCGCCAGGCTTGCCACGGACGCGGCTGACTTCCTGCACCTTGTCGAACAGTTCCTGGTCGATGAGTGGTTCGTGCTTGCCGGGGATCTGCTCGCCGTCGTAGGTGACGACGCCGGTGTAGTAGGGGTCGCGGAGCATCTGGTGCACTTTGTTCACCGACACCGGCCCCGGTGGGCGCTTGGCCGTGGCTCTGGTGGTGAGGCCGCGGTCGGTGAGCTCGTCGACGATGTCGTTGAGCGTGTATTCGCCGGTGGCGTAGAGCTCGAAGGCGAGCTTCACGAACGGGGCGCGTTCGGTGTCGACTTCGATGGTGCGGATGTCGCGGCCCTCGCTGACGTCGCGGACGTTGAGGTAGCCCAGGCGGGCGCGGCCGAGGGTCTGGCCGCGTTTGGCGGCGGCTTCCATCTTTCGCTTGATGTCCGCGCCACGGGAGGTGGACATCATCTCGTTGAACACGCTGATCATGCCGCGCATGGCCTTGCCGGCCGGGGTGTCACCCATCGGCTCGGTGACGGAGATGAGTTGCACGCCGAGGGACTGGAACACGATGCCGAGGACGGCGTCCTCCCATTGGTTGCGGGCGGCGCGCTCGCACATGTAGACCAGCACGACGTCCACGTCGCGGCGCGCCTGTATGCGGGCGAGCATCTGCCGGAACACGGGCCGCTTCTCGATCGACATCGCGGACTTGCCCGGTTCGACGTACTCCTCGATGACGGTGTAGCCGAGGGCTTCGGCGCGTGCGTAGCAGAGCTGCCGCTGTGTCTCCATCGAAGCCCCGTTGGCGTAGTCGCGGGACGTCTTGGCCTGTGAGGGGTCGGAGACCCGGAAGTACACGACCGCGCGCTGGCCCTTCGGCACAGCGTCGAAGTCGACCGTGGAGTCGAGCACGTTGCCGAGCTGGAGCTGCTGGACGTGTGGCGCGGTGAGCTTGTCCAGGTCGGGCATGCCGGGCAGATCCGGCAGGCCGTAGTTGATGCGGGGCGTCATGATGCTTCCTCCGTCGGGTCGAGGCGGTCGGTCGGGATGAGGGTGAATGGGAACTCGGCGTGGCGCTGCTGCGTGGCGCGTGCGTTTCTGAGCACTACGCGGAGCGCGATGAGGTCGCTGAGGACGAGCTCCAACAGAGGTGTCGACGTGACGGTCGATGTGACGGTCTGACGGCAACCGTTGACGGCAACCGCACCGAACACACGGTGTTTCGTGCGCACTTCCAGCAACATGAGGTCGGCTCCGGGAAGTGCGGTCAGAGCCGAGGTAACAGAGGTCAAATTGGTGCCCCGAGGCGGAATCGAACCGCCGACCTGAAGATTAGAAGAGACTCTGCTCGTTGCTGTTTCGGAGGCCGCAGTGCGTTCGATGACCTCTGTTAGCGGGCCGGTCGGGAGGACTGTGAGACGTGCCGATTTGACGGCAACGTCCTCGTTTTGACGGCAACCGTCCGCGTCTCCCGTGGATGCGGACGCAGTCTCAGAATCTCCCTGCGACGCTTTTCCCAGGCGGGTCTCCAGCGTCTCCGACACCGCGAGGATCGCGTCACGGCGGCTCTGCGGGTGATGATCTCCGCCGCTGGGCGCGGGCACCTCCAGCTAGAGGACTCCGGCGGCGGTCTCGCGCGTCTCGCCGGGCTCGTCGGACGTGACAGCTGGGTGGAGATCGGCCGTCACGCATACGAGTTCGCGCAGCGTTCTGGCGACCCGTCGTTCTACACGCCCATCCTGGAGGCGCTGGCCGCTATCGACGGGGTGGCCGCGCTGGATCTTTATGCGGACGCGCTGCATGACGGCGTGTGGTGTTGGCCGCGCCTGCTGATCTCGCACGACAGCCTTCCCGAGGAGGTGGCGGCCCGCCTGGTGAACCGTGTGGCGGAGTTCGGCACGCCGACCCGTCGGATGCTGTGGCTGCGGGTGGTCACCGCCATCGGCATCGACACGCAGGCCCTGCTGAACACCGACGATCTCGACGAAGATGAAGTGGAGGTCGCGCTGTGGATCGCGTCGCGCCGCCGCGCCGGGCAAGGCCGCTGGTTCGAGGCCGAGGAACCGTCTCCTGCCGCCGTCGACCGGGCGCAGCAAGGCGCGTTCGGCGGGTACGTCGCGTTCGAGCGAGCTTGTCAAGTTGTGTGTGTAAGTGGGCCTTGCCTCGGGGTGTTAGAGGTCCCGGGAGCCTCGGCAACGCGAACGACCTGATCGTCGCGATGCTGTCGTCCTTGGCGGCCTCGATGGAGGACGACGCCTATGCGGAGGAACGGGAGGTTCGGCTCATCCCCTACCCGGTCGACGGCGCAAAGCCCCTGCATCGGGGAACCGATCGTGGCGTGATTCCGTACATGGAGCTCATGCACTACGAGAACTATGGCTGGGCTGTTGCCGGTCTCGATCAGATGGTCAAGCCCCGGGACGTGGTGTAGCGGTCGGTGATCCTTCTGCTGTTGATTCGGTTAGGCGCTGAGCTCGAGGACGGCGTCGGTGGTCGCCTCCTTCCCGGTGTCGGGGATGAGGGTGAGGCGGGACTTGGCGAGGATGTCGAGCCCGAGATAGCGGCGGCCCTCGGCCCATTCGTCGGTCTGCTCGGCAAGGACCGCGCCGACGAGGCGGATGATCGCGTCGCGGTTCGGGAAGATGCCCACGGAGTCGGTGCGGCGGCGGATCTCCCGGTTCAATCGCTCGTTCGGATTATTGGACCAGATCTGCTGCCAGAGCCCGTCGGGGAACCCGGTGAACGCGAGGATGTCAGCTCTCGCGTTGTCGAGGTGCTCGAACGCGGCGGGGAGTTTTCCGTCGACGTAGTCCAGGAGCCGGTCGAACTGCGCGTTCACTGCGTCAGCGTCGGGCTGGTCGTAAACGGAGTGCAGCATCGCCTTCACCGCCGGCCACATGCTCTTCGGGGTGACGCTCATCAGGTTCGCGGCGTAGTGCGTGCGGCATCTTTGCCAGACCGCGCCGGGCAGGTTCGCCGCGATCGCCTCCACCAGACCTGCGTGAGCGTCGGAGGTGACCAGGCGCACCCCGCCCAGACCGCGGGCGACGAGGTCGGCGAAGAATGAGTTCCAGGCAGCGCCGGTCTCCGACGTTGCGACCCGCAGGCCGAGGACTTCGCGGCGCCCGTCGGCGTTCACGCCGGTCGCGACCAGCACGACCGCGTTGATCACGCGGCCGCCTTCACGGACTTTCATCGTCAGCGCATCGGCGGCGACGAACGTGAACGGGCCCGCATCGTCCAGGGGGCGGTGGCGGAACTGGTCGACGTGCTCGTCGAGGTCGGCCGCCATCCGGGAGACCTGCGACTTCGACAGGGAGTGGATGCCGAGGGTCTTCACCAGCTTGTCCATCCGGCGGGTCGAGACGCCCGCGAGGTAGCAGTCCGCGACGACCGTGATCAGCGCGGTCTCGGCGCGCTTGCGGCGCTCGAGGAGCCATTCCGGGAAGTACGTCCCTTGCCGCAGTTTCGGGATCTGAACGTCGATCGTGCCGACCCGGGTATCGAGGTCGCGGTGCCGGTAGCCGTTGCGCTGCGCGGCACGGTCCGGTGAGGGCTTGCCCCACTCGGCGCCGACCACAGCGTCAGCATCGGCGGACAGGAGCGCGTTGATCATCGTCTGCAGCAGGCTGCGCATCAGATCCGGAGACGCGTCCGTCAGGGCTTCAGCGAGCACGCTCGCAGGGTCGACAATATGAAGTGCGGTCATCGTGATGATGCCTTTCGAGTGGGATGTGAGAGTTTCCTCGAAGGATCACACGGTGACCGCGCCCACGTCCAAGACGAGGCCGGCCACCGCGGGCTACACCACCTTATGGGGCACTACTGATCAGATTGCCCGTGAGGACGCGCCGCTTCCGATTCTCGACGTTCGCGTCGGCCCGCCGCAGGGCGAAAGCGAGCGGCAGCGGAAGGTCGGTGTCGAGTCGCTGTTGAGAGCCAACGGGCTGGACATCGCCGTGAACGGCTCAGATATCGCCTATCTGCCCTGAGCGATCGACACCAAAGTCGCCGTCTCCGGTTGTTCCGCGAGCGCGACTAGATCCCAAGCCATGTGTCCGGTGACGGAGATGCCTCGGCATCGGTCAGGATCGTTCCGTCCGCTACCAGTACGCCGGATACGTGACGTTCAACCTCCACGTCGTAGAACCATGAACCTGTTACGGACGCGACTCTGATCGCGCCGAGCGTAGCCGCCTGTTGCTCCGCGCGCGGCTGCACCATCGGGCCGGCGGGTTCAGTGTTGCTGAAACCACAACGCGGCACGTGTTGCCAGGCGAAGGGCGATGCATCATAGTCAGGGGCACATATGCGAACAGATCACACCACCCGCTCGCGGAAGGACGACTTGACACTGGCTCCCGCGCCAGTAAGCAACGAGCGGTGGCCGTTCCTGTGGGCGTTGCTCTTGGGGATCGGGCTCGGCTTGGGGGCGGTGGTCGCGGACATCGTGCCGAATGACATCCGACAGGTCTTGTATCCGCTGTTCTCGACCGGGCTCGTGTGGGGACTGGGCGCAATACTCGCGGGATCGAAAGCGCCTTCGCGCGTCAAGGCCGCTCTGGCGGCCGTGCTGGTGCTTCTGGTGGCGACCTGGGTGTACTACGGCAGCATCCTGCTCCTCGGGTTGCGGCCGGACGCGGGCTCCGCATCGGTGTTGCGCGCTGCTGCGATCTGGACGGCTGTCTCGTTCCTGGGCGGTGTGCTCTGTGGCGTGGCCAGCTGGTGGGCTGTCAACGGCAGGACCGTCGGACGTTCGGTTGCTCTCGGGCTGATCGGGGGTGCTCTGGGGGCGCAAGGCCTCTTCGAAGCGGTGCGGTCGAGCTCGTACATTCTGGAGCCGAACGCCCGTGCGACGCTGGTGGCCGTCGCCGTGTTCCTCTTGGCACCTCTTGCGCTACTGGTCTGGCGGCGCCGGACAGTGCTGCTGCGCATCGCTGTCCCGGTCACGGTGATGGCGTTGATGCTCGGAGCGTCGGCCTGGGCAGTCATTATCGGCGCTCTCGGGACGCTCTGACGGGCTTGTTGAGATTACTTCTTCGCAGTTGGGACGTATCGCGCTGTCCCGGAAAATGAAGAGAGCGAAGAGGGCGGAAGGAGGGTCTCCGATGCAGGTTGACGACATCGAGCGAAGCATCGCCCGTAGCGACCGACGGACGATCCTGCACTTCAACGAGGGCTGACCGACGGATCGCGCTAATGCGATGGCGGTAGGGGCGTGTGCCCGCGGGCCTCGGCGATGTCGACGAGGCGGCCATCCTGAAGGTGGATGACGCGGTCGCACTGATCGCTTACACGCGGGTCGTGCGTGGCTATCAGTACCGCGGAGCCGGCGGTGGCCAGATTCTTGAGGAGGTCGACTACTTGTCGAGCGTTCTCTGTATCGAGGGCTGCGGTGGGCTCATCCGCGAGGACGAGGCGTGGGTTGTTGATCATGGCGCGGGCGATGCCGACGCGTTGACGTTCTCCGCCGGAGAGCTGAGCCGCTCTTCTGGTGGCGAGTTCCCCTAGTCCTACGCGCTGCAGCGCTCCGATTGCCGTGGAGACTTGTTTGCGTCGTGAGAGCCGTGGTCGCGCGTACTCGAGGGGAATCCTGGTGTTCGCCAGTGTGGTCTCGTACGGGATTACGGCATAGTCCTGATGCACGTACCCGATGTACTCGTTGCGCATTCGAGCTCGGTCTCGTTCGGTCGTCGGCACGTTGCGTCCGGCGTACCGAACTGATCCTGACGTGGGGGCGCTGAGCAAGCCGAGGAGCTTGAGCAGCGTGGACTTGCCGCACCCCGAGGGCCCCATCACTGCGACGAGTTCACCAGCAGCGAGCGTGAAGGACACGTCTCTGAGCGCCGTGACCTCGAGGTGTCCCCGCCCGTGCACCTTCGTCAGGCCTTGGACGTCGAGCAGTATCTCTTTCGTCATGCGTTCTGCACCTCCACGCGTCGTTGTCGTTTGCTGAAGTAGGCCCACATCGCGAGGCTGAGGATGAGCAGCAGCCCGATGATCCAGCGCGCTGCCAACGCCATCGGATCGGGAAGCGCTTGGAGGAGAAGCAGTGGCGGCAACGGAATGACCAGCAGCACGAGTGCCACGAATCCGGCTAGTCTCGCCGCTGTTGCGGCAGGGGTCGCGCCGTGTGCGCGCCTGATGTGAAGTGCTCGCTGTTCCTTCTGCAGTGTTCGTTCCGCGACTGATGTGTACGCGAAGATGACGACGCCGAGGAAGGCGGCCAAGCCGACGGCGTACATGGCTGACATCGTCATGAGGGAGGCCATGCGTGCGGGCTGGTCGACCGCGACGTCGTGTGGAACGAGGAACAGGCCGTCATCCGCGCTGGACGCGACGTACTCGTCGATGTCGGTTGAGGAGTCGCCGAGGAACACCGCGCGCGAGGCGGCTTCCTCACGCTCGTACGCGTCGAGGAAGGAGAAGGCCTCGGTCGGCAGCACGACGACGATGCGGTTGTCGAGGGGGACAGCACCCATGTTCGCGTCGAAGAAGGCTGATGCCGGGGGCAGGCGGTCGCCTCCTGCGAGGCGGAAGGAGCCGATCTCCAGTTCACGCGGAGAATCATCTGACACGCCGGCGCCGCGCAGCATGCAGGGCGCGGGCGTACATATCTGCATGGACGGGACGATGTCGGCCACCGTGTCGCCGAATATGAGCAGGACCGGTACGCCATCGGCAAAGGCGGGGTCATTAACCTGGACGTTGTTGACTACGGCGGTGTATCCGGTTCCCTCGTCGATCGCGGCAGATAGATGCGCGAACGTCGCATCACCTACATCGACGACGTCGTCCGTCTCGTAGTACGGAGTGAAGATGGTCGCTGACCGTTCTCGCATCTCCTGACCGCCGCGCAAGACCGATAGCTGGGTCATCACATCGGACAAGAGCAGAGCGAGGACGGTCGACGCGATCGCGATCAGGAGGCCCAGCGACAGCATGCTGGGCCAGTGTCGTAGGCCGAGGCGGACGCCTCCGGCTGCATCACGTAGCATCTGCGGCCTCCTTGCGTGGACGCAGCGCAGCGTAGGAGCCTCCGGCACTGATCATCACGGACACGAGCACGGTCGCTCCCCAGCAGACGCCGAGGAACGTCCACTGCGTTGATGAGAGCGGCTCGCGCCCGACCAGTGCAACGGTCATCGCCGCGATGCACACGCCGACGGCGGCACCCAGGCCAAGCCAAGGCAGTCGGCCTGCCAGTTCGCGACGCGTCAGGTCGGAGCTCCGAGCGCCGTGTTGCCTCCGTATCCGGCTCTCCTGCAGCCCGGATGCGGACAGGAGGATCCAGTGCGTGGCGGTTGCCACGAGCCCGAATGCGAACAATGCCACGGTCACTCCTATGAGCGGATCGCGAAGGAGGAACTCGCTCAGCGGGATGTCCCGGGAGTCGTGAACCCGCAGCCCGAACGTGGCCAGGAGGGAGGTCAACCCGTTCAGAACCTCGGAGTCTCGCGTGTTCACGACGTAGGTGCCCGGGGGCAAGACGGTGTCGTCGGCGAGCAGCTGCACATACTGCAGGTCGTCTACCCCGCCCGGCGAGGTAATGACACCCCGCACCGTGGCGCCTGCTGGCAAGAAGGGGCCGGTTCCGGTGGACTCCCACTGCCGGTGGCTGTAGGTGTCCTGGAAAAGGAGCACGTCTCCGGGAGCAGCCTCCGAAGCATCCAGCCACGGGATGGAGTTCTCGGGATCGGCCGCGATCAGTCGAGGGAGCCCGTCACCTGTGGAGCTGGCAAGGAGTGCGATTCCTCTCGAGGTGAGGTAGTCGCGAAGCTGGCGTCCCGCCTGCGGCAGTCCGTCCTCCGCTGGCGCTTCTTCGCCACCGATTCCAACCGTGATGGTCGATGGCTCGCCCGGCATCTCATAGGTGACTTCGCCGTGTGCGGTGATCGTCCAGTCGAATGCGAACCCTACGAAGGCCGCGAGCACACCCAGCAAGCCGGCGCTGACCAAGACCCGCAGCTTCATCTGATGCTGCCTTCTTGAGCGACGAGAGAAGATGTGGTCTGGAGGCGACGGACGTTCCATGCTCTGCTACCAGTAGAACATAGATGCGAATGCCTGACAATGTCCGATCTACGCCCGAGATCTGTCGGGTGCACCGCCTCACGGGCGGCCATCTGTTCGTCGACCGTGCCGCATCGGCGCGCCGGATGGACGGAGACCTGCTTCTTCGCTTGCGTTGCGGCACGACCGCGGCGGCGTGGCGCCTGTCGTCGGTGAACGGCGAAGGGGCGTGTGCATGAGGCGCCCCATGCACACGCCATTTCTGCTACCACCAGATGAACCCGTAGTAGCTGTACGTCGTGTACTCGTCGCCCCACAGTGGCGAATCCCAGACCCACTCCTGGCGAGTGCGAACCGTCGTGTCGGACGGACTCGTCGCCGTCGACGTGTACATGCGTCCGGTGTCGATGGCCGGGCCGGCGTTCCTGATGAACCGGATGTATCCCTGCTTCGAGTGGCGTCCGCCGTCGTTCACCGACGCCTTGATCTGAACCTTGCCGTGGTGCTGCGATCCCGCCCACTCTTCCCAGAACTTGTAGCAGTTGCTGTAGCCGCTGTCACAGTGCCCTGCCGCCGATGCGGGCGCGGCGACCAGGCCGACCGCTCCGATCGCGAGAGCGGTGGTGAGCGCGATCTTCGACTTCAATCTCATCGTCAACCTCCTTGTTTTGATGGCGCGTGATCCGCGTCGCGCTCAGAATACGGCGGACGCTGTATGTTTTCAAGAGTAGCCCGAACGAAGGGCGAGCGGTGCTTCTGGCTGACGCGAGGGGTGGGATCGTCAGGCCTGGATCGATGGCTCCTGGTCGTAGGCGAGCGACCCCAGCACTGCGGAGAGAACAAGGGCCGCGTTGGCTCCGGCTCGGCGCGGCAAGTCAGCCCAGTTACGGTGGTAGCTCAGTATCTCCTTGGCGCCCATGAAGGCGGAGACGAAGAGCCAGCCCGCGTCTGCGGGATCCACGCCCGGGCGCAACATGCCCTGGGCTTTCGCGTCTGCGAACCGTGCTGCGGCGAATGAAAGCCACAGCTCGTACGGATCGACCGTGACCTCGGGGAACTCGTCGCGTGACTGGATCAGTAGGCGCAGGCCGCCTTGAACGACGGGAGACTTGGAGATCAGCGCGGCAACTGCCTCCGCAGTGCGCTCGAGCGCGTCGATGGGTCCGCTGGCGCGGAGGAGGACATCTTCACGCACCGACTGCATCGCGTTGCCCTGTGCGGCGATGACCGCGAGCGCAAGGTCGTGCTTGTTGCGGAAATGGAAGTAGAGCGAGCCTTGACTGACCCCTGCGGCGGTGAGCACGTCGGCCAGGGTCGCCGCCGAGTAATGCTTGTCAGCGAACACGCGGCCGGCCGAGTCGACGAGCGCCTTGCGTGTCGCGACAGCTCGCTCCTGTTTCGGCTCTCTCGGCACTCGCCGCACCCTCCCTCGCGTTACTGGCTCTTGCATCAGGGTATCAACGCGCGCATCCAAGCTAGCCTAGCGACACAAGAAACGGCGAACAAGGTTTATTTCCAGGATTGTCGGGGCTACCCTGACTGTGACTGCGGGACTCGTCGAGACATGGGCGTCTGGACAAGGGAGAGGCACGGATGGCTGAGGAGACAATCGAGAGCCAGCTGGGTGCCGCCCGTGGGCGCTTCTTCGGGAACGGATACTCGCGGGTCCGACACTCGCACACGCTGCGAAGACTTCGAGCCGACGGGGCCGACTATTCCGCAAGCGTGCTTTACCCGACGAACTGGTCGGAGAAGAACGGCGCCGTCCAGCTGCCGCACCTCGCATCCGTTGACGCGATGGCGCTTGCCGTCTCGATCGTCGAGGACTACCTGAGCCGGGGCGGCTTGGGTGATCCGGTTGATCTCGGATCGGCACGGATTCGATCCTGCGACCTCATCCCCGGGGCGCACCCGACAACGGAGCTGACGCACATGCCGGTGCGTCTCGACGTCGACCGGCCGACTGCTGGCGACGCTGGGTGGAACGGCGTCGTAGTTCTCGGGGCGTTCAAGGTGCGGATCGGCCTCGGTCAGCTCCGGACGGCTCCGCACGCAGAGCATCAGATGCCAGCTGGGGAGACGTACTTCGGGGGCGTGTTCCGCGCGGTCCAGCGCCGCCTCGGCGTCGTATCCGCTCAGGACGGCATCATCTTCGAGGCGACAGCGCTGGCGCAGGCGCCGACGATGGCAGCCGGCATCCGCCCGGGCATCGACCTCGCCTACAACGAGAAGGCATCCATGCTGGATGCGCTGGTGTTCTGCGCCCAGGTTGGACAGGTGGCGATATATTCACTCGACGGGCTCGACCGTGCCGAGACCGACACGCTGTGGTTGCGGCGGGCGCGGTTCGTTCGCGCGAGTCCGCCTGGCGACGACGCGGGCGGCTCGTGTCGGGTCGTCGTCGAGCGCACGTCTCTGATCGAACGCGATTCCTCTCGCTGGAGGACAGCGGACCTCGTCGGCAAGTTCGCGAGCGTGGAAATCAGCTTCAGGCTCGCGCACCTTCTTCCCGCGGCCGACCGAGCACGGGTCACTCTCGCATGAAAATCGCGATCTCCGGCACCTACGGAACCGGGAAGACGACCCTCGCGCGGGTGTTGTCGGAGCGGATGGGCGTCCCGTTGGTGGGCGCGAGAGGCATGCGCGATTTTCTCCACGAGCACATGGACGGCAAGGCCCTTACCGACTGCACGCCCTATGAGCTGATGGAGCTCGGCATGCGACGTTTCGAGGAACGCGTCGCCACCGAAGCCGCCAGCGGCGAGCACTTCGTGTCCGACGGCTCGACGCTGAACGAGTGGGCGTACGGGCTGGCGCGGCGCACGCTCGGCATCCATCCCGGGGACGACCGCATCCGGGATGCCTCGACGGCTGACCGGGAAGCATTCGACGGCGTGATGGCGTGGATGGGGCGAGTGTTCCGCGACCACGCGGCGCGCTCCTACGACCTCATCGTGCACCTCCCGGTCGAGTTCCCGATGGCGGCGGACGGGCATCGTCCTGTCAGTGACGAGTATCGGAAGTTCAGCGGCGACCTCCTCAGCTCCGCTCCAGCCGAACTCGGGCTACGCATGATCCAGGTGTCAGGACCAGTCGACGCTCGAGCCCATGCCGTGCTCGCCGCCAACCATGGCCGACCTGTCGAACCGTGAAACGAAGGGAGGTGCACGCTGCCACGCCATCGAGCCGAATCAGACCCAGATTTCCTACGATCATCGGAGAACACTATGAAGAAGGACAGTTCATCAAGTCGTCTCAGGACTCTTGTGCTGAGCGCACTCTGCGCGGCGCTCATGAGTACCGGATTCCTGGGGTCTACAGCTGCCGTGGCGCAGCAGACGTCACCACCCGCAGTCTCGGAAGCTATCGACGCAGAGGGGGTGTCGGTCGTCGACACGCCCGTAGCCGTGCCTGTGGATGCCGCGAGATCATCCGAGTCTGACGAGTCCTGTCAGACGGTCAGCAAGGCGGAGGCGATCTGTATAACGATCGGCGCAGGAGCGCCGCCGGCGCAGAACGAGGGCGGGCCGCAGGCGAAGGCGATCGTCGGCGTCCCCAGCTGGTGCCTCGACCTCGGAGTGGCGAACACCTTCTGGGCGACTCGCACCGCAATGTGCGGGATCTTCGACGGCCAGCTCACCGTGCATCAGATTGTCAACGGTGTTCCCGGACCCGTCACGGGAACGATGAACTTCCTGATGTATAACTACATCTACACGTCGACCAGCGCCACGACGTGGGCGAACCAGATGCAGGTCTCACCCACCGTCATCACCGGCACCGCTGCGGGAACGCAGATCTCGGGCACGGCGAGCTGCATCGGCAACTGCACCCCCGTCAGCTCGACGTTCCCGGTACAGACGCCGGTCGCACACGCGACCGCGGACGGCGAGTCCTACTACGAGTGGCTGGGCACCGCGGGCCAAGTCGGGTCATCCACGACGAACTGGATCTTGTCCTTCAAGGCACCCTCGGCTCCGACGCCAGCGACGCTCCTGCGAAACGCGCCCGAGACTCGCTGTGACCACGCGACGCCCGGCAGGGCTGTGGCCGGCTGCGTCGTGCCGTTCGTGGCGCCGTACATCGAATACGACGCCGCTGTGTTCCCGGAGTTCGGAACACACGTCTATGGTGCGCAACTCAGCGGCCTGCCTGGCTCAGCGACACCGCTGCACCGACTGACGGACCCGACAGCGATCGCGGCCAACAGGAACACGGCGTGCCCCAGCAGTTTGCCGAGGCCGACTGGCAAGTCCTGTGACGAGTATCCGTTCGCTTCGACGTACGAGGGCGCAGCGCTGAGCGGAGGTGGCCCGAGAACGCAATCGTGGTGCGGGGTGACCCTCAGCGGCCCGCCGTCGACGGGTGCCCTGGGCTACAGCGTGTGCATGATCGACGAGACGGAGAACTCCACAGCCGGCAGCTTGCTGAACTCGTTGCTCCTGTCGCCTTACCGCATCATTGACGGTGACGCGTACTACGTCGACATCATCCTGTAGAGAGTGGGCATTGTGAACCTGGCATTCTCTCCTTGGGCTGAGTTCCATCGCCTTGAGCTGATCGGGTTCATCGTGCCTGCGTTCCCCGCGGGCGCGGGGGTCGAGTGCCTGTACACGGGCGTACCGACCCCCGCGCTCATCACCGGCGTCATGATGGGGCCTGTCGACATGGAAGTCCGAGTGCTCGATGTGGCGCCCCAGCCCCCGGCGAGTGAGTGGGAAGACGTCGTTGAGCTTCCTGTGGAGCTGGAGCAGAACGCGACGATCGCGGGAGCGACGCAGATCCCTGGACTGGACACTCCCTGGCTGGGCGTCGACGCGGGTGACTACACGATGCGTGTCTCCTCTCGCGGAGCCGACGTGAACTACGACTTGGCTGTCGACCGAGCATCCCAATCCATAGCTGTGGAGCTTTGGCGTGCAACCTCCAGACTCCCTCACGTGCACCGCTGCCGTTCTCGCAGAGGAAGCGAACGGCGGGCGCCCAACCCTGCTTTGAGGTCCGGGGCTCGCGTGGGCGGCGTCACTCAGGATCGGAGCACAGAGGAAGACAACCTCGCCCAGATCGCGCGGCGGCGATCTCTTGCCAGAGCAGTGCAACACGCCCGTCGAGTTGATTTTCACCCTCCGGGTCAGGACTGAGGACGGTCTCCGCTGTAGCCCAGGTTCAGATGCTGCTCGGCGACCATCGGGTCGGCGTGGAAGCGGCGTAGCAGATCGACGCGCTCGTCGAACTCGATGTTGCTTTCCAGGTTTACGGTCTCGCCGGTGCCGGGAATGAGGCCGTAGGCGAAGTAGAACGTGGCAGAGGCGCCGCCGATCCTGCGGGCTTCGATCCACCCGATGATCGTCGGCCCGAGCCGCACCTCCCACCTGGGCGGTTCGCTCTTGCGTCTCGTTGCAGGCGGCAGCAGGCGTGTGCTGATCTCCGGCTCGGTGGCGGGCTCGGTCATGACAGGCTCCTTCTCTCTGCACGCACCGTAGCGCCGGTCACCGACGCGGGATCGGGTCTCGCCGTCGCGCTTGGGCTACAGATGAACGGTCACGGTGGCGTCTCCGGGGCCACCGCACTGCTCGCTTCCGCCGCCACGTATCCATTCCGGTGTGACCGCGGCGTCGGTGAGGATCGATCCGTCCGCTGCGAGCACGCGCACGGTGAATGCCGCCGGGGTGCTCATCCCGGTTGTGAAGACCCACTCGTCGCTGTTGCCGTCTTGGGGATCCAGGGCAACTTGAGCCAGTTCATCAGGCACTGCGCCGTCCTCTGTGGGTACGCAGGCGTCGTCGATGCAGAGCTGAACGTCGGCCACCTCGGAGACATCTCCGTCGAGCTGGATTGTCAGCGCGTTGATCCACCCGATCGCGGGACAGGCCAGATTGAAGGGACTGCAGGCGCTGAGTCCGATGGTGCCAATCAGCAGAGCGGCGGCGAGCATCCAGCGGCGGCCAGCCTTTGCGGCGGTCACGCGGGTTCGGGTCGCGATGGTCATCAGCTCGCGGGGACGATTTGCGCGACTTCGACGGTGATGGGTACGTCCGGCCGGCCGATGGCTGCGGCGAGCTCCTGGGCGACGTCGTCCTCGGTCAACCCGTCGGGGAGTTCCCAGATGCCGATGCGCAGGCCCGAGCCGTCATTCTCCATCCCGCCCATCGTGACGCGCAGCCCCGGGATCAGGTCGGGCAGGCCGATGAGGGCCTGCAGCTCACCGGGCTGGAACGCGGCCTCCTGGATGACGACGGTGAGACCGTCCGGTGCGGCAGCGATCTGCGTGGTGAGGGTGGCGTTGGGCTGCCCGTGCCAGGTGATGGTCACGGTGGTGCGGTCGGGTGAGATGGCGACGGTGCCGAAGTTCGGGTCGTTCGCGATCGCGTGCTGCAGGGCATTCATCCACTCGGTGGTCGCCAAGTCGATCGGGTCGTAGGCGAGTTCCTCGGTCGCTTCGTCGACCAGGCGGAGGTCCGGCGGGATGGTCGGCTCGAGGGTGTACTCCACTGCTCCGAGCGGAGACGTAGGTGGAATGTGGCTGTTAGCGGCTGTGGCCGCGATGATCGCGGCCGTGAGCGCACCGCCCAGGCCGATACCGACTGCCCAGAGCAGCACGGCGCGGCGACCGCGCAGCTGGGGGCTTGGATTGTCGGTTGAGGCGCTCACGAGGATATTGTCTCCAGGAACGTGTTGAGACGGGTAGAGAACTCGGTGGGGAGCCGGGTGTTCCACTCGTGCCCCGCGCCGGGCACGATCTGCAGCTCGGCGTTCTGGATTCCTGCCGCGAGCGTACGGGCGGCCGCGAGGTTCGGGGCATCCTTCGCGCCGCACAGGACGAGGGTCGGCGCGGTGATCTGGCCGAGCTCAGGGCGCAGGTCGAGCGTGGCAAGCGATCGGAGGATGCTGAGCATCGTCGTCTTGTTCATGCCCTCTGGCGCGGCCAGCCGAGTCGGCAGGAGTCGGATGATGGCGTTTTGGAGCTTCATGAGCACCGGGTTCGGATGCACCTGACCGCTCGAGAGCAACACGGAGGCGACACGATCGGGATGGTCGATGGCGACGCGGGTGGCGACGACCGCGCCGAGCGACAGGCCGCACAGATGCGCCCGCTCGACGCCCTGCTCATCCAGCAGCGCGAGCACGGCGGTCGACGCCCGCTCCACCGAGAACGACGGTTCCCCGTCGCGGAGCCCCGCCAGACGCGGCGCGATGCCGGTGAAGCCCTCGGGAAGCGCCGCAACCTGGGCATCCCAGGACTCCGGGCCGACACCGATGCCGTGCAGGAATACGACCGTCTGGGCCGAGTCGTGGGACGCCGTCATGCCAGTGTCCTCTCGTTCAGTCGATGAGGTCGGGTCTCCAGTCTTTCGCATAGCTGCGTCTGACTGTTCTTCGCCGCCCACCTCGACGACGATGGCACGCTGACCTCGCGGGATATGCGACCCGAAGAGATCATGGACGCCGACGAGCTGCACGCGGCTGCGGTCGAGTACGCCGTCGCTGAGGTAATCAATGCCGAGGTGAGTGCCCGCGGGCTGTCCGGGATCGCCTACGGCACGGAGAGCGTATGCGGCGGAGTCATGCGGTGACCACCGACCCGCAGAGCCAGCGGCTGATCGCGGCACTCCGCCGGGAGTCGCTGGACCTGCTGCGCTATTTCCGCCGCCGCGTCAGCGAACCGGAAGACGCCGCCGACCTGCTGGCCGAGACCGGGCTGACGGCCCGGCGGGGCGTTAGCGACCTCCCCTTCGACGACGAGGGTGCACGGAAGTGGCTGTTCACCATCGCTCACTACACCTATCTCAACCACCAGCGAGGGCAGCGCCGCCGCCACGCGCTCGCCGACCGGGTACGGAGCATCCTGGACCGGGCAGACCAGGCCTCACCGCCCTCGGACGAGGGCATCGAGGTGCGAGACGCGATCAACAATCTCTCCGCGGAGCTGGCGGAAATCGTACGCCTCATCCACTGGGACGGGCTGACCGTCGCCGAGGCCGCCGAGGCCGCCGAGGCCGCCGAGGTCATCGGCGTCTCATCCTCCACCGCCCGCGCCCGCTACCAGCGTGCCCGCGCAGAGTTGCGGGAAACTCTGACCGTCACCGTGGCTGGTGCCATGAATCTCGGCGCCGGCGGCGTCTAGCGATGAACCCGGAGTCCGGAGAGGAAGTCATGATGAAGGCCATCGAAAGGCAGAGGGCGCGACGGTGGCCGGGGATCATCCTTCTCGTCAGCGCAGTCGGCGCAGCGCTGCTGGCGTTCGGGGTATGGCGTGGGCAGTGCATCGACGCCCCAGCGGAATCATCTGCGATCAGTACCTGCAGCAGCGAGCCAGCGATCGGCTGGCCCGCAGCATGGATCATCCTCGCCATGTGTGTAATCCTGGCCATCATCTCGACGCGGCAAATCGCCCGGCCTCGACTCTCTGGGCGACCCAAAGACTGAGTATCGGAGAAGAGACCAAGGTCACACGGGGACTCCCTTCGCTGATGCGTGCGTACGGCGTGCGACCCCCGCATCATCAAGCGTGCGCGCTACGACGCGTTCCGTCGCACCGACCAAGGCAGCGATGCGCTTGACCGACATACCTGACCGACCGGCATCCACGGCGCGCTCGCGTTCCTCGTCACTCAGGATCGCCCGCCTGACCGTCCGCGTCGGGACACCCTCCCTGTGGAGGTGTTCCGAAACGGTCGTGCGATGGATGCCGAAACGGCGCCCGAGCTCGTAGACCGATGCCCCCTGCGTGTACGCCTCGACGAGCGCCGCAATCTCGGCGTCCGACAGCCGGTTTGCCCGTTCCTGGAGGGCCTTCCCGTTTCGATTCCCCGTAGGTGCCTGGAACCGGCGGGCGCCCTCGATCAGCCAACGCCGGGGTTACGCCACCCCTGAGATTCGAGTAAGTTCCCAGGGTTTCCACCAGCCGCTGTCACCAGGCGAAGGCCCCGGCATCCCGCACGATGTGCGACGGATGCCGGGGCCTTCGCCGTTCCGGTCGTCCTCAGCTCGCGGGGCGCTGGATCAGCAGAAGCCCCTGCTTGGTGTCGGCCACCGTCACCCAGCCGTCGCCGAACTCGTACGTCATGCCGTAGCCGTCCTCGTCGGTCGTGGGAGACTGCGTGGCGTCCTCCGTAACGTAGTAGCCCTCGGCGGCCTCCTCGCGGGTCCACCCCTGCGACTCCAGACGGCTGACCGCGGCATCCGCCTCCTCCGCCGTGATCGGCGCCCAGCCGAACAGCAGCAGATTGCCCGACGCGACGGAGTAGTCCGCCCACGTGCACGTGATGCCGCCCTCGAGCGTCTCACCCGCGACCGCGAAGACATCCTCCTTGTAGGTCCAGTTCTGCGCCTTCAGGTCGGCGAGGATGTCGCTGCCGATGAGGTCTTCGCACGACGCCTCCGCCGCGCCCGCCGTGGCCGTGGCGCTCGGGGTCGGAGCGGCGGTGGTCACCGCGGCGGTCGGTGAGACCGCGTTGCCGGTCGCGGTGGGCGCCGGCTGCGCGCTGCCGCCCCCGCAGCCGGTGAGCAGGACCGGCAGCAGGACAGCGGCGCCGAGGGCGGCGGTGAGGGACAGGCGGCGGGAAGTCGTCATGTGGCGTTCTCAGTTCGTGGTGGCGGGGGAGGAGAGCAGGGTGAGGAAGTCGTCGTGCAGGATGCTGTTGGTCGCCAGCGACGACCGCGACGCGATGCTGTCTGAGCCGTCGATGTCGGAGAACCGTCCGCCGGCCTCATGGACGATCGGGACGAGGGCGGCGATGTCGTACTCCTTGACGCCGAACTCGGCGACGAACTCTAGGCGCCCCTCGGCCAGCAGCATGTACGGCCAGGTGTCGCCGTAGCCGCGGTCGCGCCAGACGGCACGGCTGAGGCGGAGCAGGTCCTCGCTGCGGCCCACCTCGTCCCACTGGGCGATCGACTGGAAGCTGACGCTCGACTCCGCGATCGTCGACACTGTCGACACCGCCAGGCGTCGCGGATCGCCCTCCGGCGTGTTCGTCCACGCGCCGAGGCCCGTCGCCGCCCACCAGCGGCGTCCGAGCGCCGGCTGGCTCGCGACGCCGACGCGAGGAACACCGTCGATCGCGAGGGCGATCAGCGTCGTCCACATGGGGATGCCCTTGAGGTAGTTCGCGGTGCCGTCGATGGGGTCGATGATCCACTGCCGCGCGCTGTCACCGCTCGTGCCGTACTCCTCGCCGAGGATGCCGTCGGCGGGGCGCTCCGCGGCGAGGATGCCGCGGATCGCCCGCTCGGTGGCGAGATCCGCCTCCGTGACGTGCGAGGCGTCGGCCTTCAGCTGGACGTCGAGATCGGCGGCATCGAAGCGTGCCATCGAGACGGCATCCGCCGCGTCGGCCATCTGCAGTGCGAGCGCGAGATCATCGGACAGATCGCCGTCGAAGGGCGCACTCCAGGAGGGTGTCGCAGCGGGGGAGGTCACATGGTCAAGGATACGTGGCACGGCATGCTCGATTCGCGATGAACCGCATCGGGATGGTAACGTTGCTCCTCGGTTCGCCCCTGCGAAAGCGGCGGCCACGGAACGCACCTCTAGCTCAATCGGCAGAGCAACTGACTCTTAATCAGTGGGTTCTGGGTTCGAGTCCCAGGGGGTGCACCACCAGGAAACGCCCCTCCCGACACTCGTCGGGAGGGGCGTTTTGCTGTGCGGCACCGGCGCCGGGCGGGCGTTCGTCCGACGCAGATGGCGGACATCGCCGCTGATGGCGACGATCCGCGTCGGATGAAGGATGCGCCGGATGAAGGCCGCGCGGAGCGCTCCGCTACGCCGCGTCGCCGACGAGCACGGCGGCGGCTTCCTCCGCGGCATCCGCCTCGTGCGCGTCGATCCGCGCCAGCGCGCGGCGCCCAAACAGGATCGTCGCCGCCGAGACGAGCACCGATACCGCGGCGAAGACGAACGGCACCGATGCGTTGAAGGCGTGCCACAGGGCCGCCGCGATCGGGGAGCGGCCGCACCGCCCAGGAACCGCACGGCCGAGTACGCCGACGATGCGACCGACCGCGGCAGGTCGGTGGCCTCCATGACCGACTCGGTGAGGATCGTGTTCATGAGGCCGAGCAGCAGGCCGCCGACGATGATGCAGGTCACCAGCGCGGCGGGGCTCGCGACGACGAGCGCCGCGACGAGCAGGTCGATCGCCAGCAGCGGGAGCACGATCAGCATCGCGGTGCTGCGGGACAGACCCCGCAGCAGCAGCGGAGCAACCCACACACTCGTGACCGCGAGGGCCACGCCCCACCCGAAGAAAGTCAGGCCGATCCCCATCGCGCCGAACCCGAGCGGGAACGGCGAGAAGGCGAGCAGCACGAAGAACCCGACGTTGTAGAACAGCGCCGCGATCGCGAGCACGGCGAGAGCCGGCTGGCGCAGCGCCCGGAACGGCGCCGACAGCGGCACAGGTGTGCGCTTCTCCTCGCCACCGCGCAGCAGCACCATGACGGCGATGAAGGCGATCGCCATGAGCGCGACGACACCGAAGAACGGTCCGCGCCAGCTGATCTCACCGAGGATGCCGCCGAGGAGCGGCCCGATCGCGATGCCGAGCCCGAGGGCGGCCTCGTACAGGATGATCGCCGCCGCGCTGCCGCCGGAGGCGGCGCCGACGATCGTGGCGAGGGCGGTGGAGATGAACAGGGCGTTGCCGAGTCCCCAGCCGGCGCGGAACCCGATGACGGCGTCGACGCTGCCGGAGAGTGCGCACAGCAGCGCGAAGACCACGATGAGCGCGAGACCGGTGAGCAGCGTCGCCTTGGTGCCGATGCGCGAGGAGATCCAGCTCGTCACCAGCATCGCCAGGCCCGTCACGACGAGGTAGCTCGTGAACAGCAGTTCCGTCTCGACCGGGGAGGCCTCGAGCGATTCGGCGATGGCCGGCAGGATGGGGTCGACCAGCCCGATGCCCATGAAGGCGATGACGCAGGCGAACGCGACCGCCCAGACCTGCGCCGGCTGGCGCCACACGCTGACCTTCGCCCCGCTCATCGCGCGACCTCCGCGGTCCGCGTCCGCGCGCCGACGATGTCGGCGGCCCGCCGGATCGTCTCCCACTCGTTCTCGTCCAGGTCGCTGAAGCGGGGGGCGAGTGCCTCGCTGAGCACCCGCAGCCAGTCTTCGAGCGCGGAGAGGCCCGCGTCCGTGGCCGACACGACGGTGGCACGCGAATCAGTGGCGTCGGCGCCGCGGTCCACCAGTCCGGCATCCGCCATCTGCGCCACCAGTCGGGTCATTCCCGGCTGCGTCACCCGGCTGAGGGCGGCGAGGTCGCCGATTCGCTGCGGACCGTGATCGCGCAGGAGAACGAGGGTGCGCCATTGGGCGGCGGGGGCTTCGTTTCGGGTCTCCAGCGACGCGACGCGCGTGAGCGCGTGCGCGCCGACGAGGAGACGCAGGATGTCGTCGGCGTGTTGCATACCGCAAGTATATACCCGAGGTATGTAACGTGGGGTTACCGGATCGTGATCGGCCGTGCCCGCTCATTGTTTGACAGGGGGACCGAACCTGAACAGACTTTCAGTACCTGAATCACATCTCAGGTCTACCTTCCAACGGTGAAAGGCACGCACATGCGGGTTACGAAGAAGTTGCTCCCCACCCCGGCGCTGGTGGCCGCCGTCGTCGCCACGGCGGCTCTTGCCCTCGCGGGTTGCGCACCTCAGTCCGCCGCACCCAGCGGCGGCGGGACGGCGGATGCCGGACCGGCCGAGATCACCGTCGGCGTGATCACGAGCGAGACCGGTCCGCTCGCCGGCTACGGCAAGCAGTATCTCGACGGCTTCAGGGCCGGTCTGGACTACGCCACCGACGGCACGAACGAGGTCGACGGCACGAAGATCACGGTCGAGTACCGCGACGATGCCGGCGACCCCGACACCGCGGTCGGTGCGGCCAAGGAGCTGATCGGCGCCGGCGTCAACATCCTCGCCGGCAGCGCCTCGTCGGGCGTCGCCGCAGCGATGGCCGAGCAGGCGGGGCAGAACAAGGTCCTCTTCATCTCCGGACCCGCTGCCGCCGATGCCCTCACCGGCATCAACGGCTATACCTTCCGCAGTGGGCGGCAGTCCGCGCAGGACGTCGCCACCGCTGGCACGTTCCTCGGCGACCTGGAGGGCAAGACGGTGACGGTGTTCGCGCAGAACAACGCCTTCGGCCAGGGCAACGAGGCCGCCGTCAAGGCGATCCTCGGCGCCAAGGGCGCAACGGTGAACAGCGTGCTCGTCGCGGAAGACGTCACCGAGTTCACGCCGTTCGCCCAGCAGGTGCTCGCCGGCACCCCCGACCTCGTCTTCGTCGCGTGGGCCGGAGCGACCTCGGGAGCGATGTGGCAGGCGATGAGCCAGCAGGGCGTGCTCGACGCGGTTCCGGTCGTCACCGGTCTCGGCGATGCCGCGACGTTCGGTGCGTACGGCGAGGCCTCGGAGAAGATCAGCTTCTTGAACTACTACTTCCCCGGAGCCCCCGACAACGACGTCAACACCGCGATGATCGACGCGGTCGAAGCCGCCGGCGGCACCCCCGACCTGTTCACGCCCGACGGCTTCAACGCGGCGATCATGCTCGTCCACGCGATCGGCGAGGGCAAGGGCGACGTCGACGCGATGGTGGCCGCCCTCGAGGGCTTCGAGTTCGACGGGCCCAAGGGCACCCTCACGGTCCGGGCGAGCGACCACGCGCTGATCCAGGACATGTACCAGGTGAAGCTCGTCGCCGAGGGCGGCAGCTTCGTCCCGGAGCTCGTGGACACCGTCCCGGCCGACGAGGTCGCACCGGCAGAGCAGTAAGCCGGACCGCCGAAGGAACACCCCATGAGCACCCCAGTCCCGTCCGCGCTGAAGATCGAAGGCCTCGGCCTGCAGATCGGCGGAGCCACCATCCTGAAGGATGTCGACCTCGACATCGCGCCCGGCAGCATCGTCGGCGTGATCGGGCCGAACGGCGCCGGCAAGACCACGTTGTTCAACGTGATCTCCGGAGTCGCCCGTCCCACCGCGGGCCGCATCCTGATGAACGGCGACGACATCACCCGCTCGTCCGTGCCCCAGCGGGCGCGGGCGGGACTGGGGCGCACGTTCCAGACCTCCAGCCTGTTCCCTCGCCTGAGCGTGCTGGAGAACGTCCGACTGGCGGCCCAGGCACGCCTGGGCGGCAACTACTCGCTGCTGCGCTTTCCGCGTCGCAGCGACCCGGCGACCGAGCTCGCCCTCGCGCAGCTCGTCAAAGTCGGTCTGACGCACAAGCTCGACACCGCCGCCGGCGACATCTCGCACGGCGACAAGCGCAAGCTCGAGATCGCGGTGCTTCTCGCGACGGATGCCGAGGTCGTGCTGCTCGACGAGCCGATGGCCGGCGTGGCGTCGGGAGATGTGCCGGGCCTCGTGGCGAACATCCGCGACATGCAGCGCGACACGCAGTGCACGGTGCTCATGGTCGAGCACCACATCGACGTCCTCATGGGTCTCGTGGCGAAGGTCGCCGTCATGTACGCCGGCTCGATCATCGCGTTCGACACCCCGGAGCGCATCATGGCCGACCCCCTCGTGCAGAGCGCGTACCTCGGGACGGCGGCCGCATGAGCGCCCCGATCCTCACCGTGTCGCACCTGTCCGCGTCGATCGCAGGGCAGCAGGTGGTCGAGGACGTCTCGCTGTCGGTCGCACCCACCGGGATCACCGCGGTCCTCGGTCGCAACGGCGTCGGCAAGACCTCGACCCTGCGCGGCATCCTCGGCCTCATCCACCGGCAGGGCGAAGTGACCCTCGCGGGGGAGCGGATCGACACCCTGCCGACCCATCGCATCGTGCAGCGCGGCGTCGGCTATGTGCCCGAGGACCGCGAGGTCTTCGCCGGTCTCACGGTCGCCGAGAACCTCGCCCTGGCCGAACGCGACCGCTCGCCGCGGCGCGAGTTCGTCGCGGAGCTCTTCCCCGACCTCGTCGCGCGGCGCGGGCAGCTGGCGGGCACGCTCTCCGGCGGCCAGCAGCAGATGGTCTCGGTCGCGCGGGCGCTCCTCAACGAGAACCGCATCCTTCTCGTCGACGAGCCGACGAAGGGTCTTGCGCCGAAGATCGTCAGCCAGGTCGCCGACGCCCTCGCCGAAGCGGCCAAGGTCGTCCCGATTCTCCTCGTCGAGCAGAACCTCGAGGTGGTGCGCCGCCTCGCCGACGACGCCGTCGTCATCGCGGGCGGTCGCGTCGTGCACACCGGCAGCGCCCGGGAGATCCTCGACGACGAGGCGCTGACCACGCGCCTGCTGGGCGTCAGCGCCGAGACCCACCCGGGCGCCTCCCACCCGGGCAAGGCGCAGAGCGAGCGGAGCGCGTCGGCATGAGCAGCATCGTCCTCATCATCCTCACCGGCGTCGGTCTCGGCGCCCTCTACTTCCTCGTCGCGTCCGGCCTCAGCCTCATCTACGGCCTCATGCACGTGCTGAACTTCGCCCACGGCGCCTTCCTCACCCTGAGCGCCTTCGTCGGGTGGCAGGTCGCACAGGCGCTCGGCACGGCATCCTGGGGATCGTTCCTCGTGTCGATCCTCGTCGGCGCCGCCGTCGGCGCGATCTTCGCGACGCTCACCGAGCTGATCCTCATCCGGCCGCTGTACGAGCGGCACATCGAGCAGGTCCTCGTCACGGTCGGTCTCTCCTTCGCAGCGGTGGCGCTGTTCGAGGGGATCTGGGGGACGGATGCCGTCAACATCTCCGGTCCCGCATGGCTCAAGGGCACGACCGAGGTGCTCGGCGCCCGCATCCCGAACACGTACTGGGTGCTCATGCTGGCGGCAGCGGCCGTGCTCGTCGCGCTCGTGCTGTTCCTCGGGAAGACCCGCTACGGCATGATCATCCGCGCCGGCGTCGAGAACAGGTCGATGGTCACCGCACTCGGCATCGACGTGCGCAAGAGCTTCACGCTCGTCTTCGCGATCGGCGGCGCCGCCGCCGGCATCGGCGGCGTGCTGGCGATGCACTACACGACGTTCGTGTCGGCGCACCTCGGTGCCACGCTGCTGATCTTCGCGTTCATCGTCACCGTCATCGGCGGCCTCGGGTCCTTGACGGGAGCCGCGATCGCGTCGGTCCTCGTCGCGGTCCTGCAGCAGTTCGCCAACGTGTACCTCGGCGGGACCGGGGACTTCATCGTCGTCGTGCTGCTGGCCGTCGTCCTGCTGGTGCGACCCCGCGGCCTGATGGGGAGGAAAGCATGACCGTCACCACCGGCATCCCCACCCTCGTTCCCGGCCGCCGGGGCGCCTTCCTGCCGTTCGCGGTCGGCGCCGCGCTCGTCGTCGTGATGGCGGTGCTCCCCCTGCTGAACATCCAGATCCCCGGCATCCTTCCCGGCCCGACGTACACGCCGGGGACGCTCGCGCTGCTGTCGCTGTGCATGGTGTTCGCGGCCCTTGCGCTGTCGTACAACCTGCTGCTCGGAACCTCCGGCATGCTGTCGTTCGGCCACGCCCTGTACTTCGGAGCGGGGGCGTACGGGCTGGGACTGGCCCTGAAGTACTTCGGCGTCCCGCTGTGGCCGGGCGTCTTGATCGCCCTCGTCGGCGGTCTCGCGATCGCGGCGTTCACCGGGGCGATCTCGATGCGGGTCAGCGGCATCCCGTTCGCGATGGTCACTCTCGCGTTCGCGCAGGCGGGCTCCGTGCTCGTGCGTCGCAACCAGGCGGTCACCGGCGGCGAGGAGGGCCTGCGACTGCCCGTCGAACACGTGCCGGAGTGGCTGGTCGGCGTCGTGAACACCCGGAACCTCTACTGGCTCACGCTCGTCGTGCTCGTCGTGGTCTACCTCGTGGTGCTGTGGGTCGACCGGTCGCGCCTCGGGCACCTCGCCCAGGCGGCGCGCGAGAACGAGCTGCGCGTGCAGGTGCTGGGCCTGCGCCCCTACACCGCGAAGCTCATCGTCTTCGTCGTCGCGGCGCTGTGCGCCTCGCTCGCCGGCATCGCGTACATGCTGCTGCAGTCGGGCACCCAGCCGAGCGCCGTCGGCGCCGATCTCACGATCACCGTGCTCGTCATGGTGGTCCTCGGTGGCGTGGGGTTCCGCTGGGGTGCGATCGTGGGCGGTGTGCTGTACACGATCCTCGACCAGCGTCTGACGGTGCTGGCGCGCTCGGAGGCGATCGCGGGGCTTCCCGACGTGCTGCGCATCCCGCTCTCGGAGCCGCTGTTCCTCCTGGGGGTGCTGTTCATCCTCGTCGTGATGTTCCTGCCCGGTGGCATCGCCGGCACGATCGACGCGTGGGTGCGCCGGCGTCGTGGCGAGCGCACTCGGTCGCAGCTGCGGCAGCTCACCGAGGCGCAGGATGCCGCGGACCCCGCGACGGGCGAGCCGCAGCCGGCGGGGGTGCGCGGATGAGCGGCCCGACCGGCGACGGCGTCGCGCTCGGCGCGGACGCGCCGCACACGCTCGGGCGCTGGCTCACCGATCGCGCGGCGAGCGCGCCGGATCACACCGCGATCGACGATCGCGGGGTCCGCATCGGGTATGCCGACCTCGACGACCGGGCGCGCGAGCTCGGCCTGTCGCTCCGCCGCGCCGGGTACGGCCCGGGAGACCGCATCGCGACGATCTCCGGTAACTCGATCGACCACGTCGTGGCGTTCTTCGCGTGCGCCAAGACCGGAATCGCCTTCGTGCCCCTCTCGTGGCGACTGTCCTCCCGGGAGCTGAGCGAGGTCCTCACGCAGTCCTCACCCGTTCTCGTGCTCGTCGAGGACGAGTACATCGGCACGGCGACCGAGGCGCTGCGGCGCGTGGTGACGCCGCCTGCGATGGCACTGCTCGGGACGACCGGCATCGAGGCGGCAGTGCCGTCCCGCCCGGGAGACCCGGCGCCGGTGCGTGGTGTGCGCGACGACGACCCGCTGCTGATCATCTACACGTCCGGCAGCGAGTCGGCCCCCAAAGGCGTCGTGCTCACCCACGCCAACTGCTTCTGGAACAACCTCGCCCTCGCGGGTGCGGTGCAGCTCACCGGTGAGGACGTCGTGCTGGCGATGCTGCCGCAGTTCCACGTCGCGGGCTGGAACTGCCAGCCGCTGCTCGCCTGGTGGGTCGGCGCCACGGTCGTGCTGGAGCGCTCCTTCCAGCCGCAGCGCATTCTGCAACTGCTCGTCGACCGGCGGGTGACGGCCATGATGGGCGTTCCCACCCAGTATCGGCTGCTGGCCGACGACCCCGCGTTCGCCGACGTCGCCGGTGCGATGCTGCGTCACGCGCTCGTGGGCGGTGCGACGATCCCGCCGGACCTCGCGGCGCGCTGGGCCGCGGCCGGCGTGCCTCTCACGCAGGGCTACGGCCTGACCGAGGCGGCACCCAACGTGCTGTGCCTGCCGCCATCGGAATCCACCCGGCATCCGGGAGCCGTGGGCCGCCCCTACCCGCACGTGGACGTCTGCGTCGCCGACCCCGACACCGGCCTCGTGCTCGACGGTGAGGCGACGGGTGAGCTGTGGGTGCGGGGGCCGAGCGTCTTCGCGGGCTACCTCCACGATGCGGCCGCGTCGGCGCGGGTGCGTCAGGGGGAGTGGCTCCGCACCGGAGACATCGTGCACCGCGACGGCGACGGCGTGTACCGCATCGTCGACCGTCTGAAGGACATCTTCATCTCCGGCGGGGAGAACGTCGCGCCCGCCGAGGTGGAACGCGCGCTCGAACTGCATCCCGCCGTCGCGCAGGCCGCCGTCGTCGGCGTGCCCGATGACGTGTGGGGCGAGCGGGGCGTCGCGTTCGTGGTCAGGGTCGAGGGCGCGCTGCTCGGCGAGGACGAGGTCCTCGCTCACGCGCGGTCGGAACTGGCCGGATTCAAGGTTCCCGTGCGCGTCGTCTTCGTCGATGACCTGCCGCGGTCGACGATCGAGAAACTGGCACGCTCGCGCCTGCGAGAGCGTGCCGCACGCCTGGTGGAGGGAACCGCGCATGAGCACAGCTGAGACATTCGGACGCAGCGCGGTGGCCGAGCCCGGCGCCGCGCTGTCGGCGACCGGCAAGCCGCTCACCAAGCGCGGCGAGGCGACGAGGCGCAAGCTGCTCGAGGCGGCGGAGGAGGTCTTCGCCGATCTCGGATACCACGAGGCGTCGATCGTGAAGATCACCGAGCGCGCCGGGATCGGACTCGGCACGTTCTACCTCTACTTCGACAGCAAGCAGCAGGTCTTCGAGGAGCTGGTCGTCGACCTCAACCGGCGCGTGCGGCATTCGATGGCCGAGGCGATGGCCGGATCGACCAACCGCATCGACGCTGAGCGCGCCGGATTCGAGGGGTTCTTCCGCTTCACCGCGGCCCACCCGGCCCTGTACCGGGTCGTGCGGGAGGCGGAGTTCGTGTCGCCGGAGATGCTGCGGCTGCACTACACCCGCATCGTCGAGGGGTATGAGGCGGGGCTGCGTGCGGCACAGGCCGACGGCGACGTCGACGCGGCGCTCGATCCGGAGGTCACCGCCTGGGCGCTCATGGGCGCCGGCGAGCTCATCGGCATGCGCTACCTCCTCTGGGAGCGCGACGGCGACGGCCGACCGCCGGCCGAGATCGGCGACGACGTGATCGACAGCATGATGCGGTTCATCCGCAACGCGCTGACGGCGACGAACGGAAAGGGAGGAACCCATGATTGAGCAGGATCTCGCCGGCAAGCGGGCGATCGTGACGGGCGGGGCCAGCGGCATCGGCCTCGCGTGTGCACAGGAGTTCGCCGGTCGCGGCGCGCACGTCGTGGTGGCGGACTTCAACGGCGACGCGGCGCAGGCCGCGGCATCCGACATCGGCGGCGAAGCGTGGGTGGTCGACCTCTCCGACACCGCCGCGCAGGAGGATCTCCACCTGCACGCCGACATCCTCGTCAACAACGCCGGGGTGCAGACGGTCGCCCCGATCCAGGAG
Organism: Microbacterium sp. CH-015; assembly: GCF_049707015.1. Taxonomy (NCBI): domain Bacteria; kingdom Bacillati; phylum Actinomycetota; class Actinomycetes; order Micrococcales; family Microbacteriaceae; genus Microbacterium; species Microbacterium sp. CH-015. The sequence goes on along the minus strand of NZ_JBNAFJ010000002.1, from coordinate 213,607 downwards.
TTCGATCCCGATCGCTGGCGGTTCATGCACCGGCTCATGGTCGAGTCTCCCTTCCTGCTCATCCGCGCTGTCCTCCCCGGCATGTACGAGCGCGGGTGGGGGCGCATCGTCAACATCTCCAGCGCGCACGGGCTGCGGGCGAGCGCGTTCAAATCCGCGTACGTCAGCGCCAAGCACGCGTTGGAGGGGCTGTCGAAGGTGACGGCGCTCGAGGGCGGCCCGCACGGCGTCACCAGCAACTGCATCAACCCGGCGTACGTGCGCACGCCGCTCGTCGAGAAGCAGATCGCCGACCAGGCGAAGCTCCACGGCATCGATGCGTCGGAGGTGGTCGAGAAGATCATGCTCACCGAGACCGTCGTGAAGCGGCTGATCGAGCCTGCGGAGGTGGCCTCGCTGGCCGGCTGGCTCGTCTCCGACCACGCCGGGATGGTCACCGGCGCGAGCTACACGATGGACGGCGGGTGGACGGCGCGATGACGGCCCGCACCGCGCGAGCCGTCGAGGTCCCCGTCGCCGGCGGCGTGCTGCGGGTGGGCGTGTGGGATGCCGCCCCCGACGCGCCGACGATCCTCGCCGTGCACGGCGTCACCTCCTCGCACCTGGCGTGGCAGCTGCTCGCCGAGGAGCTGCCGGGCGTGCGCATCGTCGCTCCCGACCTGCGCGGACGCGGGCAGAGCAACGCGCTCGCGGGGCCCGCGGGCATGGCGGCGCACGCCGACGACCTGGCCGCCGTGTGCGCCCACCTCGATATCGTGCCCGCCCTGGTCGTCGCCCACTCGATGGGCGCGTTCGTCGCCGTGGTCCTCGCGCATCGGCATCCCGCCCTCGTCCGGCGCCTCGTGCTCGTCGACGGCGGCCTGCCGCTCGCCGCACCCGCCGACCTCGCGCCCGACGACCTGGTCGCGGCGATCCTCGGTCCCACCGCGGCGCGCCTGTCGATGAGGTTCGCCGACACGGCCGCGTACCTGCGCTTCTGGCGCGAGCACCCGGCCTTCGCGGCGGACTGGTCGCCCGAGCTCGAACGCTACCTCGCGTACGACCTGGTGCCCGTCGCCGACGGCGAGGCGGCGCTGCGCCCGGCGACGAGCTACGCCACGACGGTCGAAGACACGGTTGACATGAACACGCGGCCCACCGTGACGGAGGCGCTCGACGCCCTTGGGGTGCCGACCGTGCTCGTGACGGTGCCGCGCGGGCTGCAGAACGAGACGCCCGGCCTGTACCCACCCACGCACCTGGCGGCCCTCCTCGCCCGGTACCCGGCGGTCGAGCACGTCGCGTGGCCGGGGTTCAACCACTACACGGTCGTCCTGAGTCGCCCAGGCGCCGCGCGCCTGGCAGACCTCGTCACCGCACAGCTGGCCCTCGCCGCCGCCGAGAAACCACTCGCGCGCTGAGAAACCACGCCTGGCATGGTTTCTCGAGCCGGGAATGGTTCTTCGGCGCGCGTCAGCGGGTGCCGGCGGCGACGCGGGTCGTCAGCTGGTGAGCGTGGGCCAGCAGCGTGCGGCCGAGCTCGGGGATGCGGTCGGGGGAGAAGCGGAAGTCCACGCCGGTCAGGCTGAGCGCCCACTGCGGGTGCCCCGATCTGGTGAACACCGCCGCTCCGATGCCGTAGCTGCCGGCCACGATGAGCCCGGGGTTCAGCGCGTAGCCGCGCGCGTGCGTCTCGCGCAGTCGCGCGCGCAGCCGCGGCTCGGCATGCGCGGCGCCGTGGCGCTCGGCGAGCTCGGGATGCCGCTCGAAGTAGGCGTCCACATCGTGGGGAGGCAGGAAGGCGAGGATGGCGAGCCCCGCGGAGGCGACGCCGAGCGGAAAGCGGACGCCCTCTGAGAGCACGAACGAGCGGATCGGGAACGCGCCGTCCTCGCGGATCAGGCACACGGTCTCGTCCCCGCGCCGCACCGAGAGGAAGGCGCTCTCCTCGGTGCGCACCGCGAGCGAGCGCACGATGTCGCGCGCGATCGCCGTGATGTCGTAGCGGGATGCCGCGACGGTGCCCATGAGGTAGAGCTCGGGCCCCGGCATCCACCTGCCGGTGCGCTCATCCTGGTCGACGAGCCCCTCGTGCCGGAGGGCGGTGAGCAGCCGGTGGCTCGTAGGGCGCGTCAGGTCAGCCCGCCGCGCCAGGTCCGCCACGGTCAGCCCCTCGTCGCCGGCCGCCGTCACGAGTCGCAGCAGGGCCGCCGCGCGTGCGACGGACTGCGCGCCGGGAACCGTGCGGGCGGGCGAGGTGTCCATGATGTGGACCGTACGCGGTTCGGCATCCACATCGCAAGCGTGGGGGTGCGCGAGGGCGGCGGCCGCGCGCACGATGGATGCAGGCACGACGACGTGACCGGTGGACGAAGGAGCGACACGTGATCGACAAGACGTTTGCCTCGGCGGCGGAGGCGGTGGCCGACATCCCGGACGGCGCGTCGCTGGCCGTCGGCGGGTTCGGTCTCTCGGGCAATCCCATCGCGCTCATCGAGGCGCTGCTGGCGCAGGGCACGCGGGACCTGTCGATCGTGTCGAACAACTGCGGCGTCGACGACTGGGGGCTCGGCGTGCTGTTGAACGCCAAGCGCATCCGCAAGATGACCTCCTCCTACGTCGGGGAGAACAAGGAGTTCGAGCGGCAGTTCCTCTCCGGCGAGCTCGAGCTCGAGCTGACGCCGCAGGGCACGCTGGCCGAGAAGCTGCGCGCCGGCGGCGCGGGCATCGCCGCCTTCTACACCCAGACGGGCGTCGGCACGCAGGTCGCCGAGGGCGGCCTGCCCCGCAGGTACGACGGACAGGGCGGCGTCGCCGTCGCATCCCCCCGGAAGGACGTGCGCGTGTTCGCCCCGGACGGCACCGAGCGTGAGTACGTGCTCGAGGAGGCGATCGTGACCGACTTCGCCCTGGTTCACGCCCGCCGCGGCGACACCCACGGCAATCTCGTGTTCAACAAGTCGGCGCGCAACTTCAACCCGCTCGCCGCCATGGCCGGGCGGGTGTGCATCGCCCAGGTCGAGGAGCTCGTCGCCCCGGGCGAGCTCGACCCCGACAGCATCCATCTGCCCGGAATCTACGTGCACCGCATCGTCGAGGTCGGCACGGACATCGAAAAGCGTATCGAGCGACGCACCGTGTCGGTCGCTGAGGCACTCTCGCGCGACATCCCGGAAGGAGCCTGAGATGGCACTCACCCGCAACGAGATGGCGGCCCGCGCCGCCGCCGAGCTCGCCGACGGCTCGTACGTCAACCTCGGCATCGGCCTGCCGACGCTCGTGCCCAACTACGTGCCCGACGGCGTCACCGTCGTGCTCCAATCCGAGAACGGCATCCTGGGCGTCGGGCCCTACCCGACCGAGGATCACGTCGACCCCGACCTCATTAACGCCGGCAAGGAGACGGTGACCACGCTCCCCGGCGCCGCCTTCTTCGACTCGGCGCTGAGCTTCGGCATGATCCGCGGCGGAAAGATCGATGCCGCGATCCTCGGCGCCATGCAGGTGTCGGCCGCGGGCGACCTCGCAAATTGGATGATCCCCGGCAAGATGGTCAAAGGCCCCGGTGGGGCGATGGACCTCGTGCACGGTGCCGGCACGGTCATCGTGCTGATGGAGCACGTCGCCCGTGACGGGTCGGCGAAGATCGTGAACGACTGCTCGCTTCCGTTGACCGGCCGCGGCGTCGTCGACCGCATCATCACCGACCTCGCCGTCATCGACGTCACCCCCGAGGGGCTCGTCCTCGTCGAGACGGCGCCCGGCGTCACGGTGGACGAGATCGTGGCTGCCACCGAACCTGAGCTGATCATCGCCGAGCACCTGAAGGAGATCGCATGAGCACCGACGACATCGTCATCGTGGCCGCCGCCCGCACGCCGCAGGGGCGGCTGAAGGGGCAGCTCGCCTCGTTCACGGCACCGCAGCTGGGGGGCTTCGCCATCGCAGGCGCGCTCGCGCAGGGCAGCATCCCGGCGGATGCCGTGGACGCGGTCATCCTCGGGCAGGTCCTGCCCGCAGGGTCAGGGCAGAACCCGGCCCGCCAGGCCGCGATCGCCGGCGGCCTGGGGTGGAACGTGCCGGCATCCGCCGTCAACAAGGTGTGCCTATCGGGCCTCACGGCCATCATCGACGCGAAGCGCATGATCGCCTCCGGCGACGCGAAGGTCGTCGTCGCCGGCGGCATGGAGTCGATGACGCGCGCGCCGCACCTGCTCATGGGCTCGCGCGACGGCTGGACCTACGGTTCGGTCGAGGTGCTCGACCACATGGCGTACGACGGTCTGACCGACGCCTACGACAGGGAGTCGATGGGCGCGTCGACGGAGCGACTAAATCCGTCGTTCGACATCACCCGTGACGCGCAGGATCGCGTCGCGGCGCTCTCCCACCAGCGCGCCGCCGCGGCATACGACGCGGGGGTCTTCGACGGTGAGATCGTCCCGATCGAGGTCCCGCAGCGGCGGGGGCCGGCCGTGACCGTCACGGTGGACGAGGGGATCCGCCCCGAGACCACGGTGGAGACGCTCGCGGGGCTTCGCCCGGCGTTCGCGAAGGACGGCACCATCACGGCGGGCAACGCGTCGCAGATCTCCGACGGCGCCGCGGCGGTCGTGCTCACCACGCGTGCCCACGCCGACGAGAACGGCTGGACGGTCCTGGCGGCGGTGGGAGCCGCCGGACAGGTCGCCGGTCCCGACAACTCGTTGCACGCCCAACCCGCGCGCGCGATCGAACAGGCACTGCAGCGGCAGCAACTCACGGCATCCGACCTCGATCTCGTCGAGATCAACGAGGCGTTCGGGGCCGTCGTAGCGCGGTCGCAGTCCGAGCTGGGGCTGTCCGACGACGTCGTCAACATCCACGGCGGCGGGATCGCGATCGGGCACCCGATCGGAGCATCCGGTGCACGGTTGGTCGTGCACGCCGTGCACGAGCTCGTGCGGCGCGGGTCCGGAACGGCAGCGGTCGGCCTCTGCGGCGGGGGCGGTCAGGGCGAGGCGCTCATCCTCACGCGCTGAGGCCCGGCGCGCGGCGGTTAGCATGGTCACCGACGACGACGGAGGATCCTCATGTGCTATCCGGTGAGCTGCGACACCTGCGGCAAGACGACGTGGGCCGGCTGCGGCGAGCACATCGACGCCGCACTGGCGGGCGTCGCGGCGGGTGACCGCTGCACCTGCCCGCGCTGACCCTCAGCGCGTCACGCGCTGCTTCAGCAGCTTCTTCTCTTTGCCGTGCACGGGGGAGTCGGTTGCGATGAGCGCCCCGCGCTCCGCCCGGCGGGTGTCGACGATCGTGCCGATCGCGAGCGCGAGCGTGATTCCCCAGCTCAGCCAGGCAAGCGCCTGCCGCCAGGTGAACGGCACATCGCCGCGCGCACTGCGCAGCAAGGTCAGTCCGCTCGTCACGGCGGAGATGATCCCGGTCCCGAACAGGTACTTGCGCATGCGTCCACGTTAGCCTGGAACCACGCCTGCCGAGAGGAGCCGCGTGAGCGACACCACAGCCGAGGCCGACGTCATCGTCGTGTCCAACCGCCTTCCCGTCGACCACTCCGATGATGCCGAGGGAGGCTGGCGCCGTTCGCCCGGCGGTCTGGTCGCCGCGCTGGAGCCCGTGCTGCAGTCCACCGGCGGAGCCTGGGTGGGCTGGCCGGGCACGGCGGACCTCGAGGTCGCGCCCTTCGCGTTCGACGGCATCTCCCTCGTCCCCGTCACGCTCAGCGATGAGGACGTGGAGCTGTACTACGAGGGCTTCTCCAACGACACCATCTGGCCGCTCTACCACGATGTGATCTCGCCGCCCGCCTATCACCGGGAGTGGTGGGACGCCTACGTGCGGGTGAACGAGCGGTTCGCCCAGGCCGCGGCATCCGTGGCCGCGCCCGGTGCCACGGTGTGGGTGCAGGACTATCAACTGCAGCTCGTGCCGCGCCTGCTCCGAGAGCTGCGTCCCGACGTCGTGATCGGCTATTTCCACCACATTCCCTTCCCGGCCTACGGCATCTACTCGCAGCTGCCGTGGCGCCGCCAGGTGCTGGAGGGACTGCTCGGCGCCGACGTCATCGGCTTCCAGCGGACGACGGATGCCGGGAACTTCGCGACCGCCGTGCGCCGACAGCTGGGACTCGAGACGAAGTCCGGAGCGGTGCGCGTCCCCGGGCCGGACGGCTCGGAGCGCCGCGCCGTGGCGAAGGCCTATCCGATCTCGATCGACGCCGCGCTCTACGACGAGATCGCCCGTCGGCCCGAGGTGCAGGAGCGTGCCCGGGAGATCCGCGAGAGCCTCGGCAACCCGCGCACGATCCTCTTCGGGGTGGACCGCCTGGACTACACCAAGGGGATCATGCACCGACTGAAGGCGTACGGCGAGCTGCTCGCCGAGCACCGCCTCGACGTCGAGGACGTCACGTTGGTGCAGGTGGCCAGCCCCAGCCGGGAGCGTGTCGCGGCGTACATGCAGCTGCGCGACGAGATCGAGCTGACCGTGGGGCGCATCAACGGCGACCACGACACCGTCGGCCACACCGCCATCCGGTATCTGCACCACTCGTATCCCCGCGAGGAGATGGTGGCCCTCTACCTCGCGGCCGACGTCATGCTCGTGACCGCCCTCCGCGACGGCATGAACCTCGTGGCGAAGGAGTACGTCGCCAGCCGTATCGACGGCCGCGGTGCGCTCGTGCTGAGCGAGTTCACCGGCGCGGCGGACGAACTGGCGCAGGCGGTCAAGGTGAACCCGCACGACATCGAGGGGCTCAAGCACGCCATCATGACGGCGGTGCAGATGCCGCCCGCCGAGCAGGCGCGCCGCATGCGTGCGCTGCGCCGGCGCGTGCGTGACCACGACGTCGCGGATTGGTCGCACCGCTTCCTCACCGACCTGGACGCCGTGCGGGGGAGCCGATGACGATCGACGACGCCCTCGCGAGCCTTGCCGGCACCGACCGCCTGCTCGTCGCGCTGGACTTCGACGGCACGCTCTCGCCCCTCGTCGACGACCCCATGAGCGCACGGATGGCACCGACGGCCCGGGCCGCCGTCGACGCCCTCGCGGCGGCGCCCGACACGACTGTCGCGCTCGTGTCGGGCCGGAGCCTGCCCGACCTCCGCGTCATCGCCGAGCACGGGGACGATTCCGTCCTGCTGCTGGCCGGCTCCCACGGCGCCGAGCACTGGACCCCCGCAGACGGACCGCGGCACCCGGCCGCCGGTGAGCCGACCCCCGACGAGCGGGCCGAGCGCGACCGGCTGCGCGCCGCGGCCGAGGCGCTCGTCGCCGACGTGCCGGGGGCGTGGATAGAACCGAAGACCTTCGGCTTCGCGGTGCCCTCGCGCACCGTCCCGCCGGCCGCCCGCGCGGACCTGCACGCCAGGGTGGATGCGCTCATGGCGACGCAGGCGCCGCAGTGGCGGCGTCGCACCGGCCACCACATCGTCGAGTACGCCTTCCGCGAGGAAGGCAAGGACACGGCGATCGCGTGGCTGCGCGCGTACACCGGCGCGACCGCCGTGCTCTTCGCCGGCGACGACGTCACCGACGAGGACGCGCTCGGCTCGCTCGGGCCGGGCGACGTCGGCGTGCGTGTCGGGGCGGGGGAGACCGCGGCATCCGTTCGTGTGGAGGGCATCCCAGAACTGGCCGAGATGCTTGTACGGCTCGCGCACGAGCGCACCCGCACGCGGGAATAGACTTCGAGAATGCCTGCCAGCGATCCGAACATCGACATCAAACCCCGCAGCCGCGTCGTCACCGACGGCATCGAGGCGACCACCTCCCGCGGCATGCTGCGCGCCGTCGGCATGGGCGACGAGGACTGGGACAAGCCCCAGATCGGCATCGCGTCCAGCTGGAACGAGATCACGCCGTGCAACCTGAGCCTGGACCGGCTCGCGCAGGGCGCCAAGGAGGGCGTGCACTCCGGCGGCGGCTACCCGCTGCAGTTCGGCACCATCTCCGTCTCCGACGGCATCTCGATGGGCCATGAGGGCATGCACTTCTCGCTCGTGAGCCGTGAGGTCATCGCCGACTCGGTCGAGACCGTCGTCATGGCCGAGCGCCTCGACGGCACGGTGCTGCTGGCCGGGTGCGACAAGTCCATTCCCGGGATGCTGATGGCCTCGGCGCGCCTGGACCTGTCGAGCGTCTTCCTCTACGCCGGCTCGATCGCCCCCGGCTGGGTGAAGCTCTCCGACGGCACGGAGAAGGACGTCACCATCATCGACTCGTTCGAGGCCGTCGGCGCGTGCCTCGCGGGCAAGATGAGCGAAGCCGACCTCAGGCGCATCGAGTGCGCGATCGCCCCCGGCGAGGGGGCCTGCGGCGGCATGTACACCGCGAACACGATGGCCTCCGTCGCCGAGGCGCTCGGGCTGAGCCTGCCGGGCTCCGCGGCGCCGCCGTCGGCCGACCGCCGCCGCGACTACTTCGCGCACCGCTCGGGCGAGGCCGTCGTGAACCTGCTCCGTCAGGGCATCACGACGCGGGACATCCTCACCAAGGAGGCGTTCGAGAACGCCATCGCGCTCGCGATGGCCCTCGGCGGGTCGACCAACGTCGTGCTGCACCTCCTGGCGATCGCGCGCGAGGCCGAGGTCGAGCTGAGCCTGCACGACTTCAACCGCATCGGCGACAAAGTGCCCCACGTGGCCGACATGAAGCCGTTCGGGAAGTACGTCATGAACGACGTCGACCGCCACGGCGGCATCCCCGTCATCATGAAGGCGATGCTCGACGAGGGCTTCCTGCACGGCGACGCGCTGACGGTCACCGGCAAAACCCTCGCGGAGAACCTCGCCGAGCTCGACCCCGACCCCATCGACGGCACGGTCATCCACACGTTCGACAACCCGATCCACGCCACCGGCGGCCTGACGATCCTGCACGGCTCGCTGGCACCGGAGGGGGCTGTCGTGAAGACGGCCGGCTTCGATGCCGCCGTGTTCGAGGGCCCCGCCCGGGTCTTCGAGCGCGAGCGCGCCGCGATCGACGCCCTCGCCGAGGGGAGCATCGAGCCCGGCACCGTCGTGGTGATCCGCTACGAGGGCCCCAAGGGCGGCCCCGGCATGCGCGAGATGCTCGCCATCACCGCGGCCATCAAGGGCGCGGGGCTCGGAAAAGATGTACTACTCTTGACGGACGGACGATTCTCAGGCGGCACAACCGGCCTGTGCATCGGCCACATAGCACCCGAAGCGGTGGACGCTGGTCCCATCGCCTTCGTGCGCGATGGTGATCTGATACGGGTCGATATCGCGGCTCGCACTCTCGACCTACTCGTTGATGACGCAGAGCTGAACTCCCGCCGTGACGGCTGGGAGCCGCTTCCCCCGCGCTACACCCGTGGCGTTCTGGCCAAGTACTCCAAGCTCGTGCGCTCCGCTGCCGAAGGCGCGACCACGGGCTGAGCCCGGAGTGCCGCGCCCACCGGGAAGCCGCCCTCACACGCATCCGACACCCGAGGTACCCCTATGTCTCTCGACACCGCCGCGGCCGTGCCGCGCCCGCCCGCCCGAGGATCCGCCGCACCGGTGCTGACCGGCGCGCAGGCGGTCGTCCGCTCCCTCGAAATGCTGGGGGTGACCGACGTCTTCGGTCTTCCCGGCGGCGCGATCCTCCCCGTCTACGACCCCCTGATGGACTCGACGGACCTCCGTCACATCCTCGTGCGCCACGAGCAGGGCGCCGGTCACGCCGCCGAGGGCTACGCCTCGGCATCCGGCAAGGTCGGGGTCGCCATCGCGACGTCCGGTCCCGGCGCCACCAACCTCGTCACGGCCATCGCCGACGCGTACATGGACTCGGTGCCGATCGTCGCGATCACCGGTCAGGTGTTCTCGAACCTCATGGGCACCGACGCGTTCCAGGAGGCCGACATCGTCGGCATCACGATGCCGATCACGAAGCACTCGTTCCTCGTGAAGGATGCCGCGGAGATCCCCGGCGCGATCGCGGCCGCATACGAGATCGCCTCGACGGGCCGTCCCGGTCCCGTGCTCGTGGACATCACGAAGGACGCGCAGCAGGCCGAGGCGCCGTTCGTGTGGCCGCCCAAGGTGGACCTTCCCGGCTACCGCCCGGTGACGAAGGCGCACGGCAAGCAGATCCAGGCCGCCGCGCAGCTGCTGGCCGCGGCCCGCAAGCCCGTGCTGTACGTCGGCGGCGGGGTCATCCGGGCGCGCGCCTCCGCCGAGCTGCTGACGCTCGCCGAGACCACCGGCGCGCCGGTCGTGACGACGCTGATGGCGCGGGGCGCCTTCCCCGACTCCCACGCGCAGCACCTCGGCATGCCCGGCATGCACGGCACGGTGCCGGCTGTCCTGGCACTGCAGGAGGCCGACCTCATCGTCGCCCTCGGCGCCCGCTTCGATGACCGCGTGACCGGCAAGGCCGCGCTGTTCGCGCCCCACGCCCAGGTCGTGCACGTCGACATCGACCCCGCGGAGATCTCCAAGATCCGCACCGCCGATGTGCCGATCGTGGGCGATGTGCGCGACGTGCTCGTCGACCTCGAGGGCGCCTTCCGCACGGCGACGTCCGGCGACAGCCCCGACATCGCGGAGTGGTGGTCCTACCTCGACGGACTGCGCACCGAGTTCCCCCTCGGCTACACCCAGCCGAGCGACGGCCTCATGTCGCCGCAGTACGTCATCTCCCGCATCGGCGAGCTGACCGGCCCCGAGGGCGTCTACGCCGCGGGCGTCGGACAGCACCAGATGTGGGCGGCGCAGTTCATCAAGTACGAGCGCCCGAACGCGTGGCTGAACTCCGGCGGGGCCGGCACGATGGGCTACGCGGTGCCGGCCGCGATGGGCGCGAAGGTCGCCGAGCCGCACCGCGACGTGTGGGCGATCGACGGCGACGGCTGCTTCCAGATGACCAATCAGGAGCTCGCGACCTGCGCGATCAACAACATCCCGATCAAGGTCGCGATCATCAACAACTCCAGCCTCGGCATGGTGCGCCAGTGGCAGACGCTGTTCTACGACGGCCGGTACTCCCACACCAACCTCAACACCGGTGCGGGCACCGTCCGCATCCCCGACTTCGTCAAGCTCGCCGAGGCCTACGGGTGCCTCGCGATCCGCGTGGAGAAGGAAGAGGACGTGGATGCCGCGATCACCACGGCGCTGGAGACGAACGACCGCCCCGTCGTGATCGACTTCGTCGTCTCGGCCGACGCCATGGTGTGGCCGATGGTGCCGCAGGGTGTCAGCAACAGCTACGTCCAGTACGCGCGTGACCACGCCCCGAGCTTCGACCAGGAGGACTGAGAATGTCGACTCATGTGCTGAGCCTCCTCGTCGAGGACAAGCCGGGTCTGCTGACCCGCGTCGCGGGGCTGTTCGCCCGCCGCGGCTTCAACATCAACTCGCTCGCCGTGGGCGTCACCGAGGTGCCGGGACTGTCGCGCATCACGGTCGTGGTCGATGTCGACGCGCTGCCGCTGGAGCAGGTGACCAAGCAGCTGAACAAGCTCGTGAACGTCATCAAGATCGTGGAGCTGGAGCCGGCCGCATCCGTCCAGCGCGAGCACATGCTCATCAAGGTGCGCGCCGACAACCAGACGCGTTCGAACGTGATCGAGGTGGTGAACCTGTTCCGCGCCTCCGTCGTCGACTACGCGACCGACGCGCTGGTCGTCGAGGTCACCGGAGACCGCGGCAAGGTCGACGCGCTGCTGCGCGCCCTCGAGCCGTTCGGCATCAAAGAGCTCGCCCAGTCCGGCATGGTCGCCATCGGCCGCGGCGGAAAGTCCATCACCGAACGCGTCCTGCGCAACTGACTTCCCACACCATCACGAAGGAGAAACACATAACCATGGCTGAGATCTTCTACGACGCCGACGCCGACCTGTCCGTCATCCAGGGCAAGAAGGTCGCGATCGTCGGCTACGGCTCGCAGGGCCACGCGCACGCGCAGAACCTGCGCGACTCGGGCGTCGAGGTCGTCATTGCGCTGAAGGACGGCTCGAAGTCCGCCGCGAAGGCGACCGAGGACGGCTTCGAGGTCAAGAGCGTCGCCGACGCGACCGAGTGGGCCGACGTGATCATGATCCTCGCGCCCGACCAGCACCAGCGCGGCATCTACAGCGAGTCGATCAAGGACCGTCTCACCGAGGGCAAGACGCTCGCGTTCGCGCACGGCTTCAACATCCGCTTCGGCTACATCGACGCGCCCGAGGGCGTGGACGTCATCCTCGTCGCCCCGAAGGCCCCTGGCCACACGGTGCGCCGCGAGTTCGTCGCCGGCCGCGGCATCCCCGACATCATCGCCGTCGAGAAGGACGCGTCGGGCACCGCGTGGGCGACCGCGCTGTCGTACGCGAAGGCGATCGGCGGCACCCGTGCCGGCGTCATCAAGACGACCTTCACGGAAGAGACCGAGACCGACCTGTTCGGTGAGCAGTCGGTGCTCTGCGGTGGCATGAGCCACCTCGTGCAGTACGGCTTCGAGACGCTCACCGAGGCCGGCTACCAGCCGGAGATCGCCTACTTCGAGGTCCTGCACGAGCTGAAGCTCATCGTCGACCTCATGTGGGAGGGCGGCATCGCCAAGCAGCGCTGGTCGATCTCCGACACCGCCGAGTACGGCGACTACGTCTCCGGCCCCCGGGTCATCGACCCGTCGGTCAAGGAGAACATGAAGGCCGTGCTCGCCGACATCCAGTCCGGCGCGTTCGCCGAGCGCTTCATCGCCGATCAGGATGCCGGTGCCCCCGAGTTCCTGGCCCTGCGCGAGAAGGAGGCGCAGCACCCGATCGAGACGACCGGCAAGCAGCTGCGCTCCCTGTTCGCCTGGAAGCAGCAGGACAGCGACTACACCGAGGGCAGCGCCGCGCGCTGACCTCCCACAATCCTCGGCACACCCGCCGAGCAGGCTTGCGAAAGCCACACCGGGCCCGGCTCCCTCACGAGGGGGCCGGGCTCTCGGCTTTTGCTAGCGTCGACCGACCCGCAGCAGGTCGCCGCCGCCGCGGCGGCGGTCGCCGGTACGCTGAACGGGTGAGCACCGGACGCGACGACGACGCCCTCAGCTGGGACGGCGATGACGATCCCACGCTCGACGTCGGGACCCGACCCGCGGCCGACCCGGAACCCGCGGCAGGGCCGGTGGCGCTGCCGGACGGCTACACCGCGGTCGGACGCGGCAGCGACGAGGTCGGCCGGATCGAGCCCGACGGGACGGTGACGATGCCGGGCGAGCCGACGCCGCTCGGCAACGTCGTGCTCGTGAGCCTCGGCATCCTCGGCGGCGTCTACGCACTCTTCACGATCGGCTGGATCATCGGTGGGCTGCGCCTGGAGGGCACCGCGCAGTTCCTCGTGAGCCCCGTCGGGTATCGCTTCGCCTTCTGGCTCGCCGTCATCGCGCCGGCGCTGTGGTTCGCGACGGTGTACCTGCTCACGCGGCTGTCGAAGCCGTGGCTGCGGCTGGTCTGGCTGATCGGCGGGCTCGCCCTCCTCGTCCCGTGGCCGTTCGTGATGATCGGAGCGGTGGGACAATGACCGCCGACACGACCGCCGCGCCGCGGCGCGCGCCGCAGACGCCCACGTGGGCGGTCGTCACGATCGCCGCGCTGTTCGGGCTCTTCTACGCCTACGCGGTGTGGAACGCCGTGGACTTCCTCGTCGCGCAGGCGACGGGCGCCCTGTCGCTGAACGCCTACGGCTGGTTCGTGCTGCTGCTGGCGGTCGTCTTCCCGCTGATCGCGTTCGGCATCGCGTTCGCGCTCGGCTGGCGACGAGTGTGGTGGCAGTTCGCGCTCGTGATGGTGACCGGCCTCGCCGTCGTCGCAGTGTTCTGGCTGAACATCATCGCCTACAGCGCCGTCGCCGGCGCGTCGATGCTGGGCTGAAGTCGCCGACGCCTCCCCGTCACGGGGCGTGACCGCGGGCGTCACACGGTCGGGACCGCGCGTCGCGCCCGGGTAGGCTGAGTCCCGACACGCCCCGCCTCCTCCCGGTGGTGTGCGGCGTGGAACTCCACCCGCTCGCGCCCGCGCGTACTTCCGAAGGTCTGCCGCTGTGTCCAAGCCTGTCGTCCTCATCGCCGAAGAACTCTCTCCCGCCACGATCGACGCCCTCGGGGAGGGCTTCGTCGTCCGCAACGTCGACGGCACCGACCGCCCGGCGCTGCTCACCGCGATCGCGGACGCGGACGCGATCCTCATCCGCTCGGCGACGAAGGTGGATGCCGAGGCGATCGCCGCGGCATCCCGCCTCAAGGTCGTCGCGCGCGCCGGCGTCGGCCTCGACAACGTCGACATCAAGGCCGCCACCGCCGCCGGCGTCATGGTCGTCAACGCACCGACGTCGAACATCATCTCGGCGGCCGAGCTCACGGTCGGGCACATCCTGAGCCTCGCCCGCCACATCCCCGCCGCGCACGCGTCGCTGGCCGCCGGCGCCTGGAAGCGCAGCTCGTTCACCGGCACCGAACTGTTCGAGAAGACCGTCGGCATCATCGGACTCGGCCGCATCGGCGCACTCATCGCCGCGCGCCTGCAGGGCTTCGGCGTGACGGTGGTCGCGTACGACCCGTATGTCACCCCGGCGCGCGCACAGCAGCTCGGTGTCACCCTGCTGTCGCTCGACGAGCTGCTCGCGCAGAGCGACTTCGTCACGATCCACATGCCCAAGACGCCTGAGACGACCGGCATGATCGGGGCGGAGCAGTTCCGCGCCATGAAGCCGACGGCGTATGTCGTCAACGTCGCCCGCGGCGGCCTCATCGACGAGGAGGCGCTGTACACGGCGCTCACGACCGGCGAGATCGCCGGCGCCGGCCTCGACGTCTTCACCTCCGAGCCGCCGAAGGAGGACGGCACGGCGTACCCGCTGCTGTCGCTGCCGAACGTCGTGGTGACGCCGCACCTCGGGGCATCGACGGACGAGGCGCAGGAGAAGGCCGGCATCTCGGTCGCCCGCTCCGTCAAGCTCGCCCTCGAGGGCGACCTCGTGCCCGACGCCGTCAACGTCGCGGGCGGCGTCATCGACCCGTTCGTGCGTCCCGGCATCGCCCTCGTCGAAAAGCTCGGCCAGGTGTTCTCGGGCCTCGCGACGAGCGCCCTCACGAGCCTCGACATCGAGGTGCGCGGGGAGCTCGCCGCCTACGACGTCAGCGTCTACCGTCTCGCGGCGCTCAAGGGCATCTTCACCAAGATCGTGAGCGAGAACGTCTCCTACGTGAACGCGCCGCTGTTCGCCGAGCAGCGCGGCATCGAGACGCGCCTGGTCGTGGAGGCGGAGAGCCCGCTCTACCGCAACATCACGATCCTGCGCGGCACGCTGTCGGACGGCACCGTGCTGACGGTCGCGGGCACGCTCGCCGGCACCCGCATGGTGCCGAAGATCGTCGGCATCAACGGATACGAGATCGAGGTGCCGATCGAGGAGCACCACGTCGTCATGCGCTACGCCGACCGCCCGGGCATCGTGGCGATCTACGGCCAGAAGCTCGGCGAGGCCGGCATCAACATCGCGGGGCTGTTCGTCGCGCACCCCGATGCCAGCGGCCGCGCCCTGTCGGTGCTGACCGTCGACCAGCCCGTGCCGGACGACATCCTCGATCAGATGCGCGAGGCCGTCGGCGCCGACCTGTTCCGCCAGATCGAGATCACCGAGGCCTGACCCGCGCACCGGCCCCGGTCGGCCCGCCGAGCCGGCCCGCTCAGCGGGCCGATGCCTCGACGAGCGCGATCAGGGCATCCATCGCGGCGCCCTCGGGCACCGGCCCCGGGACGGTGGCGCCGGGGGTCTGCACGCCCAGGGCGTTGTTGAAGTAGAGCCCGTCGCTCACGAGCAGCACCAGCTGCAGCGCCGTCTCGTCGCGGGTGTGGGGACGCAGCGCCTCTTCCCACAGCTCGCGCACGCGCCGCAGCGCCTCGACGGCCGCCGCGCTGCCTCCCTGCGCGAGGCGCGATCCCGCGATGAGCGCGCGGTCGATGGGGGAGTCGTCCATCACCGACGACCGCAGGAACGCCGACACGATGCCCTCGGGCTCCGCCTCCATCTCGGCGACGTCCTCGCGCGCGAGCTGCTCCATGCGCTCCAGCAACGCGGTCTCCAGCGCTTCCTTCGACGCGAAGTGGTAGAGCAGGCCGCCCTTCGAGACGCCGGCGGCCTGCGCGGCGGCATCCATCGTCGCCGCCTTCGGTCCCTCGGCGATGAGCAGCGCCTCGAACGCGTCGAGCACGCTCTCGCGGGCACGGGGTGGGCGGGACATGTTCTCCATCCTCTCGCGTCGGGACGCGGTCATCTGTTACTATACCGGCTGGACGGTATAGATATCATGACTTTGACTGAAGAGATCACCCTCGCCGACGCTCAGGGGAAGCGGGTCGGCTGGCGCGGCTGGACGGCGCTGGTCGTCCTCATGCTGCCCGTGCTGCTCGTCTCGGTGGACAACACCGTGCTGAGCTTCGCGCTGCCCGACATCTCGCTGAGCCTGAACCCCTCCAGCGCCCAGCAGCTGTGGATCATCGACGCCTACCCGCTCGTGCTCGCGGGCCTGCTGGTGACGATGGGGACCCTGGGCGACCGGTTCGGCCGGCGCCGGATGCTGCTGATCGGCGCGACCGGATTCGCCGCCGTCTCGGTGCTCGCCGCGTTCGCCCCCAGCGCCGCCTGGCTCATCGCCGCCCGTGCCGGGATGGGCGTGTTCGGTGCGATGCTCATGCCCTCGACGCTCTCGCTGCTGCGGTCGATCTTCACCGATCGCGACCAGCGCCGCCTCGCGATCGCCGTCTGGGCCTCGATGTTCTCGGCCGGCGCCGCCCTCGGGCCGATCGTCGGCGGCCTCCTGCTCGAGCACTTCGCATGGGGCTCGGTCTTCCTCATGTCGGTGCCCGTGCTCATCCCGCTTCTCGTCCTCGCGCCGCTCCTCGTGCCGGAGAGTCGCGACCCGCACCCCGGTCGCATCGACCCGGTGAGCATCGCCCTGTCGATGCTCACGATGGTCCCCGTCGTGTACGCCATCAAGGAGGTGGCGGTCCACGGGTTCGGTCCGCTGCCGGTGATCCTCGCCGCGACGGGCATCCTCTTCGGCATCCTGTTCGTGCGTCGTCAGCTCGCCGCGGAGCAGCCCATGCTCGACATGCGCCTCTTCTCGCGCGGTACCTTCAGTGGCGCGCTCCTGGTCAACCTGCTGAGCGTCATCGCCCTCGTCGGGTTTCTCTACTTCGTCGCGCAGCACCTGCAGCTGATCGTCGGGCTCTCGCCCATGAACGCCGGGCTCGCGCTCGTGCCGGGCATGCTCGCGATGATCATCTCGGGCCTGCTCGTGGTGCCCGTCGCACGGCGCGTGTCGGCCCGCATCGTCGTCCCCGCCGCGCTGGCGTTCTCCGTCGTCGCGTACCTCCTCGTCCCGCTCGCAGTCGGCGAGGGCGCGCTCGCGCTGCTGATCGGCGCGTTCACGCTGCTCGGCATCGGCATCGGGGCCGCCGAGACCGTCTCGAACGACCTCATCCTCGCGAGCGCCCCGCCCGCGAAGGCGGGGGCCGCCAGCGCGGTCTCCGAGACGGCGTACGAGCTCGGCGCCGTCCTCGGCACGGCCGTGCTCGGCGGCATCCTCACCGCCGCGTATCGCACCGGAATCGTGCTGCCGGCGGGCGTGGCCGGCGACGCCGCGGATGCCGCGCGCGAGACCCTCGCGGGCGCGGTGACCGTCGCCGACACGCTCGATCCCGCCACCGCCGAGGCCCTCCGCACCGCGGCAGCGCACGCGTTCGACGCCGGGGTGGGCATCACGGCCGTGATCGGCGCCGTCCTCGTCGGCATCGCAGCGGTCATCGCGGCCACTACGCTGAAGGGGTCCCGCACCGCGCACGCCGAGCACTGATCGGCACGCCTCGCGCGGTCTCTGTGAGCACGAGGAGATCCATGTCGCGCGTCATCAAGCTGGCCGTCATCCCGGGCGACGGCATCGGTCCCGAAGTCGTCGCCGAGGCGGAGAAGGTCCTGGATGCCGTGACGCGCGACTCCGGCGTCACCTTCGAGAAAACGCGGTTCTCGCTCGGCGCGGCGCGTTACCTCGAGACCGGCGACACGCTCACTGACGATGACCTCGCGGCGATCGCGAGCCATGACGTCATCCTCCTGGGCGCTGTCGGCGGCGTGCCCGGCGACCCGCGCCTGAAGGATGCGAACATCGAGCGCGGCCTGCTGCTGAAGCTGCGGTTCGCACTCGACCACTACGTGAACCTCCGCCCGTCGAGGCTGTACCCGGGGGCGCCCGGTCCGCTCGCCGACCCCGGCGAGATCGATTTCGTCGTCGTGCGCGAGGGGACCGAGGGGCCGTACGTCGGCAACGGCGGCTCGATCCGCACCGGCACGCCTCACGAGGTCGCCAACGAGACCTCGGTCAACACGGCCTACGGCATCGAGCGCGTCGTCCGCTACGCCTTCGCGCAGGCGGAGAAGCGCCGGAAGAAACTGACCCTCGTGCACAAGACCAACGTGCTGGTGCACGCCGGCGGCATGTGGAAGCGGATCGTGGACGCCGTGGCATCCGAGCACCCCGACGTGACCGTAGACTATGCACACGTCGACGCGGCCACCATCTATCTGGTCACGAACCCGGGCCGCTTCGACGTGATCGTCACCGACAACCTCTTCGGCGACATCCTCACCGACTTGGCCGGCGCCGTCACCGGAGGCATCGGCCTCGCCGCATCGGGGAACATCAATCCCGACGGCGTCTTCCCCTCGATGTTCGAGCCCGTGCACGGCTCAGCGCCGGACATCGCGGGGACCCAGCAGGCCGACCCCACGGCCGCCATCGGATCCATCGCACTCATGCTCGATCACCTCGGGCTCGCCGATGAGGCCCGGCGCGTCACCCGCGCCATCGAAGCCGATATCGCCGCCCGGGACGGATCCGCCCGCACGACCGCACAGACCGGCGACGCCATCGCCCGGGCGCTCCCCGCCGCGACGCCCGCGGCGTAGCCTGAGGATGCCGCATCCCGCCGCACCGGTCACGATCTCACAGGACATCTCATGAGCCTCACCCACGACCCCGACACCGCCCTCGCTCCGCTCGAGTTCGCCGTCACGCGCAACCTCGCCGCCAAGACGCCCGCCGAGCGCGACCAACTGCTGGTCGACCCCGCCTTCGGCACGACCTTCACCGACCACATGGTCGACATCTGCTGGTCGGTGCGCGGCGGGTGGCACCGTCCGCGCGTGCAGCCCTACGGGCCCATCTCGCTCGACCCCGCCGCCGCGGTGCTCCACTACGGCCAGGAGATCTTCGAGGGGATCAAGGCCTACCGTCACGCCGACGGCTCGGTGTGGACCTTCCGCCCCGACCAGAACGGCCGTCGCCTGCAGCGCAGCGCCCGGCGGCTCGCGCTGCCGGAACTGCCGGTGGAGTACTTCATCCAGTCGCTGCGCGAGCTCATCGCGGTCGACGGCGCGTGGGTCCCCTCCGGCGCTGACCAGAGCCTGTACCTGCGGCCCTTCATGTTCGCCAAGGAGGCGTTCCTCGGCGTGCGCCCCGCGAACAAGGTGGCCTACTACCTCATCGCCTCGCCGGTCGGCGCCTACTTCAAGGGCGGCGCCAAGCCGGTCTCGATCTGGCTCAGCGAGGACTATGCCCGCGCCGGCAAGGGCGGGACCGGTGCCGCCAAGACCGGCGGCAACTACGCCGCGAGTCTGCTGCCGCAGGCCGAGGCCTACGAGCAGGGATGCGACCAGGTCGTCTTCCTCGACTCCCACCGCAACGTCGAGGAGCTCGGCGGCATGAACGTCGTGTTCGTCTACAAGGACGGCACGCTCGTCACGCCGCAGTCGGACTCGATCCTCGAGGGCATCACGCGCGACTCCATCCTCCAGCTGGCCGCCGACCGCGGGCACAAGGTCGAGGGGCGCGCCGTCTCGATCGGCGAGTGGCGCGAGGGCGTCGCCTCGGGCGACATCGTCGAGGTGTTCGCGTGCGGTACCGCGGCCGTGGTCGCTCCCATCGGGCAGCTGAAGGGTCACGACTTCGTCGACGAGCAGCCCCTCGGCGAGCTCGCCCTGTCGCTGCGGCAGGAGCTCACCGACATCCAGTACGGGCGCCGGGAAGACACGCACGGCTGGCTGCTGCGGCTGGACGCCGACGCCGCCGAGGGCTCTGACGCGTGAGGATCGTCCGCTTCAGCCACCAGGACGCCATCCGGTTCGGCATCGTCGACGAGGGCGAACTGGTCGTCCTCGCCGGTGATCCGCTGTTCGCCGGATTCGACACGACGGGTGAGCGCGTGCCGCTCGGCGAGGTCGCGCTGCTCGCACCAGTGATCCCGCGCTCGAAGGTCATCGGCATCGCCCGCAATTACCGCGACCACGCGGCGGAGCTCGGCAACGAGGTGCCCGAGGAGCCCATGATGTTCCTCAAGCCCAACACCTCCGTCATCGGACCCGGGGACACGATCGTGCGGCCGCCGCAGTCCGAGCGCACCGACTACGAGGGCGAGCTTGCCGCTGTCATCGGCCGCGTCACGAAGAACGTGTCGGTCGCCGATGCGCTGGACCACGTCTTCGGCTACACGATCGGCAACGACGTCACGGCGCGAGACCTGCAGAAGACCGATGGGCAGTGGGCGCGCGCGAAGGGGTTCGACACGTTCTGCCCGCTCGGTCCCGCGATCGAGACCGAGTTCGACCCGGCATCCGATGTGCGCATCATCACCCGGGTCAACGGCGAGGTCCGCCAGGACGGCGCGCTCGGCAACATGGTGCACTCGGTCGCCGAGTTCATCTCGTACGCCTCACAGGCGTTCACGCTGCTGCCGGGCGACGTGATCCTTGCGGGGACGCCGGCCGGCGTCGGTCCGTTCGTCGCGGGCGACGTCGTCGAGGTGGAGATCACGGGGCTCGGGACGTTGCGGAACCCTGTCCGCGACGCGCCGCGCGCCGATGGCTGACGCGACCGGACCGACGTCGGCGACGGATGCCGCGGCCTACGACGACGACGCGCTCGCCCGCCTGCGGCGTCGGACCGTGGGGGTGCTCGCGTCGGGGCAGATCCTCGGCGGCATCGCCTTCGGAGCGACGATCTCGCTCGGCGCCGTGCTGGCGGCGGACATCTCCGGCGATGAGGCGTTCTCGGGGCTCGCGACCGCGCTCGTGACGCTCGGGACGGCGGCTCTCGCCGTCCCGCTCGCAGCGCTCGCGCGGCGTCGTGGGCGCCGTATCGCGTTGGCCGGCGGCATGCTCATCGCGCTCGTCGGCGTCGCTGTGGTGATCCTCGCGGCGGGCGTGCGGGTCTTCCCGCTGCTGCTGGCGGGGTTCGCGCTCATCGGCGCGGGTCAGGCCGCGAACCTGCAGTCGCGGTTCGCGGCGGTCGACCTCGCCACGGCGGCCACGCGCGGCCGCGATCTCTCGCTCGTCGTCTGGGCGACCACGATCGGGGCGGTCCTCGGGCCGAACCTCGTGGGTCCGGGGGAGGCGCTCGGCGACGCGCTGGGGATGCCGCCGCTGACCGGGCCGTACGTGTTCACCGTCGTCGCGCAGATCCTGGCCGTCGCGCTGTACCTCGCGGCGCTGCGACCGGATCCGCTGCTGGTGGCGACGCGGATCGCGGGCAGCGCGGCGACGGGAGCCGCCGCGGGGATCGCCCGCGCCGACCGGCCGCGCGCGGCCGCGTACGCCATCGTCGCGGTCGCGGGCGCCCACGGCGTGATGGTCGCCGTCATGGCGATGACGCCCGTGCATCTGCTGCACCACGGCGCGGACCTCGAGATCATCGGTCTTACGATCAGCCTGCACATCGCGGGGATGTACGCGCTCGCTCCGGTGTTCGGCGTCCTCGCCGACCGACTCGGCCGCATCCCCACGATCCTCCTCGGCCAGGCCCTGCTCACCGCGGCGCTGCTGACCGCGGCCGTCGGCCAGGAGTCCGGCGCCGCCGTCACCGTCGCGCTCGTCCTGCTCGGCCTCGGCTGGAGCGCGTCGACGGTCGCGGGATCGACGCTGCTGACGGAGTCGTCGGCGGAGTCGCTGCGCACGCGCCGCCAGGGCCGCAGCGATCTCGCGATGAGCCTCGTCGGCGGCCTCGGGGCGATCGGTGCGGGCTTCGTGCTCGGCGCGATCGGCTACGGCGGGCTCGCCCTCGTCGCGCTCATCGTCGTCGCCGCGGTGACGGTGCTCGCGCCGTACGCGCGCGCCGCGCGCTGACGCGCTGACGCGCCCGCCCGCGGCATCCGGTTGGCCCGCGGCATCCGCCCGGCCCGGATCCCTCCGCAGTGTCGAACCCTCATCCCCGCGCCGAACCCTCACGCCCACCGCGTCCCAGAGGGAAGGGCTCGGCCCAGGGGGGAGGTTCCGGCGGGCTTGCGGCGCGATGGCGAACGGCAAGGGATGCCGGGCGACACGCCGCAGACTCACGGCTCGCGCCGGCGTGTCGCGCACGATCCCTTGCTGTTAGGTGGGGCGAGGTCGAGGAGGCGGCGGGTCAGCGTCCGAGCGCGACCGCTGCCCGGTCGACGTCCCGGGTGTCGTTGAAGACGTGGAAAGCGACGCGCGCGCTGCCATTGCGGCCGGAGGCCGTGATGCCGGCCGAGGTGAGACGCGCGAGATCGCATCCATTGGCATCCGGCCACGTGACGATGGCGCTCGGGCGCTCCGGTTCCGGCAGGTCCAGACGCTTGCGGAAGGCCGCAGCCAGCCGTGTGGTCCACGCGTGCACCCGCGCGATGTCGGTCGCGGCGAACGCGGCGAGGGCGGGCTCCGCGCCGACGAAGGCCTGCCAGGCGGGGGAGATGTCGAAGCGACGGGCGCAGCCGGCCAGGTCCGCGTCGCCGCCGTAGCAAGAGGTCCACGGGTCCTCGCCCGCATACCACCCGGCTTGCACGGGCACGAGAACGCGGGCGTATTCCGCGCGCACGGTGAGGAACGCGACGCCGCGCGGACAGCACAGCCACTTGTACGCGTGGCAGAGGAGGGCGTCGACGCGTGCGGCGGAGACGGGCAGCCACCCCACCGCCTGTGTCGCGTCGCACACGGTCCGAGCGCCCCACCGGGAGGCGGCGGCGACGATCGCGTCGAGGTCGGCGACCTCGCCCGAAGCCGACTGCACGAGCGAGAACGCGACGAGCGCGGTACCCGGCCGGATCTCGTCGGCGAGACGCGCCAGCGGCGCCGTGCGCACGCGGATGCCGCGCCCCGCGTGGACGAACGGCAGCACGAGCGACGAGAACTCATGCTCGGGAACGAGCACGTCGGCGCCCTCGGGGACGGATGCCGCGAGCAGCGCGACCTGGACCGATGTCTGCGCTCCGATCGCCACGCGGTCCGGCGTCACCCCGACCAGTCGCGCGAAGTGCGCGCGCGACGCCTCGACCGCGCGCGAGTACTGCGCGACGTCCGGCCGCCCGGCGAGGTCGGCCGCGATCGCCGCGCGGGTGCCCGACGTGGGAAGTCCCAACGTACATGCGGCGAGATACCCCGCGGCATCCGGGAACTGCGCGCGCAGCGCCTCGAGACTTCCGAGGTCGGCCGGCGGGCGGGCGGCGAGGGACGTCGGGCTCATGCATCCACTTTCCCGTCGCGCAACTTATGCGTCTACGACAGGTGTCCGATGAAAGACATGACGTGTGATTATGGATGGATGCCGGAAGAACCGA
Source organism: Microbacterium sp. CH-015 (assembly GCF_049707015.1). NCBI lineage: Bacteria > Bacillati > Actinomycetota > Actinomycetes > Micrococcales > Microbacteriaceae > Microbacterium > Microbacterium sp. CH-015. The sequence goes on along the minus strand of NZ_JBNAFJ010000002.1, from coordinate 190,017 downwards.
GTCTCGACCTCGACGTCCAGACGCTGCGCATCGTCCGCGCGATCGCCGACACCGGGTCGATCACGGGCGCCGCCGGCACCCGGGGGTTCAGCCAGCCGGCGATCAGCCAGCACCTGCGGCGCCTGGAGTCCCGGCTCGGCGTGGCGATCGTGGAGCGGGTGGGGCGCGGCATCCGTCTCACCGAAGCCGGGCGTGTGCTTGCACGCCACGCGCCCGCCGTGACGCTCGCCGTCGACGCGGTGGCCGAGGAACTCGCTCAGCTGCGGGGGCTCCGCACCGGAGTCGTGCGGCTCGTGGCCTTCCCATCCGCGTCGCCTGTCGTCGTGCCGCGGCTCATCGCGGCCCTCGCGGCATCCCACTCCGGTCTGTCGCTGACGTATCTGGAAGCGGAGCCGCCGGAGGCGGTCGAGGCCGTGCGCGAGGATCGTGCCGACATCGCCCTCACCTTCAGCTATCCGGGCGACCGCGACGACCCGCACCGCTCCAGCGCCCGCGGGCTCTCGGTGCGCAGCGCGGGGCGCGATGACCTCATGCTCGTCCTACCGGCGGGCCACGCCGCCGTGCGCGATGTCGGCGAGCTGTCGGACGAGACGTGGATCGCCGGCTGCCCCCGCTGTCGCGGGCACCTGCTGGAACTGTGCGGACGCGCCGGGTTCACCCCGCGCATCGGATACGAGACCGACAACTACGTGGCCGTCGAGGGTCTCGTCGCGCAGGGCATCGGCGTGGCGACGCTGCCGCGCATGGCTCTCGAGTCGTTCCCGCTGCTGCCCGGCATCGTCACGGCGCCGCTGCCGCCGGCGGAGGCGCGGCGTCTCCACGTCGTGACGGCGCAGGGCGCGGAGCGGGTGCCGTCGCTCGCCGCCGCGCTTGAGGCCCTGCAGCAGGTCCTCGCGTCGGGCAGTGCCGTCGAGAAACCATCCGCGGGCTGAGAAAACACGCCAGACGTGGTTTCTCGCCGCGAGAATGGTTCCTTGACGACCGCGTCGACGGATGCCGGGGTTCGATGAACGCGACGACGGATGCCGCAGCGCGAGCCGCGGCGAGGCGCGCCCATCCCGCGGCGCGGGCCGCCGCGGCGCGAGCCGCGACGGCGCGAGCCGCGACGGCGCGGCCACGGCCGGCGGCGTCCGTCGAACTAGACTGGTGCGGATGTCTGCAGCGATCGATCCCCGCACCACCACCGCTTCCGGAACCGACGTCCGCGTGCGGTTCTGCCCCTCGCCGACGGGGCTGCCGCACGTCGGAATGGTCCGCACCGCCCTGTACAACTGGGCGTACGCGCGGCACACCGGCGGCAAGCTGATCTTCCGCGTCGAGGACACCGACGCCGCCCGCGACAGCGAGGAGAGCTACCGTCAGCTCGTCGACGCACTCACCTGGCTCGAGATCGACTGGGACGAGGGTGTCGAGAAGGGCGGCCCGCACGCGCCGTACCGGCAGTCGCAGCGCCGCGAGATCTATGCCGAGGTGCTCGAGCGGCTGATCGCCTCCGGCGCGGTGTACGAGTCGTACTCCACCGCCGAGGAGATCGACGCCCGCAACGAGGCCGCCGGCCGCGCGAAGCAGCTCGGCTACGACAACTTCGACCGCGACCTCACCGACGAGCAGAAGGCCGCGTTCCGCGCCGAAGGTCGCGAGCCGGCCTACCGGCTGCGGGTGCCCGACCACGACCTCACCTACGTCGACCTCATCCGCGGCGAGGTGACGTTCCCCGCCGGATCGTTCCCCGACTTCGTCGTCGTGCGGGCGGGCGGTCAGGCGCTCTACACCTTCACGAACCCCGTCGACGACGCGCTCATGGGCATCACGCACGTCATCCGCGGCGAGGACCTCATGCCGTCGACCGCCCGTCAGCTCGCGCTGTATGCGGCGCTGAACGACGCCGGCGTCACCGATTTCGTCCCGCGGTTCGGGCACATGCCGCTCGTTCTCGGCGAGACGGGCAACAAGAAGCTCTCCAAGCGTGACCCGCAGGCCGACCTGTTCCTGCTGCGCGAGAAGGGCTTCATCCACGAGGGCCTGCTGAACTACCTGTCACTGCTCGGCTGGTCGATCGCCGCCGATCGCGACGTGTTCTCGCGCGACGAGCTCGTGGCCGCGTTCGACATCGCCGACGTCAACCCCAACCCCGCCCGCTTCGACCAGAAGAAGGCCGAGTCGATCAACGGTGACCACATCCGCATGCTCGAGCCGGCGGACTTCGCGAGCCGGCTCGTGCCGTACCTGCACGCGGCCGGTCTCGTGGCGAACCCGCCGACGGCGGCGCAGCAGGCGACGCTGGATGCCGCGGCCCCGCTCGTGCAGGAGCGCATGCAGCTGTTGGGGGAGGCGTCGGGCCTCCTCGGCTTCCTCTTCCGCGACGAGGTCGCCTACGACGAGGACGCGCTGAAGAGCCTCCCCGCCAACGTCGGCGAGGTGCTCGTGGCATCCGTCGGCGCGCTCGAGCTGGTGCCCGAGCAGGGCTTCACCGCCGCCGCCGTGCAGGAGGCGCTCGCGGGCGCGCTCATCGACGGCCTGGGCCTCAAGCCCCGCGTCGCGTACGGCCCGCTGCGGGTGGCGGTCAGCGGTCGCCGCGTCTCACCGCCGCTGTTCGAGTCGATGGAGCTGCTCGGCAAGGCCGAGTCGGTCCGCCGCCTCGGTGCGCTCGTGGAGCACCTGAGCTGATCTGCGTGGGCGCGCTCGCTCAGGGCGTGCAGTCGTAGATTCCGGATGCCGCGGCATCCGTCATCGCGGTGCAGTTCTCCCGCACCCACGCGCGGATCTCCGCACTCGTGGAGCCGGTGTCGCCCCCGCTGCCGACACCACCAGCACCCCCACCACTACCCAGGGCGCCGGCGCTGCCGGCGAGGACGTAGCGCAGGTCGCCGTCGGCGATGAGCTGCTGGAAGGCGGCGAGGGTCGGCACCGGATCCTCCCCGTTGAAGCCGCCGATCGGCAGCACGGGCTGACCGTCCGAGGCGATGATGAGGCTCGCGGCAGACTGCGCGCCGAACGCGGCCGCGAGGTAGGGCGTGCCGTCTCGGTGCGCCTCGAGCCAGGCGAGCTGCGCCGTGCTGGAGGCGCCGAACACCGGCATCCCGTTCCCGCGTCCGATGCCGCCGGTTCCCGCGCCGCCGGCCGCGCGACCGTCCCGCCCGGCAGACGGCGCCTGTCCGAACGTTCCCGCGCCGCCGCCGGGGCCGCCGCCGGGCGCGCGGCCGGCGCCGAAGCCTCCCGACGCTCCGGGAACGCCCTGTGCCGCGACCCCTCCGGCCACCGGGTTGGTCGAGTTCGGTGTGCCCATCGTGACCACCGCCCACACCATCGGCGTCAGCAGCAGGGCGACGATGCCCGCGGCGGCGGTCACCGGCATCCGCCGCCCGCGACGGCGCTCGGTCAGCACGAGTCCCGCCGTCACCGCGGCGACGGCGCACTGCAGCGCCGCCGCGACGAGGGAGTACGTCGCCGCCGGGGTGGCAATGCTGATGCACAGTGCCGTGACGGCCGCGGTCGCGGGCAGCGCCAGCTGCGCCCAGAGCACGCCGCGGCGGCGGGCGCGCGCGAAGGCGGTTCCGATCAGCAGGGCTGTGGGGATTGCGAGTGCTGCGGTGTAGAACTGGTGCATGCCCGCCACGCCCGAGAACATGGCGGCGAAGGTGACGAACCATGCCGTTCCGAAAACGGTCAACGGCAGCCGGAACCGCAGCACGAACAGTACGGCGACCGCGACGAGGGCGGTGGGCAGCATCCACCCGATCTGGGTGGCGAGCGCGTCGTTCAGCAGGCGCAGCGCCGCGGGGCTGCCGGAGAACGGCGGTGTGAACGAGCGATAGGCGGTCTCGTCCGCCGTGACCTGCCCGAGGCGGCCGAGTCCGTTGTAGCCGAAGACCATCTCCCACGGGTTGTTGGAGAGCGTGCTGCCGATGTAGGGGCGGGCGGATGCCGGGACGAGCGCGACCGCGACGATCCAGACGAGGGACAGTGCGAGGCTCGTCGCACCCGCCACCGCGAGGTGCCAGATGCGGCGCGCCCGGCTCTGCGGGGTGCAGAGGTAGGCCAGGGCGAGCGCGGGCCAGACTGCCCAGGCCTCCAGCATGTAGGTGTGAAATCCCGCCGCGATGAACACGCCCGCCAGCAGAAGCCAGCCGAGACTCCGGCGGTCGAGCGCCCTCGTGGCGGCCCACGCCGTCAGGGCCAGGGCGAGCACGAAGAAGGTCTCCGGCTGGTTCGACCGCGCGACCGCCACGAGGATCGGCGTCGTCGCGACGACGGCGCCCGCCGTCAGCCCCGCCAGCGGGCCCGCCCAGCGCCGGGCCGTGACGCAGACCACGACGACGGATGCCGAGGCCGCGAGTGCGTTCGGGACGATCACCGCCCAGGGCGAGAACCCGAAGACGCGCACGAACAGCGCGGGGATCCAGAAGGAACCGGGGATCTTGTCGAGGGTGACAGTGCCCGCCGGGTCCATCGCGCCGAAGAAGAAGTTCGACCAGCTCTCGCTCATCGACAGGGCGATCGACGCGTAGTAGTCCGACATCGACCCGCCGACGCCCCACCCGGTGACGAGTAGCGTGACGACAGCGAGGGTGGCGACGCTCCAGCCCCAGCGCGAGCCCCAGCGTGAGCCCCAGGACCGGCCGGTCACGCCGGCGGCGACGGGCAGTGGGGGAGCGGCGAGGACGGTCACGACGCGACGGTAGTGCCGCCCACCAGGAGCGATCGAGGCGCCGCTTGTGAATCCGCTGAGCGCGACGCGCCAGGTCGCCCCGGTTTGGCCGCGCCTCTCCGGTGGGCTAAGCTTGACCCTCGGTACGGCTTCGGCCGAACCCCCTTGGGGTATGGTGTAATTGGCAACACGGCTGATTCTGGTTCAGTTGTTCTTGGTTCGAGTCCAGGTACCCCAGCAACGAATCGCTAGAGTTCTCTAGGAAGTCCGGCTCCCTCCTCACTTCGTCGAATGGCGCGATTTGGCGTCTGGTGACCACATTGGTGACCAGAAACCCCCGCGGGGCGCGTTTCGTGGTCGTCTCTGTTGATGAGGTACGCACTCGCCCCCGCTCGTTCGCGTGGGTACGCGCTCCGCACCTGTCAGGCATGGAAGCTCATGTACGCATCGAGGTCGAGCCCGCGTTCCTGACCCAGGCCGAGGTCGCCGTGCTGCTGGGCGTGCCCGCGCGCACGCTCGAAGGCTGGCGTCTCACGAAGTCCGGGCCGCCGTGGCTGAAGCTCGGTCGGCACGTGAAGTACGACCGCGACGACGTGCTCGCGTGGGCGCGGGAGCAGCGTCATGGCTAGGCCGAAGATCGCCGCAGGCGATCTCGGCCAGGTGCAGGTGACCCAGCTCGCGAACGGGAAGTGGCGGGCACGCGCCCGGATGCGCGACGACTCCGGTGAGCTGGTGCAGCTCCGTGCCGAAGGCCCCACCGAGGATGCAGCCCGCGAAGAACTGCTGTCACGAGCGAAGACGATGACGACGCACACGAAGGCCATCGTCACCGCCGGATCGACCATCCAGGAGGCGGCGGAGGCGTGGCTGCCGACGGTGAAGGTGCGCGCCGAGAACGGCACGCTGTCGTGGTCGACGTATGAGAACTACGAGACCACCGTCCGTCTCACCCTCGTCCCCGTCTGTGGCGGCGTCACGCTGGAGGCGCTCACGGTCGGCCGCTGCGACCGGATCATCCAGAATCTCCTGGCCGACCGGGGCGTGTCCGCAGCGCGGAAGGCGCGCTCGGTGCTGTCGCTCATCTGCGGGTTCGCCGTGCGCGACGATGCGATCCCGGCGAACCCGGTGCGCGACGTCGCGCGGCTGCCGACGCCGGAGAAGAAGACCGCGATGCTCACTCCGCAGCAGATCGAGGCGATCCGCGACCTCATGACCCGGTGGCGGGAGACGGAGGGCATGGGGCCGCGCCCGAACTGGCGGGCGCTCGTGGACGGCATGGACATCATGCTCGGCACCTCCGCCCGCGTGGGGGAGTGCATCGGCCTGCGCCGCTGCGACGTAGACATGACCACCGCCCCGCCGACGATCCTGATCGACGGCACCGTGATTCAGAACAAGGTGCAGGGCGTCCAGCGCAAGAACGCCCGGAAGCGCACCCGCCAACGTCGTCGCATCGCGCTCCCTGCTCTCGCGGCCGACGCGGTGCGACGCCGACTCGCGCTTGCAGAGCGTGGGCCGGAGGCACTGCTGTTCGCGACGAAGACCGGCAAGCCGATGAGCGTTTCCAACTACGAACGGCTGCTGCGCTCGTTCATCGACGACAACCGCGATGAGCTTGTGCGCCTCGGTGTAGAGGTCGACGAGTACTCGACGCACATTTATAGGCGCACCACCGCGACGCTCGTGGAGCGCGCGGCGGGGCTCACCATCGCGTCACGGCTGCTCGGGCACGCAAACGAGATGGTCACACGCAACAGCTACGTCATCACCGCCGAGCAGGTCGACGTCGTCACCGCCGACATCCTCGACACGATCCTTGGGACATGAGCCGTGCGGCTCGCTGGTTGCGCGGGACGGGCCGCGTACCTCCTCAACAAAGCCTTGCGCCTCTGCGAGAGGAGAGGTAACGTGCCTGCACCACAAGTCCATGAGCGTGCGGCGGCGGTGCGGAATCTCAACCACCGTAGATCGGCCGGACACGGCCGGACAGCGGTGCGGGGTCGAGGCTCGGCGACGGGGGTGTCGATTCGGCACCCCCGTGAAAGACCTCCGGTTGTGCCGAATCGACACCACCGTGGTGGCGCAAGTCTTGCACCACCACGAACCCCAGCCCCGGGATTACAGGCGGTGTCAACTTGCCACCACCGTACGAGGAGTCGGCCGGCCGAAATTTGGGAGGCCGGACGGTTCCGTCAATTTGGCGGCACCGTGGACGACGCGGATAAACGTGTTGGACGGCGCGCACGCCCTTCGCTGACGGCCCCGGAAAATTGCCGGGACCGTCGCACCGGAGCCGGAAGCAGTCGTCTCCGCACCTCGTGACGCTGTGAACGACCGCTTCGCGTTGTCCGGTCGGGCTGCCGGTTCGCGTCCGCAAACGGATGAGTCCCTGAGGTCGTCGTAGAGCGCTCGGCTGCACTGATCGGCTTAGTGACGCCCGTGCGTCACCATCGCTCCGCGACCATGCACGGCGCTCCCGAACCACCGTCGCCACTGTGCCCCGACCGTCTCGGCCGCTCATCTGCGCCCCCTGCTCAGACGCTCGCGCCACGTGCTTCTCCTCAGAGATTCATTCATGGACGTATGCCACCGCTGGTGGGGCGTGCGCACCTCCCTCATGAGACGACTCGTGAGGAGGCCCGGGGTGAAGGGCGGCGTGATCCTGTTCCGCGGTACCGGCGCGGCCGCGCGCCGATACCTGGAGTCGGACAGGTCGACCGCCGACGAGTACTACCTGGAGGGCGGCACCGCGCTCGCGGAGTTCACTGCCACCGACTCCGCGGGCGAGATCATCGAGGCGCGGACGCTCGACCCGCAGCAGTACGCCGCATGGGTGGACTGGACGGACCCGATCAGCGGCACATCGATGGGAACCCCGCGCGGCGCGGGCGAGGGGATGCGGGGTTCGCCCCGGTTTGCGGAGATGGTGGTCAACGCCCCGAAATCCCTCTCCATCGCCGCCGCCCTGCACCCGGAGGTCTCCGACGCGCTCGACGCCGCGCAACAGGATGCGGCGGCGGAGATTCGACGCTGGCTCGCCCAGCACTCGGTCACCCGAATCGGGCCTCGGCACGCACGGGAGGTCGTGCCGGTGCAGCAGCTGCAGAGTGTCTCGGTCGCGCACAAGACCAGCCGTGCGGGTGACCCGCATCGGCACATCCACTTTCAGATCGGCACCCGCGTCTACGCCGCGGGGACGTGGCGCGGCCTGGACACCGCAGCCTTGTTCAAGCAGCAGGGAGCCATCCGCGCCCTCGGCACCGCGATCATCGCCGCGCACCCGCAACTCGCCGCCGTACTCGACAAGCACGGGCTCACGCTCGACCCGGTGACGGGAGAGGTCGCGGAGCTGGAGCCGTTCAACGCGGCCCTTTCGAAGCGCGGTGCGCAGGTCGAACGCAATCTCGCCACCTTCGAGGCCGAGTGGGAAGCTGCGCATCCCGGCGAGGAACCGGGGCCGGGCGTGCGGGCTCGGCTGAAAGCGAAGGCGTGGGAGCACGAACGCCCGCGGAAGAAGCCCACGGTGCTCGGCAGCGAGGCCGGTTGGCGCGCGGAGCTCGAAGACGCCGGCTACAGCCCGGATGCACCACGGGCACACAGGCCTGTACCCGTTGCACTCGACGAGCTGCGGATCGAGGAAGTCGCATCTCGTGCACTTGACCGTGCGGCGGCGGGCGCATCGGCGTGGACGGTGCACACGCTGCGCGAGCACGTCACCCGCATCACCACTGAGCACGGCGTGCAAGCCACACCCGAGGATCTGCAAGAGTTCGTGCAACTCGCGACGCAGCTCGCAGCATCGGATTGCCTCTCCGTCCTCCCACCCGGTGCGCCGACGCCGGAGCACATCGCGCATCTGACATCCTTGCGCGTCGTCGCTGCCGAGACGGAACTGCGCGACCTGCTCACCGCACGCGCGGAGAAGTCCAACCAGCGCGTGCCGGGCGTACACGGCCTTGCGATGCAGGCGAGCCTGGACGATGAACAGGAGCGGGCGGCCGCCGTCGTCGCATCCGCCAACCCGCTCGTCGTGGTCGAAGGCGCCGCGGGGTCGGGCAAGACCACGATGCTCAAGACAGCCATCGCCGCCGCGGCCGCGGAGGGTCGTGAGATACGGGTCGTCACGCCGACGAAGAAGGCCGCCGATGTCGCTGCCCAAGACCTCGGCATCCCGACCGAGTCCGTTGCTGCGCTCGTCTACGCGCATGGATTCCGGTGGAACAGCGACGGCGTGTGGACGCGCCTCAGGCCCGGTGACGCCGATCCCGAAACCGGAAGTACCTACCGGGGTCCGGTGCAGGAGGCGCGTCTCGCGCGAGGTGAGCGGATCGTCGTCGACGAGGCAGGGATGCTCGACCAGGACTCCGCCGTCGCGCTGTTGCAAGTCGCGGACGAGGCCGGGGCGACTGTCGCGCTCGTCGGAGACCGGGCGCAACTCTCCGCGGTCGGACGCGGAGGCGTTCTCGACATCGCCACCCAACTCACCCCAGCAGTCGTCGATATGACGAGCCTGCACCGCTTCACCGACCCCGCGTATGCGGCGTTCACGCTCGAGCTGCGGCATGCCCGCAACCCCACCGCGATCTTCGATTGGCTGAACGATCATGCGCTGATCGTTCTGCACGACACCGACGACGACGTGCGGGAGAACATTGCCAGGACGACGCGCCCGGCGGATGTGATCACCGCGGCGACGAACGACGAGGCCCGGGCGCTGAACGAACGCATCCGTGCCGAGCGGGTCGACTGCGGCGAGGTCGACGACGCGCGGACGGTGCTCGGCAGCGACGGCCTTCCCATCGGCGCCGGGGACGTGATCCAGACCCGCCGCAACGAGTCCGCGCTCTGCGTTGCCAACCGGCAGACCTGGACGGTGCAGCACGTCGGCGAAGACGGCGCGCTGAGCGTCATTGAGACCGGCAACGGTCGTAAGCAGCAGCGCACCGTGACCTTGCCCGCGGAGTACGTGGCCGAGGATGCGCATCTGGCCTACGCGGTCACCGCGTACGGCGTCCAGGGCTCGACCGTGAATGCCGCACACACGTTGCTCTCCGACGCTATCGATGCGGCAGGCGTCTATGTCGGTATGACCCGCGGGCGCGAGACGAACAGGCTGCACATCGTTGCCAGCGATCTCGCAGACGCGAAGCAGCAGTTCGTCGATGCGCTCGCCCGAGACCGCGCAGACCGCGGCCTGGAAGACGCCACCGAACGCGCCCGTGAGGCCGTCGCCGACCTGATCGCGGACGGGCCTATGTCTATCGTGAGTGTGGAGCGTGACCGGATCATCGAGCGGATCGCGAAGGCTGACGTGGAGCGAGAGCGCTGGGCGTCGGCAGCCGTCAGATTGCATGACCAGTCCGAGCGACACAAGGTCGAGTACGAGGCGCAGCGTGAGCTGGCGGAAGCCGTCGATGCGAAGGCTGCTGCCGTGCTCGCGGACGTTGTGGAGTCGCTGACAGAGGAGGCAGTCGCGGATGGCGCCACGTTCCTGGCTGCGCAGCAGAACGCCATCGCGGCACGCCGGGCCAAGGAGAGCGCGTCTCGGTTCCGCAAGCGCTCTGGCACCCGCACCGCGAACAACGCCGACGCCCGGCGTGCGGAGACAGAGCGGGTTGTGCGCGGCCGGTGGCAGAGCGTCCCCCGCAGCGAAAGCAATCTGCCCGCGTGGTCCGAGTCAGTCGCCCAGCACGAAGCCAGCCACGTGCCCGCGGTCGCCGAAGCACGCGCGGAAGCCACGCAGGCGCGCCAGATCGTCAGCGAGATCACCGCGAGGCAGTCGCGGGAGCACACGGCGCTGTACGAGCGCGTCCTCGGGAACCGGCGTCCGAGCGCGATTGCTGCGCGGGTGAAGGCCCTGCGCGAGCAGGCGGCGCAGGATCGCCGCTACCTCGCCCAACTCGATGTGCTTCTGCCAGATGAAGCGGTGAAGCTCGTCAACGAGCGTGCTGCCCAAGACGAGGCTCAGCGCCTCGCTGCCGAGGAATCCCGCAGAGCAGCGGAAGTGGGAGCGACGCGGCTCGACGCTCTGAGGAATGAATCGAGTCGAGATCGCTCCCCGTACCGCGACGGACGGTTGCTGTCGTGAGCGTCGCCGGATCTGAGCTGAATGAAACCAAACTGGGAAAAACCGGCCAAAAGATGGTTTCGCCGATAGGCTCTGAGACATGACCTCGATTGAACTCGTCAAGGCGGTGTCCTCGTGAGTGCGCCCTGGCTGTCTGCGGACGACATCGCCGCTCACCTGGGCGTCACCAAGGAGACGGTCTACGTCTGGATCGCCGACAAGGGGATGCCCGCGCACAAGGTGGGGCGTCTGTGGAAGTTCCAGGCCTCCGAGGTCGATGAGTGGGTGCGTAGAGGAGGTGCCTCGACCCGCATCAGCGACACCTGACGCGAGTGCAGCTGAGTGTCGGAGGCAAGTTGTATTCTGCACAACTTGCCGTTTTGGGAGTTGAGAAGGGGAAGGAGACATCGTGACGGCGAAAGGTGACGATGAGAAGCGGTATGCGCTGTCCTTCACAAGCGGTGCGCTCCTGACGCGGGAAGCAGTTGTCGCGGCCCCTCTCTACCAAGCGACTCGGGACTGGACGGTAGTTCGCAAACTCATCGGCGAGGACAATCTCCTCCAGGCCCGCACAGTCTCATCAGGTGTCCGGCTGGCAAGGGAGGTTGCTCAGCGACTCGCTGTGCTCAGCGACGATGAGTTGGAGCTTCTTGTGGACGCGAGTGCCACGGAACGTGGATACCTGATGTGGGCCGCTGCGTGCCGTCGATACTTGTTCATCGGAGAGTTTGCCGAGGACGTTCTGCGTGAGCGGTTCCTGCTGCTCACCCCGACGTTGACCTACGACGAGTTCGATGGTTTCGTGCATAGTAAGGCGTTGTGGCATCCCGAGCTAGGGGAGCTGAAGGAGTCCACGTTAAAGAAGCTCCGCGCGGTGGCATTTCGGATGCTCGCCGAGGCAGGCCTACTGAGTGACAAGGGCGACATCCTCCCTGCCGTGATCTCGGGGCGCCTCCTCGATTGCTTCGATGCCCATGAGCCCAGCAACTTGCGGTTCTTCCCGACAACTCAGGGCGGTGCACGATGACGCCGGGCGAACTCAATCGCCAGGAGGAGCACCTGTTCGCGGTGCTCAGCGGCAGGCGGTTCCTCAACATGGAGGGCCTGAGCAACGAGGTGCCCTTCTTCATTTACCCGTATCCGCCCGAACACGCGCTTGACGTGGCGAAAGCAAAGAAGCGCATCAAGACCCGGCTCGCGACTGAGAAGGGCATCCAGGTCCGTGAGGTCAACCTCTACGACCTGTCGGTGGAGATCCTCAAGTCGCGCGGCGACTGGGACGAAGTCCTGGAAATCGAGCCGACGGTCGACAAGACCGAGTTCACCGAGGTGCTGCGGTCAATGCTCAACCCCCAGCAGCACCTGGCTCCGGCGATCGCCGCGAAGATCGCCGACGGTGGGTTCGACATCTTCTTCCTGACCGGGATCGGTGAGGTCTTCCCGTACGTCCGGTCGCACAACGTGCTGAACAACCTGCAGAGCGTCGTGACAGGCAAGCCGATGCTCATGTTCTTTCCCGGACAGTACAAACAATCCGAGAGCTTGGGGTCCTCGCTGGAGCTGTTCGGAACCCAGCACGACGACCAGTACTACCGCGCCAAGAACATCCTGGAACAGGAACCGTGACCGCCATGCAACTGCAAGAGATCTTCGCTAAGGACGTCCAACGTCCCATCGAGGGCGTCGTCAAGGCCGACGACTCCCGGAACCTGGGCACCGAGGTTGAGGAGTACGTCCTTACGAACGAGGCGGCCAAGGGGCTGGAGCAGCTCCTGGAGGCGTACACGAACTACACGAACGCCAACGGCGTGTGGATCTCGGGCTTCTTCGGTTCCGGTAAGTCGCACCTGCTCAAGATGCTCGCCCACCTCCTCGGCGATGTGGAGGGCCAGGACTTTCCGCGTGGCGAGGTCTCCGAGACGTTCCGAGCGAAGGCTGAGGGGGCCTTCCTGCCTGCGCTGATCACTAAGGCCGACCGGATCCCGGCGAAGAGTCTGCTGTTCAACATCGACCAGAAGGCTCCACTGATCAGCAAGGACCAGGCCGACGCGCTGCTTCGTGTGTTCGTGCAGGTCTTCGACGAGTCGCGTGGCTACTACGGGGATCAGGGGTTCATTGCTCGCTTCGAGCATCAGCTCGACGAGGAGGGTCAGCTCGACGCGTTCAAGGACGCGTTCCAGGCCATCGCGGGCCGAGAGTGGGAAGAACGCCGTCCGAGCTTCGGGCTGCCGACCGTCCGCAAGCAGGTCAACGAGGCGTACGCCCAGGTGGCCGGCATCGACGCGACAGCGGCACCGGACATCCTGAAGACCTACCAGGACACGTACTCGGTCTCGATCGAGGACTTCGCCGACGAGGTCAAGGCTTGGCTGGACAAGCAGGAGAAGGACTTCCGGCTGAACTTCTACGTCGACGAGGTCGGTCAGTTCATCGGTAACAACACGCACCTGATGCTGAACCTCCAGACCATCGCAGAGTCGCTCAACACCAAGTGCCAGGGCCGCGCGTGGATCATGGTGACCTCGCAGGAGGACATGGATCGCGTGATCGGCGACCGCACCAAGCAGCAGGGCAACGATTTCTCGAAGATTCAGGCCCGCTTCAAGACCCGAGTGAAGCTCACCAGCGCCGATGTCGAAGAGGTCATCGGCAAGCGTCTGCTGGAGAAGAACGACGCCGGTACCGCCGCACTGGGCGCGGTATACGCGGCGGAGTCGGCGAACTTCAAGACGCTCTTCGACTTCGTCGACGGGGCGAAGACATACCGGAACTACACGACTGAAGACCAGTTCGTCGGCACCTACCCGTTCGTGAACTACCAGTTCCCGCTGTTCCAGGCTGCGATTGAGGGCATCTCCGACCACAACGTGTTCGAGGGCCGGAACAGCTCGGTCGGCGAGCGCTCGATGCTCGGGGTCGTGCAGCAGGTCGCCAAGGACATCGGCGATGTGGAGGTCGGCCAGCTCGCAACGTTCGACAGCATGTTCGCGGGGATCCGCTCGTCGCTGAAGTCGGCGGCGCAGCGGTCCATCGACGTCGCCGAGCGCAACCTGGAGAACCCCCTCGCCGTTCGGCTCCTCAAGGCGCTGTTCCTGGTCAAGTACGTCGACGGGTTCCGCGCGACGGCCCGCAACCTGACCGTGCTCGTCTACGACCGGTTCGGCCTCGATCTGCCTGCGCTGGCCAAGCAGGTGCAGGAGGCGCTGACGTTGCTTGAGGCACAGACCTACATCCAGCGCAACGGCAACACCTACGAGTACTTGACCGATCTCGAGCAGGACATGGAGAAGGAGATCAAGGCCGTCGACATCGACGCCTCCGAACTCTCCGCTCGGCTCAACAAGATCCTCTCCGGGGATGTGATCAAGGCGTCCAAACTGAAGTACACCAAGAACGGTCAGGACTTCGCCTTCGGCTACAAGCTCGACGACCAGGTCTTCGGCCAACAGCGCGAGCTGTCGCTGCACTTCATCACCCCCGAGTACCCGTACTCGCCCGAAGAGACCCGCATGCACAGCGCGGGCAAGGACGAGCTGCTCGTGATCATGCAGCCCGACGACCGCGTCCTCGCCGACCTGCGCCTCCTCATCAAGACCGAGAAGTACACCAAGCGCAAACAGACCAGCTCGCTGTCTGCCGACGAAGACCGCATCCTTCGCTCCAAGGCCGCCCAGAACGTCGAACGGGAGAAGGAACTCATCGAGCGCATTAGGCGCGCGGTCGGCTCAGCACAGCTTGTTATCAACGCAGCCGACGTTGCCTCATCCTCGCGGGATCCGCTTGCCCGGGTGACCGACGGTTTCCAGGATCTCGTCGCCCGCACCTACACCCAGCTCAGCCTGCTTGGCGGAGTGACCTACACCGAGCAGCAGGTCGCTGGCGCGGCGAACCCCGACCAGGGCGGTATGTTCGACGTGACGGGTCTGTCGAAGCTCTCTGCCCCCGGAGACGAGGTGCTCTCGCACGTGCTGCGCCGCGACCGCCTCGGCGAGCAGGTCACGGTCAAGGCGCTTGTGGATACCTTCGGCGCGAAGCCGTACGGGTGGGACCTCGCCTCCATCGAGGTCGTGACCGCGTACCTCGTCGGGGCTGCCAAGGTCACGCTGTCCGTGGACGGCAACACGCTCAAGCGCAGCGAAGTGCCCACGATCCTGCGCAACACACAGAAGCACCCGCATGCCGTGATCGCGCCGCAGAAGAGTTTCGATGACCGCAAGGTCGCCGCGTTCCGCTCGTTCTGCATCGACTTCTTCAGCGATCCGGCCGTGACCAAGGACCCGCTCGAACTGGCCCACTACGGCGGCGAAAAGCTGCGCGCGAAACTCGACGAACTCAAGGCCCGCATCAGCGGATCGAAGTACCCCTTCGTCAGCCAACTCGACGCGCCGATCGCGCTGCTCGAACAGGTCGTCGGCAAGAGCGACGAGTGGTACCTGACCGACTTCGCCCTCGCGGACGAGCTGCTGGAGGCCAAGGACGACGTCATCGACCCGATCCAGGCATTCCTCAACGGCAACCAGCGCACGATCTACGATGACGCGGCCAAGCTGCTCCGGGACAACGCCAGCAACCTCACCTACCTGCCGCACGGCAGCGACGAACCGGTGACCCGGCTGCTCGACGACCCGCAGGCGTTCCGCGGCAACAAGATGACCCAACTCAAGCAGGCCGCAGACACCCTCAACGGTCAGATCTCCGACGCGGTCAAGGCCAACCGGTCGGATGCCGTCGGCGAGATCGTCGCCCGCCGCGACGCGCTGCTCGTGAGCGCCATCTATGCGGACGCCACGGACGAAGCCCAGGCGAGGGCGGTAGCACAGATCGACGCGACCATCGCGAGGATTGACTCGGAACATCAGATCGCGGTCATCCGCGAGCTGGCCAATGGGTTCGAGGAGACCGGGTACCCCGCGATCCTCGACCAGCTCGCCATCGCACGACGCGAGGTCGATCCGGATGTGCCGCCTCCACCCGTGAAGCAGACGGTTTCCATCAAGACGATCACCCCGCGTGGCGTCACCGGACCACTGGAGACCCCCGACGACGTCGACACTTACCTCGCCGCTTTGCGCGGCTCTCTCATCCACGCCCTCGAAGACGGAAAGCGGATCGCACTCTGATGGAAACCGCACCGCTGAAGTCGTACGCCACCTGGGCACGCACAGAGCTGATCAAGGAGGTCAGCGCGCGGATGGCCGCCGTGCTCGCCCCGGGGTCCACTGAACGTGTCGAGGAGGCAGCCGCCATCAAGGCGTTGGAGACTGCCGTCAAGGCCGCCGGCGGTGAAGCTGTCGGTCGTGCAAAGATTGCGGACAAGGTCGCCTACACCTGGTTCAACCGCATCATTGCGCTGCGGTTCATGGACGCCAACGGCTACACCGGCATCGGCATCGTCTCGCCCCACCGCGGACAAACTTCCGGACAGCCGGAAGTGCTCGCCGACGCCAAGCGCGGCGTCATCGACACCGATGTCGTCGGAAAGCGCACCGCCGAGACGATCACCGCGCTCCTGGACGGCACACGCCGCAGCGCCGATCCGCAAGGTGAGGCCTACAGCCTGCTGCTGGCGGAGTACTGCCGTTACTGGCACCGGTCCATGCCGTTCATGTTCGAGCGGGAGGGCGATTACACCGAGCTGCTCATCCCCGCGAACCTGCTCGCCGACGACTCGGTGCTCGCACGCTCGATCGCGGTGCTGACCGTCGAGGTGTGCCAGGACGTCGAGGTGATCGGCTGGCTCTACCAGTTCTACATCTCGGAGCGAAAGGACGAGGTCTTCGCCGGGTTCAAGAAGAACAAGAAGGCCGGCGCCGATGAGATCCCCGCGGCCACGCAACTCTTCACCCCGCACTGGATCGTCCGCTACCTCGTCGAAAACTCCCTCGGCCGCCTGTGGATGCTCAACCACCCGAACTCGCGCCTGGTCGACCAGATGGACTACTACATCGCTCCGGTTGACGAGGAGACCGACTTTCTGAAGATCGGCAGGGCCGAGGAGCTCACCGTCATCGACCCGGCATGCGGGTCGGGGCACATGCTGACCTACGCCTTCGACCTGCTCTACGCGATTTACGAGGAGCAGGGCGAGGCCCCGTCCGACATTCCGGGCAAGATCCTCGCCCACAACCTGTACGGCACGGAGATCGACCCGCGTGCCGGGGCTCTGGCGGCGTTCGCCCTGACAATGAAGGCCCGAGCCCGGCAGCGCACGTTCTTCAACAAGCAGGTCGAGCCGAACATCTGCGTCATCGACCCGATCGCCTTCACCACCGATGAGTTGGACTACCTCGTCACCAAGGACGGCGACCGTCACGCAGAGGAAGCATTCTGGAACCAGTTCGCCGAGGCCGACACCTTCGGCTCGCTGATCCAGCCCGACCCTGACCTGATCAGTCGGCTTGCCCGTCACCTCGATTCCCTGGATGACGACGGTGACATGATCAAAGCCGACACCCTCGAATGGGCAGCGCAGTCCGTTCGCCAGGCGGAGTTCCTCGCCCCGAGATACTCCGTGGTCGTCGCTAACCCGCCGTACATGGGGAATAAGAGCATGGGGGCGAGCCTGGCGGGCTTCGGAAAGGACGTCTATCCCGCCTCGAAGGCGGATCTGTACGCCATGTTTCTCGAGCGAAGCCTGCGACTTGCACAGCGTTCGGGCTACGCGGCGCTGGTTGCGATGCACTCCTGGATGTTCCTGTCCACGTACGCGAATCTGCGGCAGTCGGTATTCGCAGATGCAACGATTGTTACGTTGGCACATCTTGGGCCTGGAGCGTTCGACACGATTTCAGGCGAGATTGTTCAAACTGCGGCGGTGGTTCTCGAACGGGGAGTGCGACCCCAGCGGCAAGGCGTCTTCCTCGACCTCACTGAGGGTCGCAACGAGGCGGCGAAGCTCACGGCACTTCGCTCGCTTGCTTCTGGCGCAAGTAGTCGTGGCCGGTTCGAGGTTGGCATGTCCGACCTTTTGAAAGTTCCCGGAAGACCCGTTGCCTACTGGCTCTCTGCCGCTGCACGAGATCTGTTCACGCAGCACGAACCGCTTGGTCAGGCGCTCCACATCACAGGTGGGATGACGACCGGAGACAATGATCGCTTCTTGCGAAGGTGGTTCGAGGTATCCCAAAGCCGAAGCTGCCACACCGCGCGCTCTGCTTCGGAGGCGGTGGCCAGTCGACGTCGCTGGTTCCCATACAACAAGGGCGGTGGCGCGCGAAGCTGGTTTGGGAATCGCGACTTCTATGTGAACTGGGAAGCGGACGGGCGTGACATTCTCGGGACAGGACGGGCGACGCCAAGGAGTCGTGCGAGGTACTTTCAAGAGTCGCTGACGTACTCGGCTACCGGCTCGACTTCACTTTCGATCCGGTATTCAGAACCAGGTTTCATCTTCGACGCAAAGGGATCGTCCTGCTTCTCTGACACTGGCGGTTTGCTCGCGAGCCTGGGTTACCTCGCGTCGAGCACTGCGTCGTACCTGCTACGTGCTCTCAATCCAACCATCGAGTTCCAGACTGGAGATCTTTCGCGGTTGCCGAACCTGCGCGCTGGCGATGAGGCGATCGTGGAACGGCTCGTCGAACTGGCGCGTGCGGACGAAGCGATGCAAGAGACGTGCTGGGAATTCTCCGGTTCACCGCTCGCTCGCTCTGGTGCAGGGACAATCCAGGAAATTGAGGCGAGTCTGTCGAAGGAGGCTGCCGTCAAGTCTGAGGAGTTCCGCAACCTCGCCGAGACGAATAACAAGGCTGTTGCTCGATATGCGGGCCTTGAGGTTGAGGTCGCTACGTCAGTGTCGATCGAGCAGGTCACGCTGGACGCCAACCCTGTCTATCGGTTCGGCGGGGGGAAGACCCAGGATGAGTACCGAAAGATGAGTCTTGCAACAGCGATCGCGGATCTCGTGTCGTATGCGGTGGGATGTATGTTCGGCCGCTATAGCCTCGATAGCCCGGGGCTGATCCTTGCCGACCAAGGCGCGACGTTGCTGGACTACCTGGAGCAGGTGCCGTCGCCATCGTTTATGCCGGACGCTGATGGCGTCATACCGATAGTGGATGGGGATTGGTTCGAAGACGGCGTCGTAGAGCGGTTCCGCCAGTTCCTGCGTGCGACGTTCGGTGAGCAACACTTCGACGACAACCTGCGGTTCGTGACTCAGGCCCTCGGCGTCAAGGACCTGAGTGACTACTTCGTCAAGTCGTTCTACAAGGACCACGTCCAGCGGTACAGCAAGCGCCCGATCTACTGGCTGTTCTCCAGCCCTAGGGGCTCGTTCAACGCGCTCATCTACATGCACCGCTACACTCCATCAACGGTATCGACCGTGCTCAACGAGTACCTGCGCGATTTCCAGGCGAAGCTCCAGGCGAGCTTGACCCAGGCGGAACGTTCGAACAATGCACGCGAAGCGGACCGCCTGCGGAAGGTGTTGGTCGAGCTGAACGAGTACGAGCACGACGTTCTCTACCCGCTCGCGACTCAACAGATCGCGATCGATCTCGACGACGGCGTGAAGGCCAACTACCCGAAGTTCGGTGCCGCCCTCAAGAAGATCCCCGGGCTGGAAGCCAGCGATGAGTGAGATCGCAGGAGTCCGTGACCACCTTGAGCGTCGCTTCGCCGTACAGCGTGTGGTGTTCTGGCACGATCCCGAAGGCGAGTACGCCGAGGACCTCGCACACCTCGATCTGCCCGGAGTGTCGCTCATCCGGGTGTCCAACGACGAGTACGGCGTCAAGAACCGGCTGCTGCACGAGGAGCCAACCGGAAAGTTCCTCGTATACCGAGGTGGTGCCTCACCGGCTGGTGTCGCCAACTGGCTGTTTGACCTCGAACTCGCCTACGGGGTCTTCACCGCCGACCGCACCTCCCTCATCCAGAACGACCTCGGCCTCACGGCTGACGGGATCGATGAGGTTCTGCGCTCCCACGAGAAGTTCTTCCGTGCCGCCAAGCGGGCGCAGGCACTCAAGGGGCTTCTGGAGCCGGATGACAGCCCGGACCGGCTACGAGCGAAGATGACCGCGGTGCTCCTCGGTCAGCAGGAGCACAGCCTGCTTGAGCTGACCCGCACGCTCCTCGTCGAGAACGCGGCCGGCGGTACCGCCAAGTTCAAGGCCGTCGCGGACCAGCAGCTCGACGAGTTCTATTGGGGCGGTGTCGCGAGGATCTACGGGTACATGTCGTCGGACCCGGGCATCGATGACTTCGTGCTCTGGATGTTCCAGCAGGCGATCGGCAGCTTCCGCAGCGATCGCCCGGGCGGTCTGCGCAACATCCAGCTCGACTTCAACAGCCTGCGCTTCGACCTGCGCAGCCAGAGCGCCCTCGCGACGCTCGCAAAGCGGGTCGCATCGAGCATCAGCTACGCGAGCACGATCGAGAACGCCGATTTCCGCGACCTCGTCGGCATCGACCTCTTCGAGGAGGTCGACCAGAAGATCATCAGCGACCTCGCGCGCGAAGTGGCCGCCCGCACCGCGACCGCCCGCGAGGTGGCCGACGTGGTCCGTAAGCGCAAGAGCAGCATTTGGGCCGAGGGTTACCGGAAGCTCTACGCCGCGATCGAGAGCGGCTCTGAACTGCTGAGCGAACTCTCGGCGCTCACGTTGACCATCACCTCGTTCGATGACGGGCTCGACCGGTACCGACGACAGTGGTACCGGATCGACCAGCTTTACCGGCAGTTCGTTTATGCCGCGCGCACCTCCGAGCATCCGAAGCCGCTGGAGGAGCTGCGAGGCGAGGTGGAGAAGTTCTATGCGAACAAGTTCCTGTTCGAGTTGGGCAACGCCTGGCAGCCTCATGTCGACGCGGCTGACAAGTGGCGGTCAGCCGTGCTGCGTCCGCAGACCGCGTTCTACCCCGAGCACGTCGCGCCGATTACCAAAGGCGGCCGGAACAAGGCGGTCGTGATCATCTCTGACGCCCTCCGCTACGAGGTCGCTGACGAACTCGGCACGCGCATCCGCCAGGAAGACCGGTTCGACGCCGATCTCGACGCTGCGCTGGGCGTGCTTCCGAGCTACACGCAGCTCGGCATGGCCGCGCTCTTGCCACACGCCAAGATCGGCCACTCCAAGGACGGCGATCCGGTGCTCGTCGACGGGCAGCGCACCGACGGCTCGGCGAACCGCACGAAGGTGCTGAGCGCCGTCGACGGCAGGGCTATGCAGGCCGAGGATGTGCTTTCACTGTCACGGGACGAGCTGCGCGACCTTTACAGCCGGCACCAGGTGTTGTACGTCTACCACAACCGCATCGACGCGACCGGCGACAAAGCGGGCACCGAGCGGCAGGTCTTCGAGGCCGCAGAGGAGACTTTGCGAGAACTCGTCGACCTGGTGAAGCGACTGACCAACGCCAACGCCACGAATATCCTCATCACCGCCGACCACGGCTTCCTCTTCCAAGACACCGCGCTGGCTGACGCCTTCTACCTCTCCACGCTCCCGCAAGGCGACGAGATCGTCACCACGAACCGGCGCTACGCGCTGGGGCGCGGCATGAAGCGAGACATTGCGTTCCGCACGTTCGATCCCGCGCAGGTCGGGCTGGACAGCGACCTCGAGGTCCAAATTCCGAAGTCGATCCACCGGCTCCGGCTACCCGGCGCGGGGTCGCGGTTCGTCCACGGCGGGGCATCCCTCCAGGAGATCGTCGTTCCGGTGCTGACAATCAACAAGAAGCGCCGCAGCGACACCCGGCTCGTCCACATCGAAGTGCTCCCCGAGTCGGACAAGATCACCACGGGCCAGCTCGTCGTGAAGCTGTTCCAGTCCGAGCCTGTCAGCGAGAAGGTGCAGCCACGCACCGTCCGAGCGGGCCTGTACGTCGGCGAGACGCTGATCTCGAACCAGCCGGAGCTGACCTTCGACCAGGAGTCGAGCGATAAGCGCGACCGCTACCAGAACGCCAACATGCTGCTCAGCCAGGACGCCAACGATTTCAACAACCGCGCCGTGGAGTTCCGCCTCGAAGAGCGCATCCCCAACACCAACCAGTGGCGCACCTACCAGAAGGCGCTCTACACGCTCCGGCGGTCATTCGCCTCGGACTTCGACTTCTAGGGGGGATCGATGAGTCTCGACAGCACCACCAACACAGAGGAAGCAGCCGAGGTCGACGCGCCTGCCGCGCAGTCTGACCTCGACCGCAAGATCAACCAGCTCTTCCCCGGCGTTGTGGTCCGCAAGGATCTCGTCAAGGCGGTCAAGGGCAACGCGATCGTGCCCTCATACGTGCTGGAATACCTGCTCGGCCAGTACGCCGCATCCGACGACGAGGCGACCATCCAGTCCGGGATCGACGCAGTGCGCAAGATCCTCGCCGATCACTACGTGCACCGGAATCAGTCCGAGCTGGTGAAGTCCACGATCCGGGAGCGCGGCCGACACCGCATCATCGACAAGGTCGCGGTCACGCTGAACGAGAAGGACGACGTCTACCAGGCGGAGTTCGCCAACCTTGGCATCAAGGGCGTGCTCGTCGAACCCGCCACCATCAAGGCGCACCCGAAACTCCTCACCGGTGGCGTGTGGTGCATCTGCGACATCGAGTACTTCCACAGCGACGACCAGCGCGTTGTGCCGTGGATCCTGGGGTCGATCAAGCCCATCCAGCTTTCAAACTTCGACTTCGAGGGGTACCTCGCCGCACGGCGCGAGTTCACCACCGACGAGTGGATCGACCTACTTATTCAGTCGATCGGCTTCAACCCCGAGCTGTTCGGCCGGCGCGCGAAGCTGATCCAGCTCGTGCGTCTGATCCCGTTCGTCGAGCGCAACTACAACCTCGTCGAGCTGGGGCCGAAGGGCACCGGAAAGTCGCACATCTTCTCGGAGTTCTCGCCGCACGGCATGCTCATCTCCGGCGGAGAGGTCACTGTCCCGAAGCTGTTCGTCAACAACTCGAACGGCCGCATAGGCCTGGTCGGCTACTGGGATGTCGTCGCCTTCGACGAGTTTGCGGGCAAGAAGAAGCGTGCGGACAAGGCGCTGGTCGACATCATGAAGAACTACATGGCGAACAAGTCCTTCTCCCGCGGGGTCGAGACCCTCGGTGCCGAGGCGTCCATGGTGTTCGTCGGCAACACCTCGCACACCGTGCCGTACATGCTCAAGCATTCCGACCTGTTCGATGAGCTGCCCGAGAGCTACCACGACTCCGCCTACCTCGACCGGCTGCACCACTACATCCCCGGATGGGAGGTCGACACCATCCGCAGCGAGATGTTTTCCGAAGGCTACGGATTCGTCGTCGACTACATCGCCGAAGTGCTCAAGTCGATGCGCACCGCCGACTACTCCGACCGGTACCAGCAGCACTTCACCCTGTCGCCCGACATTTCCACACGCGACCGCGACGGCATCCACAAGACCTTCTCCGGGCTGATGAAACTGCTCTACCCCCACGGCGAAGCGACTCGGGCGGAGATCGAGGAGGTCCTCCGATTCGCCATCGAAGGCAGGAAACGAGTCAAAGATCAGATCCTGCGCATCGACGCGACGATGGCCGACGTCAAGTTCGGGTTCACCGACAAGGCCGGAACCTGGTCGCCGGTAACGACACTCGAGGAGCAGGAATACCCCACGTACTACAACCAGCGGGCGGCCGTGGCCCCCGAGGAGCCGGAGGCGGACGCCACCCCGGGCGCCGCGACCACCGAGGTCGGTGCGCCAGTGGCGATGGCGCCGGAAGTGCCGGTTGTAGTTGAGCCTGCACTGCTCGAAGGGCACCGCGAGTTTCAGGAGAACCAGCGCGGCATCTCCTACGAGACCCTCCTGCTGCCGTACCTGCGCGGCGCGTCGGAGATCACGATCATCGACCCGTACATTCGGCTACCGCACCAGGGGCGGAACCTCGTCGACCTGCTCGCCTTGCTGGCGTCAGCGAAGGACGTCGCCGACGAGATCGGCGTCACGCTCGTGACCAAGGCCGAGACAGGGCAGTACGAACAGGCACACTTGCTGATGCTGAAGGACATCCAGGACAGTGCGGCCGCCGCCGGGATCAGCTTCACGGTCACCTGGGACGAGACGATCCACGACCGTTCGATTCGCGCCGACAACGGCTGGACGATCCTCCTCGGCCGCGGCCTAGACATCTTCCAGAAGGGCTCAGGCAGCCAGTACGACCTGGCTGCCCGCCGCCAGGAGTTCCGACAGGTCGTCGCGTTCGGCGTGACCTACATCCGCGGGGAGGGTGGGCTGTGAGGTCGTGGGCGGACCTCATGTCGGGAGCCGACGGTAGTGTCCAGTTCAAGTTTCGGCGGGTCACCCGACACGCCACGGTTGTCGCGGTGGAGAGTTGAGTATGGCTGACTCCGAAGCGGCGCTGTCCGAGGTTCTCGCGTGGGTTCGCGATGTGACTTCGGACTCACCTGCGCTCGGACCGATCGCTGGAATCAGCGACTCTGAGTTGAGGCAGCTTGCTCGGCTCGGAGCTCTGCTGCGCGCGCGCCTAGTTGGCGATGCGCCCGCTGCACTCGTCGCGGCATTGACCCCCGACGGTGCAGTCGACGTTCCGGGGGCTGTACTCGCGGCACTCGATACTCTGATCGCGGCGGACGCGGTCGTCCACCTCGCGGACCTCTATGCGGCCATCGTGTCTCCAGCTAAGCGTCGCCCGCTCGGCACCTTCTTCACTCCGCGCGAGTACGCGCAGGCCATCGTGGATGGGTTCGCTGCCCGCCATGAAGCACCTTCAGCAGTTGTCGACGTGGGTGCCGGCGTTGGGATCTTCTCGGAGATTGCTCATGCAAAGTGGCCAGCCGCCCGTATTCAAGCGATCGATATCAATCCGCTAACTCTGGGTCTCCAGGCCGTTGCCGTAGGAAAACCCCCCGTGTGGAACGTCGAGCTGGTCCTCGCGGACTATCGACGCTGGCTTGACTCCAACCAGCCAAGCGCCCCCACGCTCTATCTTGGAAACCCTCCTTACACCCGCTGGCAGTTGCTTGATCCGGTGGTGCGTCTCGACCTTCTGCAGGCCGCGGGCGGGCTCGTCGGCGCGCGAGCCAACCTCTCGACGCTGTTCCTCGCTATGACCCTCGCGAAACTCCGGGCCGAGGATTCACTCGCGATGATCATTCCAGCGGGCTGGATGCGCGCCGACTACGGGAGAAAGCTGCGAGGCCGTCTGAGGGCTCTGACGCAGCGTCAAGTATCTCTGCGGCTCGCTGACTCGTGGCGGTTTCATGAGGCGATTGTCGATGCTGTCTTGGTCGAGGTCGGTCCGGAGGTTCCAACGGCTCAGCCGATCGAGGTATCCGACTGGTCCGGTTCCGAGCGGTTGACTCTGAGCCGCTCGGACGGCGAGGCGGCATTCGCCGCGCCGGGCAGAGCGCGCCTCACTGTCGCACGGCAGCAAGGTCGGGGTAGAGCCTTCGGGGACCTCGGCAGAGTGACCCGTGGAACGGCGACGGGCGCGAATCCGTTCTTTGTGAAGACGACGAGGGCCTGGGATGAGCTGCACATTCCGGCCGAGTTTCGTCGGCCGCTTGCGCGGCGCCTGCGTCCTGGTAGTGACAGCACGCTGCCGACCCTCGAGACGGCAGAACTCTTGGCCTTGGAAGGGTACGACCGGGGCACTGACGAAGGTGTGGACGCGTGGATCAGTGCGGGCGAGGACGAGGGGTTTCATAAACTGCACCTTTGCTCGAAGCGCGCACGCTGGTTCGATCTGTCGGACGAACTGAAGATCCCCGACGTGATCATCTCGGCGCTCGCTCGCGACGTCTTTCACGTGCTTGAGAACCCGACCGGGCTGGCGATCACCAACAACCTGTTCGGGCTGTACTGGACCGCAGACGCGACAACAGCGGAGCGCACTACGCTGCTCGATTGGCTTCGCAGCACGGAGGGCCAGGCGACCCTGAGATCGAGCGCATCTGTGGAAGCAAACGGCCTTCATCGTCTGAGCCCGAAGACGATCGGGGAGCTCACGGTGAACCTCCCGACCCTGTCGACCGCGCCCGTCCGCCTAGGCTTGACCGGGCTCGTCGTAGGCGGAGGGAGGTCGAAGTGAGTCAGGAAGGCTTCATCGTCGACACTCACCTGTTGCGCGAACTCGGCGATCTCCTTGTGGGCCGGGATAGCACCGCGATCCTTGAACTCGTCAAGAACGGCTACGACGCCGACGCGACGGTCGTCCGGATCGACGCACAGAACCTCGCGCACCCGGACGACGCCGTGCTGACCGTCGAGGACAACGGCAACGGGATGACGGCAGCTCGTTTTCGATCGGCGTTCTTGCGAATCGCCGGGCGAGACAAGGAGGAGGGCGAGCGGCTCTCGCCCAAGTACAAGCGTGCTTATACCGGGCAGAAGGGCATCGGCCGGCTCGCCAGCCAGAAGCTCGCTAAGGTGTTGGAGGTCCGGAGCGTGCCGGACCATGCGGTCGTCGGCGGCGATGAGCCTGGTGTCGAAGCCCGGATCGACTGGGACGCTATCGACAAGCAGCAGACCCTCAACGACCTGAAAGAGGGTCTCTCGGTTACTGACCTTCCGGCTTCACCGGGAACGCCTGCCGGAACGGTGCTGTCCATGCGATCGCTGAAGCGAACCTGGACTAGCTCGGAGATCGGCAAATTCGTCGATGAGATGCAGTCGGCGCAACCGCCGACGCTCTTGCTCGGCTCGGACTCCGAGTCACTTGCGATCGCTGGTGAGTCGCTCATTGGCAGGCCCACGGTGCGAGGTACCGCGGAGGACGACCCGGGTTTCGAACTGGAACTCTCGGGTGAGCTTGCGCCCGGCGACGACTTCTGGGCGAAGGCGGCAGAGGACTTCCAATGGTGCATCGAGATCGATGTTTCCGGCGGCCGGACCAGATACCGCATCTCTCCTACGACGACCTATGCGCGTTCCGAGCCCTTGGCGCGGGCGTACTCGTTCGAAGCGCAGGCTGATCCTGCGCTGCGCTTCCAGGCCCGGTTCTACATGATGCCGGGTGCGAGCAGCCGGCGGGGGCCGCTCAAGGGATTCGTTCGATCAACGAGTGGGATCCGTGTCTACCTTGAGGGATTCCGCGTACTTCCGTACGCTGAGTACGGCGACGATTGGCTAGAGATCGATCGCGAGTACCGGTCCGGACCGCGCTTCTACACGATCGAACTGGATGAGTCGGCGAGCGACGACCTGGACGTGGACAAGCGAGAAGCGCTCAACGCCATCCCGAGCAACGGCTACTTCGGCGCTGTGTTCCTCACCACGGTGGGTGCGCCCGGCCTGGAGAGTTTGATCAACCGCGAAGGATTCGTCCCCGGACCGACCTTCAGGGCGATTCGGGAGATCGTGCAGGACGGTGTCCGGCTGAGTGTTCGGGTTCGGCGGTCGGTCTTCAATCAGCGGGAGCGACTCGATGCGATTACTCCTGTTGAGCCGGGTGAGGAGACTTCTGAGCATCCCCGACCCACGGCCCCGACCGAGCCCGTCTTTGACCCCGCGGGTCGGACGCCCTTCGACGTTCTCGCACCGCATGGACCGACTGAAGAAGACGATCGCAAGATCGCCGCTGCTGCCGAAGCGGCCGCAAAGGTGGCTGCGCGGCAAGGGGTCGAAGGCGCGGAGCCGCTTGACGAGCGTACGCAGCAGCTCGCTGCGGGCTTCAACGCTGCGCGCGGCGCGTTGCAGGCGGTACAGAGTTACCAGCCGGAGTTGCGCATCCTCGCCGGTGTAGGGCTCCAACTCGGTGCGTTCGTACATGACATCAACGGCATGCTTGCGTCGGCAACGACCATCCGGGAACTGCTCCGCGGCCTCCTGGACAGAGTCATAGAGCCCGCGCAACGGAACACGCTGCAGGTCACGCTGCGCACGGCTGACGAGCTCGCTCACACGCTTGCCCGCCAAAGCTCCTATCTGACCGATGTCCTCAGCGCGGACCCGCGTAGACGCCGGTCGCAGGTCAAGGTCCATGAACGCGTGGAGTCGGTGCTCCGATTCCTCGCGGGCCCAATCTCAGCAAAGGGGATCACCGTCAGAGTCGAGGTCGGTTCCGATCTTCGGACGGCACCGATGTTTCCGGCTGAGGTGATGATCATGCTCACGAACCTGCTCACCAACGCAGTAAAGAATGCAGCCGAGGGGGGCAACATCTGGATCGACGGGCAGGATCTGGGCAACGCACTCGAGGTCATCATCAGTAACGACGGTGCGGCCGTCGACCTTGACGAGGCCGAACGTTGGTTCCTCCCCTTCGAGAGCACAACGACGGTCGTTGACGACGTGCTCGGCCAGGGCCTAGGACTTGGCCTACCCATCGTCCGGGCGTTGACGGACGATTATCGCGGTGATGTCCGATTCATCGAGCCAACGCACGGTCCTGGTACGTCGATCAAAGTGGTTCTCCCGAAGAAGGGCAAAGCGCAATGACGGAGCAGCCGTTCGTCCTGCTGGTGGACGACGATCCGCAGCAGGAGGCGTTCGCGCTCGCGCTCAATGCGTACGGCGTCGAAGCGAAGCATGTTCTTCCGGACGACCTAACGGCCGAAGATCTGAACCACGCGAGCTTGGTCTTGATCGACGAGTTCATTGAGAACTGGACCGCGCGCGAGGCTGTGAAGGACAGCATCGGGCTGTTCGTCCGGGATGGCGTTGCCCTTGCCGCTGTACTGCGTTCTGCACTGGACGGACGCGGACCGAGTCCTGAGACGGCGCCCACTCCTCGGAACACTGCGCTGGTGCTGCGCACTGGTCACCTCGCGGTCCTCGCAGAAGGAACTCCGGCGTTCATCCGGCCAATGACTGTGGCCAGCCGTCATGACCTCGAGTGGGTTGCAGAGAAAGCGCAAGTCGACGCCGAGACGCTAGCGCGCTTCGCGGCGCTGGCGGTCGCGACCAAGGCGCTTCCGACCGAGTGGGGCAACCCAACTGACCCGACGGCTCAACTGCAGTGGCTTGCCCTCGGCGAACAGCCGTGGCGAGAAGACGCGATCGCTCAGATCGAACTGTGTCGACCTCCGTGGACCGTGCTCGCGGCAACGTCGGCAGGACGTCGCTGGCTATCGTGGTTCATCCAGCGCATCCTGCCGTTCCCAACGTTCCTCGTCGACGATCGTCGAGCGGCGAGTTACCTCGGGCTGAAGCCGAGCGCCCTCGATGTTCTGCTCGGTGGGGACAGCGACGCCGCTGCTGCCCTCAAGCAGGCCAAGTACACCGGCCAGCTCGCAGCCTTTGCCGGTCGGAGGTGGTGGCGCGCTGGGATCGCAGCCGTGAAGCAGCTCGCCCTTCAAACTGCCGAGGGGCGGGGCGCGGATGACATTGCGCGCGCGCTCGGCGCGCTCCACGGCACGGATCTCGATGCCCTCGGACTGCGGCACCCCGTGTTCCAGATCGACGCCGACTACAACGTGGTCGATGAGCCGCTCGAGATCACGGAGGCGGTGAGACTCCAGCCCGACGGCTGGCCGTCATACGCCGATGACCCATGGCTCGCAACGACTTCCATCGACGCAGAGGATTCGCTCGCAAAGCTGATCGTCATCGACGATCGTGCTGACGTCGTGGAAGACGGCGGTGAGTAGCCGCGCCATCGGACCTCACCTGCTGGACACCGGTCCCGTGCTTTGTCTCGGTGGGTCAGAGGTGATGGCCGAGTTGTATGACGTCCACCTCGCCGGTCAAGGCGCAGTTGTCGCCGTGGTTGCCGACGAAGTTCGTGGTTGGTCGTCTGCCCACGTGGCCCCGGGCGATCCTCACCGGATCGGCGGTGTGAAGCGTGCTGGCGCAGGTGCCGTGGCCAGGTACGGCAAGACGTTGCTTTCCACCGCAATCCCGACGCCCGTGCCCGAGCCGGCGACGATCTCGGCGATTCGCCAGGATCTCGAAGATCATGCGGCTAGGAAGCGTCCTGGGCGGACAGTGCGCGCGAATGAGCATGCTGGGGAAACGTACTCCATTCACGAGGCCGCGGTGCGCTCGCTCCGATTCGTATCGAACGACGACGGCGCGCGCCACGTCGCAGCTGCTCGTTTCGTCGCGCACGAGTCCTTCGCCGATATCGCGCGGCGGCTGGTGAGCTGCCAACAAGATGTCAAACCGAAGCAAGTTCTCAGGGAGCTGCAGCGGCTCGTACGGGAGGGTGTCGACGTCGGAGACGTTGTGAACTCGGTCCTGGACCTGAGATGGGCGTCGCAATGACCGCACCGCAGCGCGCTCAGATTGGTGACCACTACCTCGACTCCGGCCCACTCTTCTGCCTCGGTGGGTCGCAAGTTCTCGCCGATCTTTTCGACGTGCACTTCCTGCCGCGGTCGAAGGTCGTTGGTGCCGTCGTCGCGGAGGTTGCACACAACGCGAACCTGGTCTTGCCCCCGGTGGGTCCGCACCGAAAGCGTGGGGTGAAGCAGGCAGCACGCGTAGTGCAAGGACGCTACAAGCAGCTGATCGCGGCTGCCGAGGTAGTCCCGACTCCCGAGCCCGTTCTCTTGGGGGCGATGAAGACGGAGCTGCAAACTCGTGCTTTGGCCACGCTCCCGCCGGGCACCAGCTTGCATCCATTGAAGAACGACGGTGAGGCGGAGTCGGTCTTCTGGGCGAAGAGCACCACTGCTGAGGTGATCGCGAACGATGCCGACGCCCACTTCCTGGCCGCCAAGCACGGCGTGACGAGTAGCAGTTTCGTTGAAGTGGCGCGGCACCTGGTCAAGGTCCAGAAGACGGTCAAGCACGAGGCGATCTATAGAGAGTTGGCGGCGCTGAGCAGTCGCGACATCTTTCCCGGCGAGCACCTCTACAGCGAGCTCGATCTGGTCTGAGGCTCGGCGTGGGATTGCATCCCACTCGTGGGTCACCGTGCTTCCGAGGGATCTGGTTTCAGACGGAGGGGCAATAGCGCACTGATTGTGGTGCCATACTGACGACGAGAAGCCATAGCGGGTGCCGGCAGGATCTGTGGAGGTTGCCCCCGCAACGGCGTCGTGATCGTCCGACCTCGTTCGCCGAGCCGGCGATTGCCGTGGCACTTGCTGAGAAGGGCTTTCCTGCACCGTGAGTCTATGCTCGAACTGCCCTGGCTCGGACAGTTCAACCCGCCGAAGGTGCGTGTGGGCACACGCCGCCGGAGTGGACGGAACTGGGGAACCGTCCTGACCCTGCCCGACGAGGATTTCACTCGCTACGAGGGTGTCCCGGCGACGACCGTTCGGCGGGCGACGGAGGACATGCGGGATCGGATGCCGCCCGATCGGTGGCAAGCCTTCGTCGTTCAAGTGCTGCGACGCGAGCTGATCGGAGCGCAGGACATCGACACTCGAGGGGGTTGACTCGGGAGCCGTTGACCAGAACGAGAAGAACGCGTGACCCGAGATGGATAAAAACCCTACATAGTTGAGTGGTCTGTGCAAGGATTGTATCCGTGAAGGAGTTGGATGAGTCGCTCCCGTCGACGTTCACGACGGAGACCTCGCGGGCGCACGGTGTGCATCCGCGAGATCTGTATGCCTGGCGAGATGGCGGGCAGGTCATCGAACTCTCGCGCGGGGTCTTCCGTCGAGCAGACGCGCCCCCGGCGTCGTACCCCGACATGATCGCAGTGGCGCACCGCGCTCCTCGCGCGATCGTGTGCTGTATCTCGGCGGCAGCGATCCATGACCTGACGGACGAGATGCCGGCGTTGGTGCAGATCGCGGTTCCCAAGCGGTCGCATACGCCGGTAATCACCTATCCTCCGGTGATGGTGTTCCGCTTCGACGAGGCCTCTTTCGAACTGGGGCTGACGTCGTTCGAGGCGGGGCCGGGAGAGCCAGTGCGCATCTACGATGCGGCGAGGACGGTGGTGGATCTCATGAGATTTCGGAAGCGCCTTGGCGAGCCGATCGCGCACGCCGCGCTTTACCGATACCTGGCAGCGCCGAATTCGAAACCGGCATTGCTGTTGGAGTACGCGGAGGCGCTGGGGACGTTTGGGCCGATGCGTGCTGCGCTCGATGTTGCGAGTGCCCGATGAGTCGCCCCACGCGAGAGAGCGCCGCAGGGCGCGCATACCTCGACCTGCAGAACCAGGCTCGCCGCCAGAAGCGCGGCACGCAGGAACTGCTCACGATGTACATCGTCGAGCGATGGCTGTCGCGGATGTCGCGCTCACCGTACGCCGAGGACTTCATCCTGAAGGGCGGGATGTTGCTGGCTTCGTTCGGCACCCGCCGTCCCACGGTCGACGCTGACGCCCTCGCTCGTAATATGGCCTCTGATCAAGAGACCGTGGCCCGTCGTGTGGCCGAGATCGCCGCGATCGAAGACCCAGACGACGGCGTGGAGTTCCTGTCCGACACAGTCACCACTGCGGTGATTCGTGACGACGCGCTGTATTCCGGCGTGCGGGTGACGATGACGGCACAGCTCGCAACAGCGCAGGTCAAGCTGCGGCTCGACATCAACTTCGGCGACCCCGTCACTCCGGCCCCGCGAACAGTTGAGCTGCCATCGCTGCGGCCGGACGCTCCGCCGATCTGCATCCTGGGCTACCCGATCGAGACGGTACTCGCAGAGAAACTCGTCACCGCGATCGAACTGGGACGAGCGAACACGCGCGTGCGTGACTTCGCGGACATCCACCTCTTGACCGGCACACAGGCTCTTCAGTGCGGAGCACTGCGCGAAGCGCTCACGGCCACCGCAGGGTTCCGCGGGACCACGTTGATCCCTCTGGCGCAAGCCGCCGAGGGGCTCGCAGTGCTGCGCAACTCGACCTATGTCGCTTACCGGAAGGGGCTTGGCGAGGCGGGCGCGAATCTGCCCGAGCGGTTCTCCGACGCCGTTGCTGCCGCTGCTGTCTTCGTCGACCCGGTGCTGGACGCGCTCGACGGCAAAGCCATCTGGAGCCCCGCCGAACGGAGCTGGCGCACGGCACCCGTCACGCCGTCCGAGCCGACAGAATCCACTACAGGTACGACCGACCTGTGACGGCTTTCGTCGGGCTCAGCCGCAGCCGATCCGGTGACCACACGGTCAAGCCCGTATGACGCCCCGGGCGATGGCTGCGACGGCGGCGTTCACGCCCTTGGGCCTCCAGCTCGCGCGGATCGTGCCCGCGAGCAGGTTGAGTGTATCGAGCGTGAGGCTGTCGGGGGAGGGAGCACGGTAGGGGTCCTCACGGTCGCGCCAGCCGAGGTCGAAGAGGAGCTCGCTGATGCTCGCTTCCCACAGTTCCGCGGGTGTCTCGTTGGCGACGACGGCGAGCGCCATCCATCCGGCGTGCCGCTCTGCGGGGGTTGTTCCGAGCGGGAACCGGCCGGTGATGTGTCGCAGGATCGCCTGCGGGTCGTCTCGGCGTTTGGCGATGGCCTGAGTCGGAGCGATGCGTCCCTTGCGCACCGACACGAGTCCCAGTGCTCGCGCCGTGGCGCGGAGTTCCCAGATGGGCCAGGTGAGGTCCTCGCGGTTGGCCTTGCCGATCCACCATTCGGTGATGCCCGTGCGGTGTGCGATCTGCTCGACGGCGGCGGGCTTCAGATACCCGGCGCTGGTGAGCGCCACGCCATCTCCGACGACCTCGAGGAGGACACGGAACGGCTCGGTGAGATCGGCAGCCTCGTCGGTGCTGACATCAGTGGCACCGGAAGCGGATGGATGCGCGAGCGCGTCGCGCAGGCCGCGCGCGCCGCGGTTGCGTGCGAGTTCGAGCAGCGACTCGAGTTCCTCGACGACCGGGATCGGCTCCGCGGTGACCGCGGCGATCAGCTCGTTCGTCCCATCGATGTCGAAGGCATCGGGATGCCAGCCGTCGGGCAGCCAGGCGCGTCCTTCCTCCGTGCTGTCGAACACCTCGGGGCGGAGCGCGTCGTCGTAGTCGCTGCGCACCCAATCGGCGAGCTCGGTGTAGCCCCAGACGCCGCCGCAGTCCTCTGGCGGACAGGCAAGCTTCCCACCGACGCACACCGGCGCCGGACGAGGGGTGTCGAGCACCTTCTCGACGCGCAGGAGGTGCTTCCAGTCGTCGCCGAAGTCGTAGTCGTACCAGAGCCGATCACCCTCGTCGGCGATGACCTGATCGAGACGTACGTCGTCTTCGAGCACCCCCTCTCCGCCCTCGTCAAGGTCGAACTGCGTGAGGAACTCGGGAGCGTTGCGGTCATTGCTCGTGCGGAAGCGGTGCAGGTGGCTGTCGGCCCATCCCATCGCCGCCTGGATCACCTCGTGCAACCGCGGGAGGAGGATATCGCCAGGCACCTCGACACGTCGCCACACCGGCGGCTTCGTGCGCTGCAGATCGATGCGGATGCGGAAACCCCGCACCGCCGAGGGGACAGGGAGAAGCTGTGGTTCGGGACGCCGCCAGAGGTCGTCCAGGTCATCAGCGTCGGACCGCAGCGAGGCGATGAACTTCTGAAGATCCGGTGCCTCGAACTTCTCGGATGCCATCTTCCTTCTCCCGTCACGGGCACATCACGTCGGGACGCGCCATCGTGAACAATTCTCGCGGAGTACGTCGGCTTCCGCCCCACTGCTCGTCAGAGAAGTGCCTGGGGGCGGGGCGTGCACCGTGCCCCACCAGATGGGAGTCGGCACGATAGAATGAAGTCGATCTTGTTCTCCCGGAGGTGAGCATATGAAGCGCAAGGACGTCACTCGTGAGGCGCTTCATCGTGCCGCTCTGCGTTCGACGCGGGCGTCGGCTGCGTTGGAGAACAGGTCGGTGCCGGTCGGTGTCACTCGCTCTGAACGGGTCGAGCGCTTCCTCGCCGCGCGCAAGCAGCGCGTTTGATGGGTGTTGAGCCCGGCTACGGCGAAACGCCGTTGGGCCCGGAAGAAGCAGACGCCCTCACCCCACAGGCTCGTGAGATCTTCGGCGATGAGCCGAAGAAGATCGACCTCTACGAGGCCGAGCAGGCGATCAACGATGAGGTCAGCATCGCGTTGCTCGACGACATCGCCGACGGGCGACTCGTGCTCGCCGATATCCTCACGGACGCGTTCCTCCGTGACCTCCATCAGAAGCTCTACGGAGACCTGTGGACGTGGGCAGGTCGGTACCGAAGGCGTGATCTCAACATCGGCGTCGAACCCGAGCACATCGCCGTCGAGCTCCGCGGATCGCTCGACAACATCCGGTACCGGTGGGAGCACACCGACGACTGGACCGCGCGCGAACTCGGCATCGCCGTGCATGCCGAGACCGTCCGCATCCACGGCTTCGTCGATGGGAACGGGCGAACGACGCGCCTGCTCGCCGACCTGGTGTTCCTCGCTGCGCAAGACGCGGAGGCGATCGCAGAGACGTACGACTGGGACATCGACAAGCGCCGATACATCGCCTTGCTGCGTCAGTACGACCTCACCAGAGATCCCCAACCGCTCGCCGCATTCGTGCCCGTCCAGCGGCTCGATGACGTCGAGAACCGGTGACCAGATTGGTGACCAGAAACCCTCCCGAGAGGCGCGAATCAGCACGAATCACTGCGTAGCTGTCGGTAGCCCGCGGTAGAGTCAACCCCATGAGATCCCTGAAATTACGGGGAACTCCACCGATTCGGGGCTTCGCTCGGACAGGCCAAGCGGCTCTCAGTTGTTCTTGGTTCGAGTCCAGGTACCCCAGCAAGACGCAAACCCCCGGAGAACCGGGGGTTTTGTCGTTGGCGCGGTGATGCGTCAGCGCATCGCGTCGCCGATGTAGGAGTACTTGACGAACACCTCGCTCGCCCAGCCGGCCTCCTCGAGAACGCCCTGGACGGCCGAGAGCATGTAGCGCGAGTCCCAGCCCATGTAGAGGAACGGGCTGTCCTCGTCGGCGGACAGGCGGTCCCACTGCCCGTTCCATGCCATCGCGGGATACACCGGGCCGCCGCGGCGCGCGCTGAAATCCATGACGCTCTGCCGCGACGCGGGGGACTCCGCCCACAGGCGCTGGAAGATCCGGTGGAACAGATACCGGATGTCCTTCACTTCCCAGTGCTCGCCCCGGAACTCGACGTAGTCGAACTCCCGCTCCCACCCGCGAGGCCAGCCACGGCGCTGCTTCGCGTCGAGGATCGGCGTGAGGTTGTCGTCGTCGATGCTGACCACCGCGGGGCGGCGCCACACCTGCAGGAAGCGCTCGGTCAGCTGCTCGGTGCGACGGGCGATCGCCGCGGTGCTCCACACCTCGGCATCCGCCACTTCGCGCGTCAACGCCAGCGCACTGTCGCCGTAGACGGCGCGCTTTGCCGGGTAGGCAGCATCGAACGCGCGCTCGAACAGCGACTCCTCCAGGAGCGCGAGGTTGCCGAGGGTCGGCGCGAGCGCGCGGAAGCTGTTCTGCTCGTCGTCGGAGAGCTCCGCCCAGCGACGGATGCCGTCGGGCGACCAGTCGTCGCCGGGAGCCGTCGGCGCGATGTGCTCGAGGTCCCACCCCGCCTCCGCGCCGACGCCCGACATCCGGCCGAGCACGTAGCGCGCGTGGGGGAGCGCGCTGTATTTCAGGCCCACCCGCGTGCGCTCGTCGGACGGCGTGATGCGCGCGATCGCGTGCACGAGCTCGTCGCGGCCGAGCTGCGCCGCGCGACACAGCCGGGCTACGAGGCGATCGGTGGTGACGCCGACGATCGTGCGCCGCAGCAACAGCGATTGCAGCTGCTCGAGACTCGCGATGAGCTCGTCGTGCGCGAGCTCGCCGTGGATGTGGTCGCGGTACAGCCGGAGCACGAGCGGGTAGACGCCCCGGCCGAAGGTGCCGAGGGACGCGAACTGTGCGCCGACCGCGGCATCGGGCGACTCGGCCGGCTCCAGCAGCAGCCGGTAGATCTCGGCGAACTCGCGCCACTGCGCCGCGCGCTGACGGAGCGTCGCGACGTCGAGGCGCGGGAACTCGTGCCGGAAAGCGTCGTAGACGCCGCGGCCACCGGTGACCGAGACCTCCCGCCCCGTCAGCATCACGAGGTAATGCCGCCAGAACGAGCCGATCTGTTCCCCGGTGGCGTGCTCGATCGGCAGCCAGTAGTCGCGCTCGATCTCGGTCTGCTCGGCGTGCGTGAGACCCATGAGGACGTAGTTGTGGATCAGTTCGTGATCGCGCAGCGGCTCGCCGGTGGAGTTGAGGCTCTCGAAGATCTGCTGCGCGTTGGCCTCGGCGCCGAGCGTGATCGACACGTGCTCGAGCTTCTGCAGACCCCGCCAGATGGCGGCCGCCTCATCGGGGCGGATCTGGCTGCGGAAGAAGGCGTAGTTGTCGTCGAACCGCGACACCCGCTCCTCTTCGCCCTCGGCGCGTCGGTCGAGGACGACGCTCTCGAACACGTCGGCCCAGGCGCGGTGCGGGCGCAGCTTCGTGCGTGTCGGGTCGTCGGTGCGCACGAGCACCCGCTCCAGCTCCGCGGCGAGCCGCGGGTCGTCATCGCGCAGAGTGTGGTGCAGCGCCGCGATCAGGAGCATCAGGGTCGTGATCCGCTGCTGACCGTCGATCAGCACGAGGTGCGCGTCCTCGGCATCCTCCCCACCCGCCGTGGACAGGATGGAGCCGATGAAGTGCGTGTCCGCCGAATCGGCGCCGGCGACGGCGCGGATGTCGCCCAGAAGCTGCTCGCAGCCGCCGATGTCCCACCGGTACTGGCGCTGATACACCGGGACGACGATGGTGGTGTCGGATGCCGAGAGCCACCCGATCGTGTTGACGGCGACGGCCGCGACGTTGGCGGCGGGGACGGTCGTGGCGTTGCTCATTTTGGTGCGAATCACTCCTCGGAAACCCCGATCGAGTCTACTGTCGCACCCGCCGCGGCTAGGTAGGCTTGCCTAAGTCGGGCCTGTAAAAACTTCGCTTGTCCGACAGAAAGGGCATGATCCGTCATGGCATACATCAAGAGCGCCGCACTCGAGGAGACCGGCTACGTCGTCCTCGATCCGTACGGCAAGGAGATCGATCCCAAGGAATGGCTCGACGTCGAGTACGTCGACTGGAAGAGCTCCGGCGACACCCGCTTCGCACCGCTGGCGTCGGCCAAGGGTGAGATCGAGTGCAACGGCTTCTGGAACCACAAGCCGCCCCGCACCGACAAGGGCGGCGTCTGGATCGACTCGCAGACCGCGATCGCGCCGACGCTCACCGAGCGCGCGAAGGAGCCGGGCGCCAACGTCGGTCGCTGCCGCATCATCGAGCTGCAGCCGAACACCTACGCGGACTGCCTCTACAACCTCCACCAGGACGACAACAACCGCCTGAACCCCGACGGCACCGGCTGGGTCGTCCGCGGGTTCTTCAACCTCACCGACGACAAGACGAGCTACTTCGTCCTGCGCGAGAACCGGACCGACCCGAGCCAGGAGACACGGATCGCGCTGCCCGCCGGCGCTCAGCTCATCGTGGACACGCAGCGCCTGTGGCACGCCGCCGCCCACTACGGCACCGAGCCGCGCTACTGCCTCATCACGTCGTGGGAGTCGGGCCCCGAGCTCGACGCCTACATCGCCAAGTACAACGGCGTGAACAAGGTCGAGAGCTACCCCGTCGACCAGGAGACCCTGGATGCCGGCCAGATCGAGCAGGAGCGCCGCATCGCCGCGCGTGCGGCAGCCCTCGCCGCCCGCGGCCAGCAGGAAGTGAACGTGATGAGCGAGGCGTAAGCCTCCGGTACACGTGAGGGTCCCCGCCATCGCGGCGGGGACCCTCTTCTGTGTGTGAGTCGCTTACGCGAGCGCCAGCTCACGCTCCCGGGTGCGGTGGACGAGGCGGTGCGCCACCCACGCGGCGATCGCGATCAGGCCGGCGATCGCCACGCCGAACAGCCACGGCAGCAGCGTCGGCGCAAGTCCCGACGTGCCGGTCGCGAGCTGACCGGTGCCGTCGGCGATCCGGGCGTTCCCGTCGGCGAGACTCGTGGCCCCGGCAGAGAGCGCGCCCGATCCCTCGGCGAGCTTCACCGAGCCGTCGAAGAGCGTGGTCGCGCCCGCCGAGAGGTCGTTCAATCCGGTGGCGAGCGAACCCGCGCCCTGGGAGAGGCGCTGCGTGCCGTCGGCGAGCGACGTCGCCCCCGCCGACAGGTTGCCCGCCCCGGTGGCCAGGTTCTGTGCGCCCGAGCTCAGTGCAAGCGCCCCCGTCGACAGCGTCTGGGTGCCGCCCGCGAGCGCACCCGCGCCTGCCGAGAGCTCACCGGTGCCGGCCGCAAGGCGGGCGGCGCCGTCCTTCAGGGCGACCAGTCCCGCCGAGAGCTCCTGCGCCTTCGCGGCCAGGAAGGGCGCGCCCTTGTCCTGGTTCGCGAGGGCGACGGTGCCCGGCCAGTGGTGCGCGGCGTCACCGTTGATGATGTTGCTGACGCCGCCCTGCGCGGCCAAGACTCCGGCGGCGAGGCCGGGTGCGGCCTTGGCGTGCGCGGACATCGCCCCGACCTCCTGCTGGAGTCCCGTCGTCAGCGCCGAGATCGTCGCCCAGTCCGCCGATGCGGGATCGGCCTCGGCGGCCGCGAGGAGCGCGGCGAGAGTTGCCAGGTGCAACGTCGCGCTGTCGGCGTTGCCGCTCACCTGCGTCGACGCCTGGGCGAGCGCGCCGACCTGCGGGGTGATCTTCTCGCTCAGTGCGGCCAGGACCGCGCGCGAGTACTGGTCGGCCCCGACGACGCCCTGTGCGAGTGTCGCCGCGCCGGTGGCCAGGGCAGCCCCGCCCTCGGCTGCCGTCGTCGCGCCGGCCGCGAGATCACGCGCCCCGCCTGCGGCAGCGGCGGCGCCGGCCGACAGGCGCGCCGCGCCGGCCGCCGCAGATGCCGCGCCGTCACGGACCTTCGCCGCGCCGGTCGATGCGGCCGCTGCCCCGGCGGCGAGCGTGCCGGCCCCGGCGGACAGCGCCTGCGCGCCCGTGGCGGCGTTCGTGGCGCCGTCGGACAGGGTCGTCGCACCTGTCGCGGCGGAAGTGGCCCCGGCATCCAGTTTCTCCGCACCGGCCGACAGGTCCGCCGCGGCGTCGGCGAGCGAGACCGCGCCGTCGGCGAGGTCCTGCGATCCGTCTGAGGCCTGGGCTGCGCCGGCATCCACCTGCGCGGCACCGTCGGACAGTTTCGCCGCCGTCAGCAGATACATGGTCGTCATCGCGGCCAGCAGGACGCCGAGCACGATGGCGGTGATGCGCATTCCCCAGCCGTGGGTGTGCGTCGCGGTTCTCGTCATTGAGGACTCCGGTCTCTCGCGCCTGCGTCGTTGCAGGCGTGGTGGGTGCTCCCGGCGAACCGGGCGACGACGGATCATCGGGGGATCCTCGCCTCGCGCGGCCGGCGGCCGCCGTCGGTGTGTCGTCAGAGCGTGATGACCGTAACAGCGCGCGTCCGTCGTCGGGGGAAAGACCGGCGGAGATTCCGGGTGACACCAAGTCTCATCCGGCGTGACGCTGAGTCTCTTGTAGATGCTCCACAAAACGGTCAGCCCCGGAGCCGTGACGGCGGCCGAGTCTTGTTTAGTCTTTGTTTGTGTTGTACCGTGTGTGTATTCGAGGAGGAAACATGTACGCGACGGAGCGGCAGCAGCTGATCGAGCACCTGGTGGCGACCGAGGGTCGTGTCGTCGTCGTCGACCTCGCCCGACGCTTCGGCGTGACCACCGAAACCGTCCGTCGGGACCTCGACCACCTCGAAGCAGGCGGTCACATCCGCCGTGTGCACGGTGGTGCGGTGGCCCGAACGAAGGTCAGCACCGCGGAGACGTCGCTGGCCGAGCGCACGCAGCAGCGTGGCGACGTCAAGCTCGCCATCGCCGCCCGCGCTCTCGACGCGGTCGGCGCCGACGACGGCGGGTCGATCTACATCGACGCCGGAACGACGACCGCCGCATTGGCGCACCTGCTGGTGCAGCGCTCCTCCGGCATCCGTCCCCTCGAGGTCGTCACCCACTCGATGACCATCGCGCACCTGCTCGCGGGTGCTCCGGGCATCGGCCTCACGGCGATCGGCGGGCGCGTGCGCGGCCTGACGGCGGCCGCCGTGGGCGCCCAGACCGTCGACGCCATCTCGCGCCTCCGTCCCGATCTCGCCTTCATCGGCACCAACGGATTGTCCGCGACGTTCGGTCTCAGCACCCCCGATCCCGACGAGGCCGCCGTCAAGCGTGCCATCATCTCGGCGGCGCGGCGCGTGGTCGTGCTGGCTGACGCCGACAAGTTCGACGCCGAACTACTGATCTCCTTCGCCCGTCTCGACGATCTCGACATCCTCGCGACCGACGCCGCACCGGGCGGCGAGCTCGCCGAACGCCTCGAGGCGGCCGACGTGGAGGTGTGGGTCGCATGATCGTCACCCTCACGGCCAACCCTTCGCTCGACCGCACTGTGACACTGTCGACGCCGCTGCGCGTCGGCGAGGTGCAGTCGGCGCTCTCGGTCCGAGAGGATCCCGGGGGGAAAGGCATCAACGTCACGCGTGTCGTCGTCGGCGCCGGGATGCGCAGCGCCGCCGTCCTGCCCCTCGACGCGGATGACCCGTTCGCGGGCGTGCTGCGCTCGGCCGCCGTCCCGGTCGTGCCGGTGCCGCTGCCCGGCGCAGCGCGCGCCAACCTCACGATCGTCGATGGGGGAGGCGTGACGACGAAGGTGAACCTGCCGGGTGTGACGCGCACGCAGGCGGATGCCGAGGCGCTCGTGGCCGCGACGGTCCAGGCCGCGCGCGGCGCGCGCTGGCTGGTGCTGGCCGGTTCGCTGCCGCCCGGCGTTGCGGACGGCTTCTACGTCGACGTGATCCGCGCCGTGCGTGCGGCCGGCGACCCGCCGCGGATCGCGGTGGACACCTCGGGCGCGGCGCTCCACGCCGTCGTGGCGGCCGGCGCCCCCGATCTGATCAAGCCGAACGACGACGAGCTCGCCGAACTGACCGGTACCGCGCTCGACGCCGGCCGCGACCTTGCCGACGCGGTGCGCGTCGCCGCGGCCGACCTCGTCCCGGCGCGGGTCGGCGCGGCCTTCGTCACGCTGGGTGCCGCCGGTGCCGTGCTCGTCACGGCATCCGGCGCCTGGCACGGCACCCCGCCGCCGACTCGGGTGCGCAGCACCGTGGGCGCCGGTGACAGCTCCCTCGCCGGCTTCCTGCTCGCAGAGTCCGCAGGCGCATCGCCCGAGGAATGCCTGCGCAGCGGCATCCGGTACGGATCGGCCGCAGCCGCCCTGCCCGGCACGCAGGCCCCCACACCCGCCGACCTGCTGCCCGGCGACGTGCCGGTCCGCGCCCTCGCCCCCTGAAGCCCTCCCACCGAACCACCCGAGACAGAACCACTGGAGGTCACTGTGTCTGAGATCATCACGCCGGCACTCGTCAGTCTCGACGAGCCGATCGGCACCGACAAGCGAGCCGTCATCGACGCGCTCGCGGCGCGCGTCGCGGCGACCGGTCGCGCGACCGACGCGGCCGCTCTCGCCGCCGACGCCTGGAAGCGCGAGCAGACCGACGAGACGGGCCTGCCCGGCGGCATCGCCATCCCGCACGCCAAGAGCCGCGCCGTGACCGAGGCGACGCTCGCCTTCGCCCGACTCAAGCCCGGCGTCGACTTCGGGGCCGAGGACGGCCCGGCCGATCTTGTCTTCCTGATCGCGGCGCCCGATACCGCCGCGGAGGAGCATCTCGCTGTGCTCTCGCGCCTGGCGCGCGCCTTCATGCGCGAGGACTTCACCGCCGGGCTGCGCGGCGCCACGACTCCGGAGGACGTCGTCGCGCTCGTGCAGGAGGCGGTGGCGGATGCTCCGGCATCCGCGGCATCGCCGGCAGCCGCCCCGGCGGGTGCGCCGGCGCCCGCCGCCGGACTCACCGTCGACGGGCGCCCCGCCCGGATCGTTGCGGTCACGGCCTGCGCGACAGGGATCGCGCACACCTTCATGGCCGCCGACGCCCTCACCGCCGCCGGTCAGAAAGCGGGCGTCGACCTCGCCGTCGAGCCGCAGGGATCGTCGGGCTACAAGGCGCTGCCGCAGCAGGTCATCGATGACGCCGACGCCGTCATCTTCGCGGTCGACGTCGACGTGCGCGGCGAGCAGCGCTTCGCCGGCAAGCCGGTCGTGCGGGTCCCGGTCAAGAAGGGCATCGAAGAGCCGTCGCACCTGATCGCCGAAGCGGTCGCCGCCGTGGGCAACCCGGCGGCGGCGCGGGTCAGCGCGTCGGCGGGCGAGGCCTCGACCTCACAGGCGGCACCGACCTCGCTCGGCGGCAACGTCAAGCGGGCGTTGCTGACCGGTGTTAGCTACATGATCCCGTTCGTCGCCGGCGGTGGTCTGCTGATCGCCCTCGGGTTCCTGCTCGGCGGCTACAACGTCACCGACAACGCGGGCGACGTCGTCCTGAATAACGCCCTGTGGAACCTGCCCACGACCGACATCACCTCACCGCTCGGCCCGCTCGGCCAATACCTCGGTTCGGTCGCGTTCATCATCGGAAGCACGTCGATGGGCTTCCTGATCCCCGCCCTCGCCGGCTACATCGCGTTCGGCATCGCCGATCGCCCCGGCATCGCCCCCGGTTTCGTCGCCGGTGCCGTCGCCGGTCTCATGGGCGCGGGCTTCATCGGCGGCATCGTCGGCGGTCTGCTCGCCGGTCTCGCCGCGTGGTGGCTGAATCAGCTGAACGTGGCGCGGTGGCTGCGCGGCCTGATGCCGGTCGTGATCATTCCGCTGTTGGCATCCATCTTCGCCTCCGGCCTGATGCTGCTCGTCCTGGGCGGCCCGATCGCGTGGCTCATGACTGCGCTAAGCGACTGGCTGGGCGGCCTCACCGGCGCCGGGGTCGTGATCCTCGGTGTCATCCTCGGCCTCATGATGTGCTTCGACCTCGGTGGCCCGATCAACAAGGTCGCCTACGGCTTCGCGACCGCGGGTCTGTCGGCGGGGCTCGCCGGCGACGACCGCTACCTGCAGATTATGGCGGCGGTCATGGCGGCCGGCATGGTGCCGCCGCTCGCGATGGCGCTGGCATCCACCGTCCTCGCGCGTGGCCTGTTCACCGAGCCCGAGCGCGAGAACGGCAAGGCGGCGTGGCTGCTCGGTGCCGCGTTCATCTCGGAGGGCGCGATTCCGTTCGCAGCCGCCGACGTGTTCCGCGTCATCCCCGCGACGATGCTCGGCGGCGCCGTGACCGGAGGTCTGTCGATGGCGTTCGCGGTGACCGCGAAGGCTCCGCACGGCGGCGTGTTCGTGTTCTTCGCGATCGACAGCTTCTGGCTGTGGCTCGTCGCGATCGCCGCAGGAACGGTCGTCTCGGCGTTCTCGGTCGTCGCGCTCAAGCGCTTCGCGCACCGCCGCGGGGTTTCTCCCGTCGATGAGACGGTTCCCGCAGCCGCCCTCACCGCATAGTCTCGAAGCAACGACCGTTCGTCTTTCACCAGGAGGATCCCATGGCAGAACGCCAGGCCACCGTCGCCAGCAGCTCCGGACTGCACGCCCGCCCCGCGAAGCTGTTCGTGCAGGCCGTGCAGCAGACCGGAATCCCCGTGACGATCGCGGTGGAGGGCGGCCCCGACCTCAACGCCGGCAGCATCCTGACGCTGATGGGTCTCGGTGCCACGCAGGGCACCGTCGTGACCCTCAAGGCCGACGGCGACGGCGCGGACGCGGCGCTCGACTCGCTCGTGCAGTTCCTCGAGACGGACCACGACGCCGAAGGCTGAGAACGACAGACGACGGATGCCGCGACCACCACGGTCGCGGCATCCGTCGTCTGAGCGGCCTCGCGTGGCTGTCGGCCCCGCATGCCTCGGCGGGTGG
Organism: Microbacterium sp. CH-015; assembly: GCF_049707015.1. NCBI lineage: Bacteria > Bacillati > Actinomycetota > Actinomycetes > Micrococcales > Microbacteriaceae > Microbacterium > Microbacterium sp. CH-015. Next base: position 145,669 of record NZ_JBNAFJ010000002.1, on the reverse strand, counting down.
CGATCCGGCTACAGGTCGACGGACTCGCCGGGCTCGAGGGCGACGAACTCGCCGCCGTTCTGCTCGGTCGCCCACGCGAGACGTACCCGGTGCATCTCCAGGCCGGAGCGCGACAGCGTCATGTCGTGCGTGCCGAACGCCCGACGGGGCGCCACGGCCAGGACGAAGTCCATGGCCTCGCCGATCTTCAGCCACGGCGCGCCGATCGGCGCCGCGAGCAGCGCGACGTCGGCGTGCGACGGGACCGCGTAAGAGTCGCCGGGGTAGTAGAACTGGTCGTTGACGAGCACGCCCACGTTGTCGACCACGGGGATCGACTCGTGGATCACGCTGTGCCGCCCGCCGTGGAAGGTGAGGGTGAAGGGACCGGCGGTCACGGTGTCGCCGGGGGAGACGGTGATGGCACCGAACTCCGCCGCCGCCGTCGCCGCGCCGGCGGGTGCGTAGATCGGCACATCGCGCGCATAGTCGCGGAGCCGTCGCAGATGCTCCGGCGTCCAGTGATCGGGGTGCTCGTGCGTGAGCACGACGGCGACGAGACCGTGCAGATTCTCGAGGGGCAGCGTGAACGACCCCGGATCGATGATCAGCTGGTGCCCCTCGGCCTCGAGGCGGAGACAGGCGTGTTCGTGTTTCGTGACGCGCATGCGCTCAGTCAACGCTTCCACACCCGCACCCGCAAGGCGCGACACGACGGGCGGGCTCGATTTGGCCGACACCGGGCGACCATGGCATAATCGAACGGTTGCTTGCGCAGCGAAAAGTGCAAGGCCCCATCGTATAGCGGCCTAGTACGCCGCCCTCTCACGGCGGTAACGCGGGTTCGAATCCCGCTGGGGTCACCACCACGAAACGCCCGGCCATCGGCCGGGCGTTTCGCTTTCCCCGGGGAAAGCCGAGCGGCACAGGGGCGCTCACGCCTCCGGCGCGTCACCCCCGGCATCCGTGCCCCGCGCTGCGCGCCGCCGGCGGACGGCCCCGCGCACCGCCCACACGACGAGACCGGCGATCGCCAGCACGCCGAGCCAGGGGAGGAGGAACCCGATCGCGATCACGACTCCGTTGAGCGTCGCGACGAGCCCGTTCCACCCCGCGGCGACGCCGTCGCCGAAGCCGGCGGGATCGGCATGGACGGTCGGCGCGGGCTCGGTGAGGGTGACGGTGACGCTCGACATGTCGACCTGGCCTTCGAGCCAGGTCAGCTGCTGACGCAGCGAGTCCAGCTCGGACTGACGCTCCGACAGCGCCGACTCGGCGGCGATGAGGTCGGCGGTCGACGTGCTCTGGGCGAGCAGTTCGGTGAGTCGGGCGACGGAGGTCTCCAGCGCCGCGACGCGGGCACGCAGGTCGACGGCCTCGGTGGTGACGTCGCGCCGGTCGATCTGGGATGACGTGACGGTCCCGGCCTCTGACAGCCCGGCGAGCGTCGCCGTCAGCTGGTCGGCGGGCACGCGCACGGTGATCCAGGAGCCGGACGGTCGCCAGGGCATGACCTCGCCGCCGCCTGCGGCGGGGTCGACGGCGACCTCACCGGCCTGGCCGACGCTCATGGTCTCGACATAGCCGCCCGCGGCCACGGCCGCCTTTCCGATGGCATCGACGGCGGCGGCGGCATCGTCCACCTCGACCGTCGCCGACGCGGACGCGGCGATCTCTCGGGCGTCGCCGCCGACCTCACCGCTGGCCGTGCTCCCCGCCGCCGATTCGGCACCTCCGGCAGAGTCCGTCACAGCACCATCGGTCAGCGACCAGCCGGATGCCGGTGCCACCGCCGCGCTCTCTGTCCTCCCGGTGACGCCCGGCAGCACCTGCGGGGCGATGACGGCGGCGACCGCGACGACGGCCGCAGCCGCGGCGCCGCCCATCCACATCCGGCCGCGGCGCACGGCGCGCAGCCGTGCCCGGTCGGCGATCTGCAGGCGCTCGTCGCGCTCATCGGCGATCTGGGCGAACAGCGCCCGCTCCATCTCCTCGATGCGCCCGTCGGACAGCGCGGGCAGTGCGGTGTCGTTCATGTCCCCTCCGGTTCGATCGTGCTCCGCAGTCGGGTGCGGATGCGGGAGAGACGGTTGCGGACCACCCCGTGCGACACGCCCAGCCGGTCGGCGGCGGCCTGGTACCCGTACCCCTCGGCTGCGCACAGCCGGAAGATGCCCTGGTCGAGCTCACCGAGCGTGCGCACCTCGCGGAGGATCTGCTCCACGAGATGCGCGTCGACGACCTGGCGTTCGACATCCACGGTGGCGGGCAGCGTCTCGTCGGCGGATGCCGCGAGGTGTGCGCGTTCGCGCTGCTGACGCCGGACGCGATTCGCCGCCTGAAACCGGCAGATCGTCACGAGCCACGGCAGCAGCGAGTCACCCGCGAGGTCGAGGCCGGGAAGCTTCCGCCACGCCGCGAGGAAGGTCTCCTGCGCGACATCCTCGGCATCCGCCCGCGTGCCCACGAGGGCGTGCGCGACCCAGAACACGGGGCGGATATAGGCGCGATACAGCGCGCGAAAGGCCGCCTGACTGCCCGCGGCTGCCGCCGCGACCAGTTCGGCGTCGGTCCGGATGCCGGTGTCGCTCATGGTCCCCTCATCGTCTCGGAAGAAGGTGCCTTCCGAGAAGAGAGTGTCGGGCGCGTCACGACCGTCTCAGAACTCGTCTATCCTTGTGCGAGCGAGAGGGAGTATCCCGTTTCGCGTGACCCGTCAGTACGGGCCCCGTCGTCGGGGTTCCGGGCACGCGCCGCCCCGGTGATCCGGGAGCGGGGGAGAGACTTTCGACGTTTCGTCTTCCCTCCGAAAGGCCCGCATGGAGCTTCCCGTCTGGTTCGAAGTCGGCTCGCTCGTCGTCCTGGTGCTCATCCTCGTCGCCGACCTGCTGCTCATCCTCAAGCGCCCCCACATCCCCTCCACCCGGGAGTCGACCCTCTGGGTCGTCTTCTACGTCACGCTCGCCCTCATCTTCGCGGGGATGCTGTGGCTGTTCGCCGGCCACGAGTTCGCCGGCCAGTTCATCGCCGGCTGGCTCACGGAGTACAGCCTGTCGATCGACAACCTGTTCGTGTTCGTGCTGATCATGGGGCAGTTCGCTGTCCCGCGGCGCTACCAGCAGGAAGTCCTCATGGTGGGGATCATCATCGCCCTCATCCTGCGCGGTCTGTTCATCCTCGCGGGGGCGGCGATCATCGAGCAGTTCAGCTGGGTGTTCTACATCTTCGGGGCGTTCCTCATCTGGACCGCATGGCGACAGGCATTCCCCGGCGGAGACCACGACGACGACGTCAAGCAGGAGTCGTTCATCGTGCGCACCCTGCGTCGCATGGTCGACATCAGTGATCACTACGACGGCGCCAAGGTGCGCACGGTCGTCAACGGCAAGAAGATCTTCACGCCGATGATCATCGTGTTCGCCGCGATCGGCATGACCGACCTGCTCTTCGCGATCGACTCGATCCCGGCGATCTTCGGCATCACCCAGAACCCGTTCATCGTCTTCACCGCGAACCTGTTCGCGCTGATGGGGCTGCGTCAGCTCTACTTCCTCCTCGGCGATCTGCTCGACCGCTTGAAGTACCTGCACTACGGCATCGCGTTCATCCTCGCCTTCATCGGCGTGAAGCTGTTCTTCCACGCCATGCACGTCAACGAGCTGCCGTTCATCAACGGCGGCGAGCACATCGACTGGGCTCCGGAGATCTCGACGTGGATGTCGCTCGGCGTCATCATCCTCTCGATGGTCGTCGCGACCGCCGCGAGCCTCATCGCGTCCCGTCGGGAGCGTCTGGCGGCGCCCGCCGCTCCCGCGCAGACACCGGTCGAAGCCGCCGAACGGGTGGCCGACGAGAAGGGCACGCCCCCGACCGTCGACGGCCGCTGACGGCAGGCGCCGCGCAGACGGCGATCCGCACGGTGGTAGTCTGACCCCGTGCGGATCGCTCGTCTTCTCCTTAGCGGCCGCGGCGAGACCTCGTTCTGAGCCCTCCCTCGTCGCGGAGTCCGTCGCGGGCTTGATCCCACTCAGGAGAACGAGACAGACATGAGCACAACCATCCCCGACCGCCCGCGCACCCTCGCCGAGAAGGTGTGGGACGACCACCTCGTCGTCAAGGGCGAAGACGGCCAGCCCGACCTCATCTACATCGACCTGCACCTCGTTCACGAGGTCACGAGCCCGCAGGCCTTCGACGGGCTGCGCGCGGAGGGCCGGCCGGTGCGGCGCCTCGACCTCACGATCGCGACGGAGGACCACAACACCCCGACGCTCGAGATCGACAAGCCCATCGCCGACCTCACCAGCCGCACGCAGATCGAGACGCTGCGTCGCAACGCGGCGGAGTTCGGCGTCCGGCTGCACTCGCTGGGCGACAAGGAGCAGGGCATCGTCCACGTCGTCGGCCCGCAGCTGGGACTGACGATGCCCGGCATCACCGTCGTCTGCGGCGACAGTCACACCTCCACTCACGGCGCGTTCGGGGCGATGGCGTTCGGCATCGGCACGAGCGAGGTCGAGCACGTCCTGGCCACCCAGACCCTGCCGCTCAAGCCCTTCAAGACGATGGCGATCACGGTCGAGGGTGAGCTGAAGCCCGGCGTCACCGCGAAGGACATCATCCTCGCGATCATCGCGAAGATCGGCGCCAACGGCGGCCAGGGCTACGTCCTGGAGTTCCGCGGCAGCGCCATCCGGTCGCTGTCGATGGAGGGCCGGATGACGATGTGCAACATGTCGATCGAGGCCGGCGCACGCGCCGGCATGATCGCCCCGGACGAGACCACCTTCGCGTACGTGAAGGACAAGCCGCACGCCCCGCAGGGGCAGGACTGGGAGGACGCGGTCGCCTACTGGCGAACGCTCCCGAGCGACGAGGGCGCCGTGTACGACGCCGAGGTCTTCCTCGATGCGGCAGAGCTCGAGCCGTTCGTCACCTGGGGCACGAACCCCGGCCAGGGCGTCTCGCTGAGCGACGTCGTGCCCGACCCGGCATCCTTCACCGACCCCAACGAGCGTGCCGCCGCCGAGCGGGCGCTGCAGTACATGGATCTGCAGGCGGGAACCCCGCTGAAGGACGTGACGGTGGATGCCGTGTTCATGGGCTCGTGCACGAACAGCCGCATCGAGGACCTCCGCGCGTTCGCCTCGGTCATCGAGGGCCGCCGCAAGGCCGAGGGCGTGCGCGTCATGGTCGTCCCGGGCTCGGCGCGGGTGCGCCTGGAGGCCGAAGCCGAGGGCCTCGACAAGGTGTTCACCGACTTCGGCGCTGAGTGGCGCTTCGCGGGGTGCTCGATGTGCCTCGGCATGAACCCCGACCAGCTCGCACCGGGGGAGCGCTGCGCGTCCACGAGCAACCGCAACTTCGAGGGCCGGCAGGGCAAGGGTGGTCGCACGCACCTGGTCTCGCCGCTCGTGGCGGCCGCGACCGCCGTGATGGGCAGACTCGCGAGCCCGTCCGACCTGCCCGCCGCCCTGAAGGTCGAGGCCTGACATGGAGAAGTTCACGACGCACACCGGTGTGGCCGCGGCCCTGAAGCGCTCGGCGGTCGACACCGACCAGATCATCCCCGCGGTCTACCTCAAGCGGGTCACGAAGACCGGCTTCGACGACGCCCTCTTCGCCAACTGGCGTCAGGACCCCGGGTTCATCCTCAACCAGCCCGCGTTCGCGTCGGCATCCATCCTCGTCGCCGGTCCGGACTTCGGCACCGGGTCCAGCCGCGAGCACGCCGTCTGGGCGCTGCGGGACTACGGCTTCAAGGCCGTGCTCAGTCCCAAGTTCGCCGACATCTTCCGCGGCAACGCGGGCAAGCAGGGCCTGGTGACGGGCGTGATCTCCGAGGACGACCTCGAAGCGGTGTGGGCGGCCATCGACGCGGCCCCGGGCATCGAGATGACGGTAGACCTCGCCGAGCGCACCGCCGTGATCGGCGACCTCCGGGTCCCCTTCGACATCGACGATTACACTAGATGGCGGCTCCTCGAAGGGCTCGACGACATCGGGCTGACGCTGCGCAACGAAGACAGGATCGCGCAGTTCGAGTCGCGCCGGGAGGCGTGGCGGCCGCGGACGCTCCCCGTCCGCTGAGGCGATGCCCCCATCAGGGGCTCCGTCTGAAACGTCCTCGGCGCACATCGCCGACACACCGAATGAGGTCCGATCGATGAACACCCTGCTCAGCGCCTCGGCGTCCACACCCTCCGGCGGAGCGGGCTCAGTCCTCGAGATCCGCGGCGGCCGGCCCCTGCGCGGACGCGTCGAGGTCAAGGGCGCGAAGAACCTCGCGACGAAGGCGATGGTGGCCTCCCTCCTCGGCGAGACCGAGAGTGTGCTCCGGGACGTGCCCGACATCAGCGACGTGCAGGTCGTGCGGTCGCTGCTCGAGGTCCACGGCGTGACGATCACCGACGACGGCGAGGGCGTGCTGCGGCTCGACCCGCGCGGCGCGGTGTCGGCCCATATGGAGGAGATCGACGCGCACGCCGGCGCCTCCCGCATCCCGATCCTCTTCTGCGGCCCGCTGCTGCACCTGCTCGGCCAGGCGTTCATCCCCGACCTCGGCGGATGCCGGATCGGCGACCGTCCGATCGACTTCCACCTCGACGCGCTGCGCGCCTTCGGCGCGACCGTCGACAAGCTGCCGAGCGGGATCCGCCTGTCGGCGCCCAACGGCCTGCACGGGGCGAACATCCAGCTGCCGTACCCCAGTGTCGGAGCCACCGAGCAGGTGCTCCTCACCGCCGTGCGCGCCAAGGGGACGACCGAGCTGCGGGGCGCCGCGATCGAGCCCGAGATCATGGATCTCATCGCGGTGCTGCAGAAGATGGGCGCGATCATCTCCTATGAGCCCAATCGCGTCATCTTCATCGAAGGCGTCGAGTCGCTGCGCGGCTACGACCACCGGTCGATCTTCGACCGCAACGAGGCGGCGTCGTGGGCGTGCGCGGCCCTCGCCACCGACGGTGACATCCTCGTCGCGGGCGCTAAGCAGCAGGAGATGCTGACCTTCCTCAACGTCTTCCGCAAGGCCGGTGGCGACTTCGACATCACGGAGGAGGGGATCCGGTTCCGCCGTGGCGGTCCGCTCAAGCCCGTCATGGTCGAGACCGACGTGCACCCCGGCTTCATGACCGATTGGCAGCAGCCGCTCATCGTGGCGCTGACCCAGGCCGACGGCGTGTCGACGGTCCACGAGACCGTCTATGAGAACCGTCTGGGGTTCACGCAGGCGCTCAACAAGATGGGCGCGGACATCGTCGTGCACCCCGAGGGTCTCGCCAGTCCCGACCGCCGGGTCGCGCGTCGCGCGCTCGAGCAGGCCGCCGTCATCACGGGTCCGACCCCGCTGCACGGCGCCGACGTCGTCGTCCCCGACCTCCGCGGCGGGTACAGCTACGTCATCGCCGCGCTGGCGGCGCAGGGCACCTCCACGGTGCGCGGCGTCGACATCATCCGGCGCGGCTACGAGAAGTTCCTCGACAAGCTCACGGCGCTCGGCGCCGACTTCGACGTCGTCGGATGAGCACGGCGCCCCGTCCTGCGCGGCGCGCCGCGTCGCCCGAGAAGACCCGGCCGAGCGTCTTCTGGCCGCTGGCGGCCGCCGTCATCCCCGCCGTGGGCTGGTTCGCGCGGATCGAGATCAGCGGCGCCGAGCACCTGCCCGCCGAGGGTCCCTACGTCCTCGCCCCCAACCACTACAGCGAGTTCGACCCGCTGATCATCGCCGTCGCGACCTGGCGCATGGGCCGCGCTCCCCGGTTCATGGCGAAGGAGAGCCTGTTCCGGGTGCCCGTCCTGGGCGCGGCGCTCCGTGCGACCGGCATGGTGCCCGTCGCCCGCTCCTCCTCGTCGGCGGCCGCGAAGGTGACGCTGGAGCAGTCCGAGGCGCTCGTCGAGCACGACCGCGGCGTCATCGTGTATCCCGAAGGCTCACTCACCCGTGACCCCGACATGTGGCCGATGCGCGGCAAGACCGGGGCGGTCCGGCTCGCCCTCGCCGGCGACATCCCCGTCATCCCGGTGGCCACGTGGGGCGTGCAGCGCATCCTACCCCGCTACGGCAAGCTCAGCTTCTGGCCGCCGCGCAAGCGCGTGCAGGTCAGGCTCGGCCCGCCCACCGACCTCGCCCCGTACCGCCGCCCCTCCGGTGGCGCCGCCCTGATCGCGGCGACCGACGCCGTCATGGCGGACATCTCGGGCCTGCTGGGCGAACTGCGCGGGGAGAACCCGCCCGCGGAGCGCTGGAACCCGGCGGCGCACGGGCAGAACGAAACGGGGCGCCTTGAACCCTAGATTGTCTGCGCGTCGGTCCGATTCCGCATTGCCCCGCGTCGCCGTGATCGGTGCGGGCAGCTGGGGCACGACCTTCGGCAAGGTGCTCGCCGACGGCGGCGCCCATGTCGTCATGTGGGCGCGGCGCGCCGAGCTCGCGCAGGAGATCCAGGAGGGGCACCGCAACAGCGAGTACCTCCCCGGCATCAACCTGCCGCGGTCGATGTCGGCCACCCATCATCTGTCCGAGGCGCTCGAGGGCGCATCGCAGGTGTACCTCGCGATCTCCAGCCAGGCGCTCCGACAGAACCTCAAGGCCGTCCGGCCGCTCGTGTCAGCCACCGACGCTCCGGTCGTCTCGCTGATGAAGGGCGTCGAGAAGCGCACCGGCCTGCGGATGAGTCAGGTCATCGAGCAGGAGCTGCACTGCGACCCAGCGCGCATCGCCGTGGCGTCCGGCCCCAACCTCGCCCTCGAGATCGCCCGCGAGCAGCCGACGGCCGCCGTCATCTCCTCGACGAGCCGGGAGACCGCCGAAGCCGTCGCGCTGCGCGCCCGGAACGCGTACTTCCGCACCTTCGTGAACACCGACGTCATCGGCACCGAGTTCGGCGGCGTGCTGAAGAACCTCATCGCCGTCGCCATCGGCATCGTCGACGGCGTCGGCTACGGCGAGAACACCAAAGCCTCCATCATCACGCGCGGCCTCGTCGAGATGACCGACTTCGCGGTGGCTCAGGGCGCCCAGCACGAGACGCTGCAGGGCCTCGCGGGCCTCGGCGACCTCATCGCGACCTGCCAGTCGCCCCTCAGCCGCAACAACACCGCCGGCCGCCTGCTCGGGCAGGGCTACAGCTTCCAGGACGTCGTGAAGCAGATGAACCAGACGGCGGAGGGACTCGCCTCGGTGGCGCCCGTGCTGCAGCTGGCGCGTGAGTCCGGCGTCGCGATGCCCATCGTCGAGCAGGTCAAGCGCGTGCTCGACGGCACGATGAACCCGCGCGACATCGCGCCCCATCTCACGACGGACGACGACAGGCCCACGGGCGAGAGGACCCAGAATGGACAGGACGGCGGTGGCGGTGCTTTTCGGCGGTCGCTCCAGCGAGCACTCGATCAGTTCCGCAACGGCCGGGGGCGTGCTGCGGGCGATTGACCGCGGCCGCTTCGACGTCATCCCCATCGGCATCACGCGCGACGGGGCATTCATCCTCGAGGACGACGACCCGGACAAGTTCGCGCTCGATCCCGGACACCTCCCCGAGGTGGTCGACAACGGCACCCGCATCCTCTGGCCCGATTCGGCGCGATCGCGCGAGCTGCGCGTGACGGATGCCGACGGCATCCGCTCCCTCGGCGAAGTCGACGTGGTCTTCCCGATCCTCCACGGCCGCTTCGGCGAGGACGGCACGATTCAGGGCTTCCTGGAGCTTCTCGACCTGCCGTACGTCGGGGCGGGCCTGCTGATGTCGGCGATCGGCATGGACAAGCACACCACCAAGAGCGTTCTGAAGGCCGCCGGTGTCCCCGTCGTGCCGTGGGTCACCGTCACCCGGCGCGACCTCGACCGCGACCGCACGCTGTGGGAGCGCCGGATCCGGGCCCTGGGGCTGCCCGCCTTCGTCAAGCCTGCTCGGGCTGGATCGAGCGTCGGCGTGTCGAAGGTGTCGGACTGGTCCGAGCTCGATGCGGCGCTGGACATCGCGTTCGCGGAGGATCCGGCGGTGCTCGTGGAGCAGGCGGTCGTCGGCCGCGAAGTCGAGTGCGGCGTCCTGGCCGGTCGCGACGGCGAGGGCCCGCGAGTGAGCGTCGCGGGGGAGATCGTCATCAGCGGGCGGGAGTTCTACGACTTCGACGCGAAGTACCTCGACGCTCCCGGCATCGACCTCGTCTGTCCCGCCGACCTGGCGCCGGGAGAGCTCGCCGAGATGCAGCGGATCGCCGTGCGCGCCTTCGAGGCCGTCGGCGGCGAGGGCCTCGCCCGCGTGGACTTCTTCTTCACCGGAACAGAGTTCTTCGTCAACGAGGTGAACACGATGCCGGGGTTCACGCCGATCTCGATGTTCCCGAAGTGCTGGATCGCCACCGGGATGAGCTACCCCGAACTGATCGGCGAGCTGATCGATCTCGCCCGCGTACGCTGAACCGTCGCGTCAGGTGGTGGGACGCTCGGTGCACGAGCGGCCGTCGGTCGGCAGCGTCTTCACGGCGGCCGCGAGGGCGTTCAGCACGTCGCGGCCGCTGACCGCGTCGTAGTCGAGATACACCTCGACGGCGGGCGTGCGCCCGAACGTGGTGAATCGGTAGTGCGGCGCCTCGCTGCCATCGATGAGCCAGTCGACGTTGTCCACGGTCTGGCAGTCGAGGGTCGAGGGGCCGGGCGCCGCCAGCCCGCACGTCAGAAGGACCGTCGCGGGGCTTCCCCATGCCCCGGTCGCCTGCGCGTCGGTCCAGCGGCGCTCCTGACCGTCGACGGTGTCGGGAAGGCGCACGCTGACCTCGGCGCAGGCGGGGTCGTTCGCACCCTTCGCCGGGGTCATCGAGACCGTCGAACTGCAGGCCGCACCGCCGAACATCACCGCGACGGCCAGGGGCAGGGCGAGCAGGCGGAGGCGGGGCACCCCTCCAGGCTACCGTGGAGGGATGACGGACCCCGGCGCGCAGACGGTCGGCGACCTGGGCGAGCGGGCGCTCCTCGCCCGCATCCTGGCCGTGCTCGGCGACGCGTCGCGGGCGGAGGTGGGGCCGGGGGATGACGCCGCCGTGCTGTCGGCGCCGGGCGGTCGCATCGTCGTGACCACCGACACGCTCGTGCACGGACCGGATTTCCGCCTCGCCTGGTCGGGTGGGTTCGACCTCGGGTTCAAGTCCGCGGCGGTGAATCTCGCCGACGTCGCGGCGATGGGTGCGCGTCCGACGGCGCTGTTCGTCGCGCTCGCGCTGCCCGACGAGACGACCGTCGGTTTCGTCGAGGATCTCGCGCGGGGGCTCCGCGAGGCCTGTGCCGATCTCGCCCCCGGATGCGCCGTCGAGGGCGGTGACCTCACGGCATCCGACACCCTGACGATCGCGGTGACGGCGATCGGCGTGCTCGACGGGAGGCCACCGGTGCTTCGCTCCGGTGCCCGACCGGGCGATGTCGTCGCGGTGGCGGGGGAGCTCGGCGCGGCCGCGCGCGGCCTTGCCCTGCTGTTCGATCGTTTCCGCGACGCGGAGGGGCGACCGGTGCCGGTGGATGCCGGGGCGCTGACCGCGGCGGAGCGCGACGACCTTGCGGCTCAGCTGCGGCCCCGGCCTCCGATCGCGCTGGGGCCGGTGGCGGCCGGTGCCGGTGCGACGGCGATGATGGACGTCTCGGACGGTCTGCTGCTGGACGCGACGCGCCTGGCCGACGCGTCGCGCGTGTCGATCGACCTCGATGCGGGGATGGATGCCGACGACCTCCGCGGCGGCGAAGGCCACGCCCTGCTGGTGTGCTTCCCGCCCGAGGTGCGCCTGCCGGCGGGCTTCCGCGCTGTGGGCCGCGTCGCCCCGCGCGAGGGGTCGCCGGCCGTCACCGTCGGCGGCGCACCCGTCACAGGCCACCTCGGCTGGGATCCGCACCGCGACTGGGACGCCGGCCGCGGCTGAGCCCCCGGCATCCGCCCGGAACGCCCCGCCGGGTCAGGCGCGGAGCGCCCACCACAGGGTCGTGTCGCCGTATTTCTTCGCGCGGTCGTGGGTGAGACCGGGCGGCAGCGAAGGCTCCGCGGAGCGCGAGGCGCGCTCGATCACGACGGTGGCCCCCGCGGCGAGGTGTGGCACGAGCAGCGACAGCGTCGAGGACAGCTCGGTCTCGCCGACATCGTAGGGCGGGTCGAGGAACACCAGGTCGAAGACGCCGTTCGCCGACCGCAGATACGCGTCGGCGCTCGCGCGGTGCACGCGAACGGATGCCCCCGGAACGGCCCGGCCGATCGCGCGGGCGTTCCGCTCGGCCACCGACGCGGCCCGGGACGCCTTCTCCACGAGGTCCGCCGAGGCCGCCCCGCGGCTGACGGCCTCGAGCCCCAGTGCCCCCGAACCGGCGTAGAGGTCGAGGACCGCCGCATCCGCGATGAGATCGGCCGACTCCAGCGCACTGAACAGCGACTCGCGCACGCGATCGCTCGTGGGTCGCGTGCCGGCATCGGGCACGGCGAGCGTCAGCGATCCGGCGGCTCCGGCGATGATGCGGGTCACAGCCTCACCCTAACCGCGTCAGACCGACGGCTCCGCGCCCTCGCTGCTCAGGCGCGGCTCGATGCGGCGCTCCGGGCGCAGCCCGGCCTTGTCGGCGTAGAACGCGCGGATGCGGTCCATGTCGGCGGCGACGTCCCCGGTGAGCTCGATCGTCGGCCCGAGCCCCGTTGTCATCGTGGTGCGGTCGACGTAGCCGAGCGTGACCGGCATCCCGGTCTCTCTCGCGATCCGGTAGAACCCGCTCTTCCAGTACGCGTTGCCGCCGCGGGTGCCGTCGGGGGTCACGACGAGGCTGAACACCTCGCCGGCGTTGACGCGGGCGACGATCTCGGCGACGACCCGGGCCGCGTCGGCCCGATCCACGGCGATGCCGCCCAGCGCCCGCATAACGGGGCCGCGCCAGCCGGCGAACAGGCTCGCCTTGCCGAGCCAGCGGATGTGGATGCCGAGGCGCCAGGCGATCGCCAGCATGAGGACGAAGTCCCAGTTCGAGGTGTGGGGAGCGCCCACGAGCACGGTCGGCCGCGTCGGCGCCGGCTCCGTGCGCAGGCGCCAGCGGCTGCACAGCCAGAACAGGCGGGCGAGAAGGCGGCGGATCACCCTGTCACTGTACGGCGCGGACGGGGTGTCGCCGCACCTGCATAGACTCGACGCATGCCCGTGCTGACGCTCGAGACGCGCCTCGTCGATGCGCTCGGCGCCGCGACGGCGAAGCTGTTCGAGCGCGCGTTCGGCATGGACACCGTCGCCGACCTGCTGACGCATTACCCGCGCCGCTACGCGCGACGTGGGGAGCTCACGCCGATCGATTCCCTGCCGCTGGGGGAGCAGGTCACCATCGTCGCCGAGGTGCGCTCGGTGTCATCGCGCTCGATGAAGCAGCGACGCGGGTCGATCCTCGAGGTCGTGATCAGCGACGGCGCTGGGGCGCTCGTGCTGACGTTCTTCAACCAGTCGTGGCGGCAGAACGACCTGCAGGTGGGACGTCAGGGCATCTTCTCCGGCAAGGTCGGTGTCTTCAAGGGGCATCAGCAGCTGACCCACCCCGATTACCAGCTGTTCGAGGACGTGGACCTCGCCCGGCTGACGGCCGAGGCGAACCAGAACACCCCCATCCCGATCTATCCCGCCACCAGCACCGTGGCCACGTGGCAGGTGCAGAAGGCGGTCGCCGATGTGCTGGGCAAGCTCGGCGACGTCGCCGACCCGCTGCCGGAGGAGTTCCGGCTCGCGCAGGGCCTCCTCGACATGCGCACAGCGCTGCAACGCATCCACGCGCCGGATTTCATCGATCAGGTCGACGCCGCGCGACGCACCTTGCGCATGCACGAGGCGTTCGTGCTGCAGACGGCGCTGCTGCAGCAGCGGCAGTTCGTGCGTGCCATGTCGGCCACCGCGCGCCGCCCGGGCGCCCTGCTGGCCGCCTTCGACGAGAGCCTGCCGTTCGCGCGGACGCCCGATCAGATCGCCGTCGGCGACCGGATCAGCGCGGACCTCGCCGGCGACTGGCCGATGAACCGTCTCGTGCAGGGCGAGGTCGGCTCCGGAAAGACGCTCGTCGCGTTGCGTGCCATGCTGCAGGTCGCCGAGTCCGGCGGCCAATCCGCGCTCATCGCCCCGACCGAGGTGCTCGCCGCGCAGCACGTGCGCTCCATCGCACGGATGCTGGGGCCGCAGCTCGCCCCCGAGCTCATGCCGACGCTTCTCACCGGGCAGCTGCCGGCGGCGGAGCGTCGCAAGGCGGCGCTGCGCGCGGCATCCGGTCAGGCACGGATCGTCGTCGGCACCCATGCGCTGCTGAGCGCGTCCACGACGTTCGCCGACCTCGGCCTCGTCGTCGTGGACGAGCAGCACCGTTTCGGTGTCGAACAGCGTGAGACGCTGCGCGCGAAGGGCACGGCCCCGCACGTGCTCGTGCTGACCGCGACCCCGATCCCGCGCACCGTCGCGATGACGGTCTTCGGCGACCTCGACGTCTCCACGATCCGCACCATGCCGGCCGGCCGTGCCGGCATCGCCACCCACGTCGCGCCGCTGGCCGAGAAGCCCGCCTGGTTCGCCCGGGTGTGGGAGCGGGTGGTCGAGGAGGTCGCCGCGGGGCACCAGGTGTTCGTCGTCTGCGCCGCGATCGACGCCGAGGCGACGGGGAAGGATGCGAAGGATGCCGCCGATGAGGCGCCGGTGCTCGAGGGCGAGCAGCCGCGCACCCGCTGGGGGGTGGTTCAGGTGCGGGAGATGCTCGCGCAGCTTCCGGCATACGACGCGCTGCGCGTCGAGACGCTGCACGGACGCATGCCGGGGGAGCAGAAGGATGCCGTGATGCAGGCGTTCGCGCGCGGCGAGATCGACGTGCTCGTCGCTACGACGGTCGTCGAGGTCGGTGTGGACGTCCCCAACGCGTCGACCATGGTGATCCTGGAGGCCGATCGGTTCGGCGTGTCCCAGCTGCACCAGCTGCGCGGCCGCGTCGGTCGCGGCGCCGTTCCCGGGCTCTGCCTGCTCGTCACCGAGGCTCCCGCCGGCAGCCCCGCCCGCTCCCGCGTGGACGCCGTCGCGGCCACGACCGACGGCTTCGCGCTCGCGGAGGTCGACCTCGAGCTGCGCGGTGAGGGCGACGTTCTGGGCGACGCCCAGTCGGGCGCGCGCACGTCGCTGCGCCTGCTGCGGGTGGTCGCCGACGCGGACCTCATCGCGCTCGCGCGTGCGGCGGCGGAGCAGGTGCTCGACGAGGACCCGGCACTGCTGCGGCATCCCGGCCTCGCCGCGGCCATCGAACGGCGGGTGGGCCAGCAGGAGCGCGCCGCACTCGCGAAGAACTGACGCGGCGCGGCACATGGCTGATCGATCGCAGCGCGTCGAAATCCCACCCCGCCGCGCCGTTAGGCTGAACGCATGAACAACCGCATCGCGGTCGTCCCTGGATCCTTCGACCCGCCGACCCTCGGACACCTCGACGTCATCCGCCGCGCGGCCGCGCTGTACGACGAGCTGCACGTGCTCGTCGTGCACAACCCCGGCAAGGAGGCGATGCTCCCGATCGCGCAGCGTCTGACGCTCCTGGAGCAGTCCATCGCCGAGCAGGAGATCGAGGGCAACGTCATCGTCGCGTCGTGGAGCATGGGTCTGCTCGTCGACTACGCCGAGGACGTCGACGCGGGCGTGCTCGTCAAGGGCATCCGCTCACAGGTCGACGTGGCCTACGAGACGCCGATGGCGATCGTGAACCGTCACCTCGCCGCGATCGAGACCGTCTTCCTGCTGCCCGACCCTGCACACGCGATGGTCTCCAGTTCGCTCGTGCGCCAGGTCGCTGCTCTCGGCGGCGACGTCGCACCGTTCGTGCCCGGACCCGTGGCCCGCTTCCTCGACACCGGCGCGCGCGAGGGCTGACGGCCCCCGCGGTGCCGCCGGCGGATAGCATTGCCGGGTGGTCAGAAAGCATGTGAGCGGTCCGTTCGTCTTCCCGGTGCGTGACATCGCGCACCGCGCCGGAGAGATGCGGGAGTTCGACGTCGAGGTGCCCGCCCCGGCCAAGTGGGGCGAGGGGCTCGTGTACGTGGCACAGGGCGAACCTGTGCAGCTGCGGGTGCGACTCGAGTCCGTGCACGAGGGCATCCTCGTCACGACAGAGGTGGACACGACGTACCGCGGGGTGTGCGGGCGCTGTCTCGAGGACATCGACCGGCCTGTCGAAGTCGAGTTTCAGGAGCTCTTCGGGTATCCTGGGACGGAAGCGACCGACTTCGAGGTTCAAGACGACCACGTGGATCTTGAAACTCCGGTCAGGGATTCGATCGTCCTGTCGCTTCCGTTCCAGCCGGTGTGCCAGCCGGACTGCCCCGGCCTTGATCCGGTCACGGGCGACAAGCTGGCCGCAGGAACCGTGCCGGAAACCCCGATCGACGAGCGCTGGGCCGCGCTGAAGGCCCTCACCCCAGACCAGGACGATGTGGCCGCGCGCCCCCTCGCCTCCGATACAGAGAAGAGCTAGCCATGGCAGGTAACCCCCCGAAGCGGAAGGTCTCCCGCTCCAACACCCGTTCGCGTCGCGCGCAGTGGAAGGCCGAGGCGCCCGCCCTCGTCAAGACCGTCGAGAACGGCAAGGTCGTCTACAGCCGCCCGCACCAGGCGAAGGTCGTCACCGACTCGCAGGGCACCGAGCTGTTCCTCGAGTACAAGGGCCGCAAGGTCGCCGACATCTGATCGCGGCAGCTTCCCGATGACGGATGCTGTGACGGAGCACGCGGTGCTCACCGACAAGCTCGGGGTCGACATCGACCCCGAGCTTCTGTCGCTGGCGCTCACGCACCGCTCCTTCGCGTATGAGAAGGGCGGGACGCCGCACAACGAGCGGCTGGAGTTCCTCGGCGACTCGATCCTCGGCCAGGCCGTGACGGTCCACCTGTTCACGACCCACCCCGAACTCGATGAGGGCGCGCTGGCCAAGCGACGCGCGAGTGTCGTCTCCACCGTCGCGCTGGCCGAAGTCGCCCGCAGCATCGGGCTCGGCGCGCATCTGCGCCTGGGCCGCGGCGAGGATCAGACGGGCGGCCGCGACAAGGACTCGATCCTCGCCGACACCATGGAAGCCGTCATCGGTGCCGCCTATCTGTCGGCGGGTCCGGATGCCGCAACCGGCCTCGTGCTCCGGCTCGTGCAGCCGCTCATGGCCGACCCCGAGCGATACGGCGCGGCCATGGACCCGAAGACCAGCCTGCAGGAGCTCGCGGCGCGACTTGATCTCGCCCCGCCGGCGTACGTCGTGGAGGCCGAGGGCCCCGACCACCACCGCGTCTTCACCGCGACCGTCGCTGTCGGCGATGTCGCCCGCAGCGGTACCGGGTCGAGCAAGAAGCAGGCGGAGATGGCCGCTGCCCTCGCCGTCTGGCACGCGCTGAGCGACCGTGCCTGAACTGCCCGAGGTCGAGGTCGTCAGGGCGGGACTGGAGCCGGCCGTCGTCGGCGCGCGCATCGTCGCGGTCGATGCTCACGACCCGCGGGCACTGACCCGCCACACCGGAGATGCCGCGTCGTTCGAACGCGCCCTCACCGGTCGCACCATCACGGCGGCGGCGCGGCGGGGCAAGTTCCTGTGGCTGCCACTGTCCGCATCGGCGGAGGCCGGCGCCCGAGGACCGCGGAAGGCCGTCGTGGCCCACCTCGGCATGAGCGGCCAGCTGCTGCTGCGGGCCCCCGGCGCCCCCGACGAGCGTCACGAGCGCGTGCGCCTGCACATCCAGCATCCGTCGCACGGCGAGATCGACGTCGTCTTCAGCGACCAGCGCACGTTCGGATCACTCGCCGTCGACACCCTGGTCCCGACCCCCGACGGCGCCGCGGGCGGATGGGGGACGGATGCCGCGGCCACCCCGTCGCAAGTGGCGCACATCGCCCGCGACGCGCTGGACCCCGCCGTCGACGACCGCGCCGTGATCGCTGCGGTCCGCGCGAAGCGCTCCGCGATCAAACGCGTGCTGCTGGATCAGACGGTGCTCAGCGGAATCGGCAACATCTATGCCGACGAGGCCCTCTGGGCGGCGCGCATCCACCCCGAGACCCCCGCCGCCGCGCTGTCGGCGCGGGCGGCGGGGCGCCTGCTCGCCGATGTGCGCGCGGTGCTGCAGAAGGCGCTGGCCGAGGGCGGCACGAGCTTCGACGCGCAGTACGTGAATGTCAACGGTCAGGCCGGTTACTTCGCGCACTCGTTGAACGCATACGGGCGGACGTCGCAGCCGTGCCCTCGCTGCGGCACGCCGATCGTCCGCGTGTCGTTCACCAACCGGTCGAGTCACTTCTGCCCGCGCTGTCAGCGGCGCCGGTGACCGTTCACCTCACGACAGCACCTTCTTCCACGCGCCCTCGTACACGACGGGGACGAAGCCGATCGCCTCGTTGATGTCGAGCATCGGACGGTTCTCCTCCGCGTTGTAGGTGATCACCTTCGGCGAGGCTGGGGCCTCGGTCGCGCGCCACCGGGTCAGGCCCGCGCACTTGACGAGCTGTCCCAGCTTGTGGCCACGGTGCTCGCGCAGGACGAGGGTGTCCTCCTGGTGGCTGGCCGCGTCGGGGTCGCCGCCGCGCACCAGCTCGTTGAAAGCGACGAGCCCGCCCGTGGCTTCGTGCACAGCCGCGGTCACGAGAACCGTCTGACCTGCGGCGATGTACTTCGCATCATGACGGGCGACCCGGTCGGCATCCCACACTTCCTCGTCGACCTCGAGATCGGCGTTGGGGGCGTCGGTCGACATGCGCGACTTCATCCACGCGTAGCCCTCGACGTACTCGGCCGGCGTGGGGAGGTTCCATTGCACGACGCGATAGCCCTCCGCGGCACGTTTCGCCTCGGCGAGGAGGGTCGCGACCGTTTCGTCCGCGGTGGTGAGATCGAGCGCGCTCTGCCGGTTGATCTGCTCGAGCGTGTATCCGTGCCGTAGGAAGAAGCGGGCGGCGTGGTCCGTCGGGATCGAGCCGAAGCCGGTCGGCGCCTCCAGGCGCGGACCCGGGGCATCGCGGTGCTCGGCCCACGACTGCAGCACGGTCCGGCCGTGCGTCCGCGCCGTCTGCTCGATGAGCTCGTACGCGGCGGAGCCGATGCCCCGCCCGTGGTGGCTCGCGAGCAATTCGATCAGCCAGTAGGCGGTGCGCGAGCCCTCCTCCAGCGGGATGTCGACGCCGGCGCGGCCGATGAAAACGCCGTCGGCGACGACCGCCCACGCGTGGCGGATCTCGTCGACATCGCTCTGGTAGTGCGGCAGCAGTTCTGCCGGCGTCTTGGCGTCGTCATCGTTGCCGGACATCTCGCGGTACACGAGGTTGCGTACGCGGGTGAACTCGCGGAAGTCGGCGGCATCGGTGTCGTCGACGGATGCCGGGATGGTGAGGGGTCGGAACTCGACCCCGGGGATGTGGCTCATGGGATGTCCTGGGTGGTGTCGGTGTCGGTGATCGTCTGCCGGCTCTTCGGCCGGGGCGTCGTGATGACGCCCCGGCCGAAGGGGAGCGGCGTCACAGGAACGGGCGGATCTGCAGGAGACGCTGCCAGTCCTGCTCCCGCTGCAGCCGATCGCGCTGAGCGAGCCGGAGGCGGCGGTTCTCATGTGAGGTGGCGTCGAGCGATGACGCGGTGAAGGGATGCATGATGTGCGGTTCTTTCGTGAGGGAGCGAGCGCTCCGAAGGCGGTGCCGGGCTGCGGCAGCGGCGCGTGGTCGCGGAGGCGACGAAGGCGCGAGAAGGGCGTGCGGGATGCTCAGGTCCGTCCCCGGACGGAGTTCTCCCGTGCGACGGTCAGCCGGCCGTGCGGCGGAATGCGCCGAAGGAGCCGGTCCCGGTGAACGCAACGACGGGAGCGAGCGCTCCGGCGGTGTCAATGTGCATCATCATTTCTGGGACCTCCTCTCGACTTCAGACGCGATCTGTCACGCTAGACCCTCCGCATGCGCCGCGTCAAGACGGGATTGCGGATCGGTTCCGCTAGCGTGGTCCGCACACCCTGCCCGCGGAGGACGCCCGAATGCATTTGAAGAGCCTGACGCTCAAGGGCTTCAAGTCGTTCGCCCAGCCGACGACCTTCGCGCTCGAACCCGGCGTGACCTGCATCGTCGGACCCAACGGGTCGGGCAAATCGAACGTCGTCGACGCCCTCGCCTGGGTGATGGGCGAGCAGGGCGCCAAGACGCTGCGCGGCGGCAAGATGGAGGACGTCATCTTCGCCGGGACGTCCACGCGCGGCCCGCTCGGCCGTGCCGAGGTGCAGCTCACGATCGACAACGCCGACGGCGCGTTGCCGATCGAGTACTCCGAGGTCACGATCAGCCGGACGCTGTTCCGCAACGGCACCAGCGAGTACGCGATCAACGGCGACAGCTGCCGCTTGCTGGACGTGCAGGAGCTGCTGAGCGACTCCGGCCTCGGCCGCGAGATGCACGTCATCGTGGGTCAAGGGCGCCTGGACAGCGTGCTGCAGGCGAGCCCCGAGGACCGCCGCGGCTTCATCGAGGAGGCCGCCGGCATTCTCAAGCACCGTCGCCGCAAGGAGAAGACGCTCCGCAAGCTCGAGGCGATGGAGGCGAACCTCACGCGGCTCAGCGACCTCGCGGGGGAGTTGCGTCGACAGTTGAAGCCGCTCGGCAAGCAGGCGGAGATCGCGCGGGAGGCCGCCACGATCGCGGCTGTCGTGCGTGACGCCAAGGCGCGGCTGTTCGCCGACGATCTCGTGGGGCTTCGGGCACAGCTGGCCGACCATGCGCGCAACGAGCAGGAGCGACACGCCGAGCGTCTGGTGCTGCAGGACCAGGCCGAGCAGCTGAAGCTGCACATCGACGCGCTGGAGGCTCAGCAGCGTTCTGAGGCCGTCGACGCCGCCCGGAGCACCGCCTTCGCGCTGGAGCGTGTGCAGGAGCGACTGCGCGGGCTCTACTCGTTGGCGGGGCAGCGGCTCGCGCTGCTGGAGGACGACGGACAGCTCGCGATCGAGGTCACGACCGTCAGCCAGGGCGCGATCGACGAGGCGCGCGCCGAAGTCGACGAGATCGCCGCGGGTCTCGGCGGTGCGCAGGATGCCGCCGCCACCGCCGGCCGCGACGTCATCCGGGCGCGCGCCGAGCTCGACGCCCTCGACGCCGACATCGCGGCGCAGAGCGCGCTCGTCTCCGAGCACGATATGCGGCTGACGAAGTTGCGCGGCGCCGCCGATGCCGCGGGATCCCGCCTGGACGCGGTGCGCGCGGCGGTGGAGCGCCAGCAGCGCGCCCTCGAGGCGGCCCAGCAGCGACGCGCCGAGGCCGAGGAGGTGCTCGCCGGCGTCGATCCCGACCTCGTCCCGGAGGGATCCTCTGCGGAGCACGCGGCGGCGTACGAACGTGCCCAGCGTGACGCCGCCGACGCCGAGGCCCAGGTGTCGGCGCTGCGGGAACGCCTGCACGCGGCCGAACGCGAGGTCGAGTCGCTCACCGCGCAGTCCGCGGCGCTGAGCCGCGCCCTCGATGTGCGCAACGCGGCCGCTGCCCTCATCGAGCGCGGTGGCCGTGGCATCCGAGGGCTGGTCGGTGACGCCGTGAAGGTGAAGCCGGGGTTCGAGGCCGCCGTCGCCGCCGCACTCGGCGCGCTGTCGGAGGGCGTGCTCGTCGACGACATCGCCGCCGCCCTCGACGTGGCGCGCACGGCGCGCGAGGACGACCTCGGCCGCGTGGACATCCTGCTGGCGTCGGCGTCGGCCCCCGCACCGGATCTCACCGGCGTCGAAGGGGCGACGCCGGCGGCCGATGTCGTGACCGGGCCGGAGGGCGTGCGGGGTCTGCTCGCCTACGTCGCGATCGTCCACGACCTCGCGGCCGCACACGACGCCGCACGCACGCTCACGACGGCGACGGCGGGGGCGCCGGTGACCATCGTGACCCGAGCGGGCGAGGTCGTCACGCCGTTCACCGTGCGTGCAGGTTCCGGCGGCGGCCGCTCTCGCCTGGAGCTCGCGGCGGAGCGGGACGGCGCCGAGGAGCGGCTGGCCGAGATCCGCGTCGTCGCCGATTCGCTGCGGGAGGCGCTGGCCGAGGCGCAGGCGGCGTGGGAGTCGGCACGGCGCCACACGAAGGACGCACTGCAGAGCCTCCGCGAGCACGATGCCGCCCTCGCCGCGCACACCGAGCAGGTCAACCGCGCGACCGTGCGGCACGAGGCTGCCGTCGCGGAGTGCGAGCGCCTCGAGGCTGGTCTCGGCCAGGCGCAGGCGGCGGTCGCCGACGCCGAGAAGACCGCGCGTGCCGCGGACGACGCCCTGCAGACGGCACAGCAGGCCCCGCGCCCCATCCTCGACGCGTCGGCGCGGGACGGCCTGCTCGAGGCGTTGGAGACGGCCCGTGACCGTGAGATGCGCGCGCGACTCGAGGTCGAGACCCTCAAAGAGCGCGTCCGCGCCGGCGAGGCACGCGTGGACCAGCTCGTCCGCCAGCGCGAGCGCGAACGCGTCGCGGCCGAGGAGGCCGCCCGGCGCGCGGTCATCCGCCGTGCGCAGCGGGAGCTGGCCGCCGAGGTCGCCGAGACGCTGCCGCCGGTGCTCGACTCGGTCGACCGTTCGGTCACGCAGGCGCGTGTCGAGCTCCAGCTGGCCGAGCAGGCTCGCAGCGCGCTGACGAGCGAGCTCACCGCGCTGCGCGCGGAGGATGCCGCCGTCCGCGAGCGGCTGAGCCGGCTCACCGAAAGCGTCCACGGGCTCGAGCTGCAGATGCACGAGAAGCGTCTGCACGTGACGAGCCTGCTCGAACGCGTCGCGTCCGAGCTCAGCCTCGACGAGAATATTCTTGTTTCGGAATATGGACCTGATCAGCCGATCCCCGCCGACGACGGCGAGGGGGAGCCGACGCCGTTCGATCGTGCGGCTCAGCGGCGGCGGCTGCAGGAGGCCGAGCGCAAGCTCGGGCAGCTGGGCCGCGTCAATCCGCTCGCGCTCGAGGAGTACGCGGCGCTGGAGCAGCGTCACGCGTTCCTCACCGAGCAGCTCGCCGACCTGGTCCAGACCCGCACCGACCTGCAGACGATCATCGCCGACCTCGATGAGCGGATGCAGACGATCTTCCTCGCGGCGTTCGAAGACACCAAGACGGCGTTCGGCGAGGTGTTCCCGATCCTCTTCCCGGGAGGGTCGGGCAGCATCTCGCTGACCGATCCCGACAACCCGCTCACGACGGGCATCGAGGTGTCGGTGCGTCCGGTGGGCAAGAAGATCGAGCGCCTGTCACTGCTGTCCGGCGGTGAGCGGTCGCTCGCCGCGGTCGCGCTCCTGACGGCGATCTTCAAGGCGCGGCCGAGCCCGTTCTACATCCTCGACGAGGTCGAGGCCGCGCTCGACGATGCGAACCTTGGGCGACTGCTCGGGGTGTTCGAGCAGCTGCGTGCGTCGAGCCAGCTCATCGTCATCACTCATCAGAAGCGCACCATGGAGATCGCCGACGCGCTCTACGGCGTCTCGATGCGGCAGGACGGCGTCTCGGCCGTCGTCGGGCAGCGCGTGCGCGAGCGCGAGGCCGTCTGACGCCGGAGGCGACGGACGCGCCTCTAGGCTGGAACCATGGCGGAGAACTCCTGGTCGCTCGGTCGCGCGCTGCGCGGCATGTTCGTCAAGCCCACGATCGACGAGAACACGTGGGAGGACCTCGAGACGGCGCTCCTCACGGCGGATTTCGGCCCCGACATCACGGAGCGGATCGTGGAGGAGTTGCGGGAAAAGGTCGAGCGCTTCCGCACGACCGATCCGCGTGACCTGCAGCGGATGCTGAAGGAGACCCTCGAGGAGCACTTCGCCAAGTTCGACACCACGCTGCGACTCACCGAGCGTCCGGCCGTCGTGCTGGTGGTCGGGGTGAACGGCGTCGGCAAGACGACGACGATCGGCAAGTTCGCGAAGTTCCTGCAGCGCTACGGTCGCTCCGTCGTGGTCGGGGCGGCCGACACCTTCCGCGCCGCCGCCGTCGACCAGCTCGCGACATGGGCCGAGCGCGGGGGAGCGACGATCGTGCGGCCCCAGCACGAGGGTCAGGACCCGGCATCCGTCGCCTATCAGACCATCGACTACGCAAAGCAGCACGGCACCGAGATCGTCCTCGTCGACACGGCGGGACGACTGCACACCAAGAACGGGCTCATGGACGAGCTGACGAAGATCCGCCGCGTCATCGAGAAGCAGGCGCCGATCAGCGAGGTGCTGCTCGTGCTCGATGCGACGACGGGCCAGAACGGCGTCATGCAGGCCGAGTCCTTCCTCGAGCATGCCGGAGTGACCGGGCTCGTCCTGACGAAGCTCGACGGGTCGGCCCGGGGCGGGTTCGTGCTCGCCGTGCAGGAGCGCACCGGCATCCCGGTCAAGCTCCTCGGCCAGGGTGAGGGCATCGGCGACCTCACCGGCTTCACGCCGCACGTCTTCGCCGCGGCGCTGGTGGACTGAGGCGCCGGAGGGTGGTTGCATAGGGCCATGGCGATCGAGCACGACTACTTCGGACTGCTGGAATCGGGACCCGACGGTTCGATCTTCTGGTCGGAGGTGGTCGACTTCGCCGATCAGCGGGTGACGGTCGACCTCACCGCTCCCGACCAGGACGACGTGTCCCAGGCCGCCCTCGACGTCGCCGCCGCGATGATCTCCTCGCTCGAGCAGATCGACCTGGCGTCGCGGAACGCCATGGTCGCCGAGCTCGACGACCGCACGAGTGAGGTCACGGAGTACCTGCTGCAGCAGCAGGAGAGCCTCGGGGAAGACCTCGACGATGTGCTGGTGGACATCTCCGGCGACGTCCACATCGACATCATCCGCTCGCTGCAGCTGGTGAGCATGACGATCCTCGCCGACGAGCACGGCGGCTCCGACCCGTTCGCGGTGCTGGAGTATGCGCTCGATCCCGACGCCACCGACGAGGTTCTCCTCGTGAACCTCACGAGCGACGGCGACGTGCAGTCGGTGACGAGCGCCGACTGACTCAGACGGCCTGGGCGAACCCCAGGTCGGCGTCTGCCAGGTGCGCGAGGTCCGCGGGCAATGCGCGCCCCTTCGCCGCCATCGACCGCGCCCAGAGGCGCCCCGCGCGATAGGACGAGCGCACGAGGGGGCCGGCGAGGACCCCGAGGAAGCCGATCCGTTCGGCCTCCTCCTTGAACTCGACGAACTCCTGCGGCTTCACCCAGCGTGCGACCGGCAGGTGGCGTGGCGTCGGACGCAGGTACTGCGTGATCGTCACGATGTCGGTGCCGGCGTCATGCAGATCCTGCAGTGCGTGCACGACCTCCTCGGGCTCTTCGCCCATCCCGAGGATCAGGTTCGACTTCGTGATGAGCCCGGCGTTCCGCGCCTGCGTCAGCACGTCGAGGGAGCGCTCGTACCGGAACGCGGGTCGGATGCGCTTGAAGATACGCGGGACCGTCTCGACGTTGTGGGCGAAGACCTCGGGCCGCGCATCGAACACCTCGCTGAGCAGCGCGGGCTCGCCGTTGAAGTCGGTCGCGAGCAGTTCGACGCCCGTTCCCGGGTTGACGGCGTGGATCTGACGGATCGTCTCGGCGTTGAGCCACGCCCCGCCGTCGGGCAGGTCGTCGCGGGCGACGCACGTCACGGTGGCGTAGCGCAGCTGCATCCGGCGGACGCTGTCCGCGACGCGACGCGGCTCGTCGGTGTCGTAGGCGGCCGGCTTGCCGGTGTCGATCTGGCAGAAGTCGCAGCGGCGCGTGCACTGCGAGCCGCCGATGAGGAACGTCGCCTCGCGGTCCTCCCAGCACTCGTAGATGTTGGGGCACCCGGCCTCCTGGCAGACCGTGTGCAGCTCCTCGCCCTTCACGAGCGCCTGCAGCGCCTGGTACTCCGGCCCCATCTTGGCCTTGGTCTTGATCCACTCCGGCTTGCGCTCGATGGGGGTCTGCGCGTTGCGCACCTCGAGACGCAGGAGCTTGCGCCCCTCCGGTGCGTTCGCGGGACCCGCCTCGCCGGTCGGAGTCACACCGCAGCCGCTCATGCCGCGACCTCGGATCCGGACACGGGGGCGGCGAAGGATGCCTGGAAGGCGGCGCTCACGGCATCCACCACGTCGACGGGGCGGATGTCGCGACCGAGCATTTCGGAGAGGGTCGTGACCCCGGCATCCGAGATGCCGCACGGGACGATCTGCGAGAACGGCAGCAGGGAGTTGTCACAGTTGAGCGCGAAGCCGTGCATCGTGACGCCCCGCTGCACACGCACGCCGATCGCGGCGATCTTGTCCTCGGACAGGGGCCGACGCACCCACACACCGCTGCGCCCTTCGACGCGATAGCCGTCGACGCTGAGACCCGCGAGCACGTCGATGAGGATCCCTTCGAGTCGCCGCACGTGCGCGACGACGTCGACGGGCTCGTGCAGCCGCACGATCGGGTACCCGACGAGCTGACCCGGACCGTGCCACGTGATCTTGCCGCCGCGGTCGACGTCGACGACCGGCGTCCCATCCGTCGGCCGTTCGTGCCGAGCCGTACGGGCGCCGGCAGTGAACACCGGCTCGTGCTCGACGAGCAGCAGGGTGTCCGGACGCGTCCCGGCGACGACGTCGGCGTGGATCTCGCGTTGCAGGGCCCAGCCCTCGGTGTAGGGGACGAGGTCGGGCGCGAGCCCCACCGTGCGGATGTCGAGCATCGTCTCTCCTGACTGGTCTGCCGTCGCGTTTCTTGGACGCAGACCAACAATACGTCACGGCGGCGCCGCGAGCGCTCGCGTTAGGGTGAGCGCATGCACCTCGACCCGCTCCGCGTCGAACTGAGGCCCGCGCCGGGGGAGCCCGCGGTCGGCGCGTGGCAGCGCACTCCGGTCAGCCAGCTGACCGCGCACCTCACCTCGGTCGCCGAACGCCCGGGGCGCACCCGGATCATCGCGGTCGACGGCCGCAGCGGCGGCGGCAAGTCGACCCTGGCGGCGCGTCTCGTCGATCACCTGCCCGGCGCCGTGCACATCGGCACGGATGACTTCGCGTGGCACGCCCCGATGTTCGCGTGGAGTCCGCTCGTGCTCGAAGGGCTGGTTGCACCGCTCGCGGCGGGGCGCGACGTGCACTACCGCCCGCCCGCGTGGGATGCCCACGAGCGCGCCGGTGCGATCGATGTGCCGGCGGCCACGACCTTCGTTGTGCTCGAGGGCGTGGGTGCCGCGTGCCGCGAGCTCGCCGACGTCGTCGATGCCGTCGTCTGGGTGCAGTCCGACGTCGCCGAGGCCGAGCGCCGCGGCATCGCCCGCGATATCGCGCACGGAGGGAACGGGGACGAGGCGGCATCCATCGCCTTCTGGCACGACTGGATGGCCGCCGAGCTCGCCTATCAGGACGCGCAGCGCCCGTGGACCTGCGCCGACGTCATCGTCGCGGGGACGCGTCCGGAGGGCGATGTCGACGGTGACGTCTTGTGGGTGCCGGGGCCGCTGCGATGAGCGCGGGCGCCGACGCGCGCGGACGGCCCCGGGCGACCTCGCGCGACACGATCGCGGAGGCGGCCTGTGAGCTGTTCCTCGAGCGCGGCTACGCGGACACGACCGTCGCGGAGATCACTCGCCGCGCGGGCGTGAGCCGGTCGAGCTTCTTCAACTACTTCGGCTCGAAGGCCGATGTCCTCTGGGGCGGGTTCGATGGGCGGATGGATGCCGCGGTGGCGGCGCTGACCGCGGGCACGCCGGTGCGGGACGCGCTGCACACGCTCGTGGACCGCTTCGCCCCCGACGCGCTCGCGCTTGCGATCACGAACGCCGACGCGATG
Source organism: Microbacterium sp. CH-015 (assembly GCF_049707015.1). Classification (NCBI taxonomy): domain Bacteria; kingdom Bacillati; phylum Actinomycetota; class Actinomycetes; order Micrococcales; family Microbacteriaceae; genus Microbacterium; species Microbacterium sp. CH-015. The sequence goes on along the minus strand of NZ_JBNAFJ010000002.1, from coordinate 117,948 downwards.
GGCATCGCCGGCGACCTCGACGACGAGCGGGCGCTGCGCACCGGACGGCTCGCCCGTGCCGTGTCGGACCGGCTCGTCGCGGGCGGTGCACCGCGGCTCATCGCAGACGTGCGGGCGGGGGTGGCTGCCGCGGCCGTTCTCGCCGCTGTGTGGGCGTGGGCGTCCGCCGGCACCGCGCGCGGCGACCTCGGCGGCCTTCTCGACGAGGCCCTCGCCGCGGCATCCGTCCTCTCTGACTCGGGGCGCAGTCGAGTCCACGACACCAACTGCAAGGGATGCTGCGCGACACGCCGCGATTGCGCCCGCGCCTGCGGCGTGTCGCGGCACCGAACTTGCCGTTAGCTTGCGCGCCGGGCGCGGAAGACGCGGCCGGTAGAATCGAGCCATCATGGCGACTTTCGGCACCCTCAGCGACCGGCTGACAGAGACGTTCCGCAACCTCCGCACCAAGGGCAAGCTCACGCCCGCCGACGTCGACGGGACTGTCCGCGAGATCCGGCGTGCGCTGCTCGATGCCGACGTGGCGCTGCCGGTCGTGAAGGACTTCACGGCGAAGGTGCGCGAGCGCGCGCTCGGCGACGAGGTCAACAAGGCCCTGAACCCCGCGCAGCAGGTCGTGCAGATCGTCAACGAGGAGCTCATCGCGATCCTCGGCGGCCAGCAGCGTCGCCTGCAGTTCGCGAAGACCGCCCCGACCGTCATCATGCTCGCGGGCCTGCAGGGTTCCGGTAAGACGACCTTCGCGGGCAAGCTCGCCAAGCAGCTCGAGAAGGACGGCCACACGCCGCTGCTCGTCGCCTGTGACCTCCAGCGCCCCAACGCCGTCAACCAGCTGCAGGTCGTCGCCCAGCAGGCCGGCGCCGCGATCTACGCCCCCGAGCCGGGCAACGGCATCGGCAACCCCGTGAAGGTCGCGAAGGACGGCGTGGATTACGCCCGGCAGAAGCAGCACGACGTCGTCATCATCGACACCGCCGGCCGCCTCGGCGTCGACGCCGAGCTGATGAAGCAGGCCTCCGACATCCGCAAGGCCACCGACCCCGACGAGGTCCTGTTCGTCATCGACGCGATGATCGGTCAGGATGCCGTGAACACCGCCAAGGCGTTCCAGGACGGCGTCGACTTCACCGGTGTCGTGCTGTCCAAGCTCGACGGCGACGCGCGGGGCGGTGCGGCGCTGTCGGTGGCATCCGTCACGGGCCGACCCATCATCTTCGCGTCGACCGGCGAGGGCCTCGACGACCTCGAGGCGTTCCACCCCGATCGCATGGCCAGCCGCATCCTCGACCTCGGTGACATCCTCACCCTCATCGAGCAGGCGCAGCAGGCGTTCGACGAGGAAGAAGCGCGCAAGGTCGCCGAGAAGCTTGCGACCGAGCAGTTCACGCTGGAGGACTTCCTCGAGCAGCTGCAGCAGATGAAGAAGATGGGCTCGATGAAGAAGATGCTCGGGATGCTGCCGGGCATGGGCCAGATGAAGCAGCAGCTCGAGAACTTCGACGATCGTGAGATCGACCGCACCGAGGCCATCATCCGATCGATGACGCCGGGGGAGCGGCGCAACCCCAAGGTCCTGAACGGGTCCCGCCGGCTGCGCATCGCGCGCGGGTCGGGAATGACCGTGACCGACGTCAACCAGCTCGTGCAGCGGTTCGATCAGGCGGCGAAGATGATGAAGACCGTCGCGCGCGGCGGGGTTCCCTCGATCCCCGGCATGGGATCGCTCGGCGGCAAGCCCGGCGCCTCGGCCAAGCGCGGGAACAAGCAGAAGAAGGGCGGCGGCTCGCGGTCGGGCAACCCCGCCAAGCGCGCGGCAGAGAACGCCGGCATCGCCGCGGCCGCGCAGACCGCGCCGACCGGTTCGGGCTTCGGTCTGGGAGGCGGCGCACCGCAGCCGTCCGAGTCCGACCTCGCTGAGATCCAGAAGTTCTTCGGCAAGGGCTGACCCGCATCGCCCCGAGGGCAGCGCAGTGGAAGCGCACGCCCCGGGCGCACGTCGGGCCGGCGCGCGCACCAACTAGTCTGATCGAAACGTCGTCGGGCCCGTGTCGGCGCCCACGGGAGAGGGCGCGGGTATATTGCGGTGACACAGACGACACTCTTCGACCGTGATACGCCGCTCTACATCGAGAGCGCGTCGGGCGTGCTGCCGAAGTTCCCCGCTCGCCGGTGGAAGCGATGGTTGCTCCGATTCGGATTCTTCCTCATCTTCGCCGCTGTCGCGGTGTGGTTCGAGATCGCCTCCGACGGGCAGCAGACCGCGACGGCCAACGCGGAGCTGGCAGCGCGCATCGCCGATCTCCGACTCGGGGCGGGCATCGAGCCCATCGAGGCGCTCCATCCGCTGATCACCGGCATACTTGCATCCGTCATCCCCGGTGGTGCGTTCGGACTGTCGATCGCAGGCTGTGTCGTCGGGGCATTCCTCGTGCAGCTGATCGTCCAGTCGCTGGAGCGCAAGGCGGTTCCTCGCCCGCTCGCGGTGGCGCTCGTCGTGACGCTCAGCCTGACGCCGATGTTCTTCTACATCGTCACGACGAACTTCCAGGCCGTGCTGAGCCTGACATTCTTCGGGTTCGCGATGATCGCACTCCTGCGCTTCACCACGTTCGCCAACACGCAAGCGGGATTCCGTGCGGGCTTGCTGCTGGCACTAGCTGCGTTCTCGGACACGACCGCGGCGTTCGCCGTGCTCGTCGTCGCGGCGGCCAGCCTGGTCCTGGTGCAATCCCGGCAACGTGCCCGCCTCGCCAATGCGCTCGTGATCGCCTATCCCACCGTCGCGTTCTACGCGGCGTTCGCGGCGCTCGGAGTCGCTTTCCGGGTGGGGCCGTTCGCCATGCTCGGGGGTGCCCCTGCGTGGAGTCAGTCGAACGCCGACACGCTGCTCAGCGCTCTGGCCACCCCGGCCGGTGCGCTCTACTACTCGCCCACGGTCGTGATCGCTCTCGCCGCGGGCGTGCTGGGATACCTGTGGCTCGGGCTTGTCGGGGTGCTCCTGACCGTCAGCACCACGCTCGCGTACCTCCTCGGCTACGCGCCCCCGGGCACCGCGGGCAACAGCTTCGTCATGTCGCTGCTGTTCGCCATCGCCCTCATCCAACGGCCGCGTACGCGCCCGCACGCATGGATCCTCGGGGGGACGGCTCTCCTGCTCCTGTGCATCGGCTGGGTGAGCGCATTCGGACGTCCCACCATCCTCACCTGGATGTCCACTCTCACGGGAGGCGCGCTATGACCGGACCGGATGTCGCCTCCGCACTGCTCGAGCGCGAGCTCCGTCACGAATACGTCCGGAATGGGTGGCTCCCCCTGCGTCGCGAGGGCGACGTCGTGGTCGTCGGGGCGGCGCAGCCGCTCGGGCGCTCCCAACGGGCTCGGGTCGAGAAGCTGATCGGCTCGCCGATAACCGTCGAGCCGATGCTGCAGTCGCGGATCGTCGGCGCTGTCATGGCGCAGTTCGGGGCGGACTTCGCTTTTGAGGCGTCGGAGGGGCTGGCGCAGCGCGACCAGGAGCTGTCGGCCAAGACGGTCCTCTCCCGCACGCAGCAGGTGTGCTTGGCCGTCGTCCTGATCCTTCTCGTCGCCGCGGGGATCCTCTGGCCTCTGCAGACGCTGATCACCGTGATCGGCGCCGCGAGCGTCGTCTTTCTCGCCTCGACCGTGTTCAAGTTCAGCATCGCGCTGTTCGGCTCGCGCTTCGATCTCGCCGAGCGCATCGCCGCCGACGATCTGAGGGCGCTGGAGGACGACGAGCTCCCGATCTACACCGTGCTGGTGCCCGTGTTCCGCGAGGCGCGCATCGTGGGCAGGCTCGTGGAGAACCTCGGCCGCTTGGACTACCCCGCCGAGCGCCTCGAGGTTCTCATCCTGGTCGAGGAGGAGGACGACGAGACCCGGGATGCGATCGCCCTGTCGAACCCGCCCGACAACTTCGTCGTCGTCACGATTCCGAAGGGGACCCCGCAAACCAAGCCGCGCGCCTGCAACGTCGGGCTGCAGGTGGCTCGCGGGGAGTTCCTGGTCATCTACGACGCGGAGGACGCGCCGGAGCCGGACCAGCTCAAGAAGACCGTGGTCGCCTTCCACCGAAGCACCCCCGAGACCGTCGTCATGCAGGCGGCGCTCAATTACTTCAACGCGCGGGAGAACGTGCTCACCCGCATGTTCGCCCTCGAGTACAGCTACTGGTTCGACTACATGCTGCCCGGGCTCGACGTGCGCGACCTCCCGATCCCGCTCGGCGGCACGTCCAACCACTTCCGCACCGCGGCGCTGCGGGAGCTCGGCGGCTGGGACCCCTACAACGTGACCGAGGACGCCGACCTCGGGATCCGCGCGAGTGCCCTGGGATACCGCGTCGGCGTCGTCGACTCCACCACGATGGAGGAGGCGACCTCCCGGATCGGCATCTTCATCGGTCAGCGCAGCCGCTGGATCAAGGGGTATATGCAGACCGCCCTCGTGCATGCCCGCCGCCCCGTGCGCCTGCTGCGCAACATCGGGTGGCGTCGATTCGGGGCGTTCGCCCTGCTCATCGGTGGAACGCCCATCACCTTCCTCGGTGTCATCCCGTTCACGGTGATCCTCATCGCGTCGTTCCTGGTTCCGCTCGCCGAGTTGAGCGCGGTATTTCCGCCGCTGGTGCTGTGGCTCTGTCTTCTCAACTTCGTCGCCGGCAACACGCTGATGGTCTACCTGAACATGATGGGACCGTACAAGCGCGGGGCGTTCCGGCTCGTCGCGTGGGCGCTGCTGAACCCCATCTACTGGTTGTTGCACTCCATTGCGTCCTACAAGGCGCTGTGGCAACTCATCACGAAGCCGCACTACTGGCAGAAGACCGAGCACGGATTATCGGAATGGGTCCCCGAAGCGGATGCCGAGGGGATCGCCCGGACCGGTAGCGCGCCGTAGCGCTCAGGCGTGCTCCGCGAGGTGCTCGCGCAAGCTCGGGCCCTGCCGGAACTCGCGCAGCAGATGCTGGACGACGGCGCGCAGGTCGCCCTCGGCGGCATCGGCGACGACAAGCTGCCGCGCGTAGCTGGCGCCCTCGTCGAGGATCGTCTCCAGCCCGGCGAACTCGCGGGCGCAGTGCAGTTCCTGGGCGATCAGGGCGAGGTCGGCCATCGTCTCGCGCAGATGCTCCGCGACGAGACGCTGCGTCCCCGAGGGGTCGACGATGACCCGCGCCCCCAGCCCGTAACGTGCGGCGCGCCACTTGTTCTCCCGAACGAACCAAGGCTGCAGGCTCGGCAGAGTCTCGCCCTCGTCCAGCCGACGGGAGAAGTGCTCCACGAGCGTCTGCACGAGCGCCGCGACGGCGGCGAGCTCCGGCAGCGTCGACATGCCGTCGCAGGCCCGAACCTCGATCGTGCCCCAGCGCGGCGCCGGGCGAATGTCCCAGCGCACCTCGGTCGCATCCTGTATGACACCGGTGCCGACCATGTCGTCGAGGTAGTGCTCGAACTGCGCCCAGTCGGCCAGCGGCCATGGCAGGCCGGCGGTAGGTAGCTGCTGGAACACCAGCGAACGGTTCGAGGCGTAGCCGGTGCGCTCCCCGGCCCAGAAGGGGCTCGATGCGGACAGCGCTTGCAGGTGCGGCAGGTAGATCGACAGCGCCCCGATGATCGGAAGGACCTTATTGACGTCTTCGACCCCGACGTGCACGTGGATGCCCCAGATCATCATGTTGCGCCCCCACCATTGGGTGCGCTCGATGAGCTTGTTGTAACGGGTCTTGTCGGTGACCTGCTGGTCGTACCACTGCGCGAACGGGTGGCTCCCGGCGCACATCAGGTCGATGCCGCGCGGGGTCGTGAGGCGGCGGACCTCCGCGATCGCGTCCGCGATGTCGTCGACCGCGGCGGCGACCGTGTCACCGACGCCGCTCGTGACCTCCACTGTGTTCGTCAGCAGCTCACCGGTGACGGTGTAGCGCTCCAGCTCCGTGCGCTCCTCGAGCTCCGGCACGAGCTCGGGTGCGCGAGACACGAGATCCCCGGTGTCGGGGTCGACCAGCATGAGTTCCCACTCGAGCCCGACGGTGGAGCGGGCGGAGGTCGCGAAGGGCACCGACATGGGGTCAGTCTGACACGTCGTCGCGCGGTGGTTCGCAGCATGCGTCACGATCTGGCAAAATAGTCCTTTGGACCGCGCGCTCGACCCTCTATCCGGCACCGCAGTCCACCCGCAGAGCTTCCGCCGGGTGTGCACCCCACAGCCCAGGCGTCGTTCATCACCTCACAACACCACTCAGGAGAATTGTGGCTGTCAAGATCCGTCTCAAGCGCCTCGGCAAGATCCGCGCGCCCTACTACCGCATCGTCGTCGCCGACTCGCGCACCAAGCGCGATGGTCGTGTCATCGAGGAGATCGGCAAGTACCACCCCACCGAGGAGCCGTCGTTCATCGAGGTCGACTCCGAGCGGGCGCAGTACTGGCTGTCCGTCGGCGCGCAGCCGACCGAGCAGGTCGCGGCGCTGCTGAAGCTGACCGGCGACTGGGGCAAGTTCAAGGGCGACGCGAACGCGGTCTCGACCGTGCGCACCGCCGGGGCGAAAGAGGAGTTCCAGCTGGACTCCGCCAAGAAGTCCGTCATCAAGCCGAAGGCCGAGAAGAAGGCTGAAGAGCCTGCTCCCGCCGCCGACGAGGCTGCCGAGGTCGAGGCTGGCGCCGAGGCCGAGCAGACCGACGCCGAGTAAGTCCGTTGCTCTCCGCCGCGCTCGAGCACATCGTCAAGGGGATCGTCGATCACCCGGACGATGTCACCATCCGTTCCTCGTCGTCGCCCCGCGGCGACGTCCTCGAGGTGCGCGTGCACCCCGATGACCGGGGCCGGGTGATCGGGCGCGGCGGGCGCACGGCGAAGGCGCTGCGCACTCTCGTGTCGGCTCTCGCCGACGGTGCGCGCGTCCGTGTCGACGTCGCGGACGACTGACATGGCCGCTGCAGGACCCGCGCGCACACAGCTGCGCGTCGGGCGACTCGTCAAGGCCCACGGCCTGAAGGGCGCCCTCAAGCTCGAGCTGTACACCGACGACCCGGACGGACGATTCGTCCCCGGTGCCGTCTTCACACTGCAGGTGCCGGAGTCCTCACCGTGGCACGGCAAGACGGTGACCGTCCGCGAGTTCCGCTGGATGAACTCGCACCCCGTGGTCTTCTTCGACGAGGTCGAGGACCGCACCGCCGCGGAGAGCATCGTCCGCGCCATCCTGTGGATCGACCAGGACGAGTCGGCTCCCGCTGAGGACGACGCCTGGTACGACCACCAGCTCACCGGACTCGACGTCTTCCGGGACGGCGCGAGCGTAGGCCGCGTGATCCGCGTCGACCATCTGCCCGCGCAGGATCTGCTCGTGGTCCGGCCGACCGGGACCGATGACGAGATCCTCGTGCCGTTCGTGGCCGCGATCGTCCCCCAGGTCGACATCGCCGCCGGACGCGTCATCGTGACGCCGCCCGCCGGCCTGTTCGAGGACCTTCCCGGCGACGACGAGACGGATGCCGGTGCGGACGCGATCGACGCGACCCCGGCATCCGACGACTCCGACGTCGAGCGCTGACGTGCGCATCGACGTCGTCACGATCTTCCCGGCGTTCTTCGACGTCCTCGAGGTGTCGCTGCTCGGGAAGGCGCGCGGCGCCGGCATCCTGGATGTCCGCGTGCACGACCTGCGGGAGTTCACCCACGACCGCCACCGCACCGTCGACGACACGCCCTACGGCGGCGGAGCCGGAATGGTCATGAAGCCTGAGCCGTGGGGCGAGGCGCTCGACGCGATCGTGGCGGATGCCGGCGACGCGCGCCCGACTTTTCTCTTCCCCTCCCCGGCGGGCGAGCGGTTCACGCAGGCGATGGCGCGCGAGCTGTCCGCGGCACCGCACCTCGTCTTCGGCTGCGGGCGTTACGAGGGCATCGACGAGCGGGTGTTCGCCTATGCGGCGACCCTCGGCGAGGTGCGGCTGGTCAGCCTCGGCGACTACGTCCTCAACGGAGGAGAGGTCGCCGCGATGGCGATGATCGAGGCGGTCGGGCGGCTCGTCCCGGGCGTCGTGGGCAACCCGGACAGTCTCGTCGAGGAGTCCCACGAGGACGGCCTGCTGGAGTATCCGTCCTACACCAAGCCCGCGTCGTGGCGGGGGTACGACGTCCCCGACGTGCTGCTGAGCGGTCACCACGGTCGCGTCGCGCAGTGGCGCCGCGACCAGCAGGTCCAGCGCACCCGCGAGCGCCGGCCGGACCTCCTGCCCGACTGAATCCGAAGATTCCGTGAACTCGTCCGCCTGAATCGCGCAATACGGATGTGAGCACAGACTCCGAGGTGATCGAACGTTCCGGCGATGAGCCGGGGGCGTTCGCGGTTCTCTTCGACCGTCATGCGCCGGCGATCTATCGCTACGCCGCGCAGCGGATGGGAGACCACCGGGCCGAGGACATCATGTCGGAGACCTTCCTCGTCGCCTTCGGCGCCCGGCGGGTGGGACGCCCTACGGCAAGCTGGACCCGTGCGACGACGGAGCGAGCGGATGCTGACCGGCGCCGGCCCCGCCGACATCGTGCGGCCTCCGACCGAACCGATCGTGATCTGGACGGAACCGGACGCCGAACCAATCGCGTAGGTTGCCGAGGAGATGGCGGATGCCGAGGAGAAATCCCCGGCATCCGCTCCTCGTTATCGTGCATTCTCCTCGGGAACTGCGCTCCGCAGCGCGGCGCGGATCAGCCGAGGTGCGACCGGTCGGTGAGCACGATCGGACCGGTCTCGGTGATCGCGATCGTGTGCTCCGAGTGCGCGCCGCGGGAGCCGTCGACGCTGCGCAGCGTCCAGCCGTCGGGATCGGTGACCAGCTCATCGGTCGACTGGAGGAACCAGGGCTCCAGGGCCAGCACGAGTCCGGCGCGCAGCGGGTAGCCCCGGCCGGGCTTGCCGTCGTTGGGCACGTGCGGGTCGCCGTGCATCACACGGCCGACGCCGTGGCCGCCGAAGTCGGTGTTGATGGCGTACCCGTCGGCGTGCGCGATCTCGGCGATCGCGTGCGAGATGTCGCCGATGCGGTTGCCGACCACGGCGGCCGCGATGGCGGCATCCAGCGCGCGCTCGGTCGTGTCGATGAGCGCGAGGTCCTCGTCACGCGGGGTGCCGACGACGAACGAGACGGCGGAGTCGGCCACCCAGCCGTCGACGGCGACCGCGAAGTCGAGGGAGACGAGGTCGCCGTCGCGCAGGGCGTAGTCGTGCGGCAGTCCGTGCAGGACCGCGTCGTTCACCGAGGTGCAGATGACCTTGCCGAACGGGCTCGCGCCGAACGAGGGGTGGTAGTCGATGTAGCACGACTCGGCGCCGGCCTGCCGGATCAGCTCGTGCGCGCGCCGGTCGATCGCCAGAAGGTTCGTGCCCACCGTCGTCTCGGCCCGGAGCGTCGCGAGGGTCTCGGCGACGAACCGTCCCGCGGGACGCATCGCCTCGATCTCGGCGGGGGTGCGCAGCTCGATCATCGTGATCCTTTCGTCAGCATCCATTGTGGCTGACCGGCGTAGCATCGAAGGCATGTGGTTGCGTCAAGCGTTCTTCCGGTGGCTGATCCCGGCAGCGTTCCTGCTGCCGTTGTGGCTGCTCATCGGCTGGATCGTCTTCGGCGCGAACCCGTGGGCGCTGCTGTGGGTCATCGTCTCCGCCCCGATCGTGCTCGTGTGGCAGGTCATCCTGACTCTCCTCATCCGCGCCCGAGGGACAGTGCGCGCGGGGCGCGCGGTCTCCTGGACCGACCTCGGCGTGGTCGGCGCCTGGCACGTGCTCGTCATTGCGCTCGGCGTCTTCGACGGACGCTGGTGGTGGCCGGTGTTCGCCCTGACGATCGCCGTGGGTATCGCGGCCATGTGGACATCGCTGTCGCAGCTGTGGCGTGAGGCGAAGCCGGCGCCCGTGCTGCTGCGCACGCCCGACGGGGTCGGGTACGTGCCCGCCCCTCGCCCGGAGGCGCCGCGAGTGGTCGACGAGGGGATCGTCATCATCCGCGAGAAGACCCCGCCGCCCGCCTGAGTGCGTTTGGTGGGGTGCGCCATCCATGGCAGAATGGATGCTTGTGCCCTGAACAGGCTCTGCCTCAGGGGAGCACGGATCCGGTGACGGATGCCGGGGGCACGAACCCATCCTTTCCAGAACTCTCGCGGTCGACCTGTGGCGGCTGCAGGAAGTGAAGATCATGCAGATCCTCGACGCCGTCGACGCAGCATCGCTGCGCAGCGACATCCCCGCTTTCGGTCCCGGTGACACCGTCAAGGTGCACGTCAACATCACCGAGGGCAACCGCTCCCGCATCCAGGTCTTCCAGGGCGTCGTCATCGGCCGCTCCGGCGACGGTGTGCGCGAGACCTTCACGGTCCGCAAGATCAGCTTCCAGGTGGGCGTGGAGCGCACCTTCCCGGTGCACAGCCCCGTGATCGACCACATCGAGGTCGTCACCCGTGGTGACGTGCGCCGCGCCAAGCTGTACTACCTGCGCAACCTCCGCGGCAAGAAGGCGAAGATCAAGGAGAAGCGCGAGCACTGAGCTCGGCCTCTTGGATGCCCCGGACCGTTGGTCCGGGGCATCCGTCGTTCCCGGGCGCGGATCGCGGTCGTGGCGCGACGTGGATCGCGCCCGGGATGTGCGACCCTTGAGGGGCGGCAACCGACCCACGGGCGCGCCGACGAGAAAGACGCTGCATGACCTCCGATCACCCGACCGACGCCGCACCCCTGGTCCCGCCGGTCTCCCGTCGCCGCGGCTTCTGGTCGCTCGTGCGCGACATCCTCGTCATCGTCGTGATCGCCATCGTGGTGTCGCTGGTGATCAAGACGTTCCTCGTACGCTCGTTCTACATCCCGTCGGGGTCGATGGAGCAGACGCTGCTCGTGAAGGACCGCATCCTCGTCGACGAGCTGACCCCCCGCTTCACCGGATACGAGCGCGGCGATGTCGTGGTCTTCCGCGATCCCGGCGGCTGGCTGCCGGTGTCGCCCGCACCCGCCGACCAGTCACCGCTCGTGCAGGCCGGTGACTGGCTGCTGTCTCTCCTGGGGATCACGGCGTCGGACAGCGACGAGCACCTCATCAAGCGCCTCATCGGCCTGCCGGGCGATCACGTGGTGTGCTGCAACGCCATCGGCCAGATCACTGTCAACGGCACGCCCATCGACGAGACGCCGTACCTCGATCTCGCACCCGGGCAGAGTGCGCCGGAGGTGGTGCCGTTCGACGTGACCGTCCCGGACGGGTCGCTGTGGGTGCTCGGCGACAATCGCGACCACTCCCGCGACTCGCGGTACAACATGGACCAGCCCTCGCACGGTTTCGTCCCGATCGACAACGTCGTCGGCCGGGCCTTCCTCATCACCTGGCCGCTGAACCGGTTCGGCACGATCGACGGGCACCACGAGGTGTTCTCGGGGGTTCCCTCCGCCACCCCCGCCGCGGGACGATGACCGTCGCCGTGCCGCGGTTGACCGTCGAGCGACGGCTGCTGCGCGAGCACGCGCTCGTCATCGCCTGCGACGAGGTCGGCCGCGGCGCCTTGGCCGGTCCGGTCGCCGTCGGCGCCGCGGTCATCGACGCCGCCCGGGCGCGCCGCCGCATCCCGGAGGGACTCCGCGACTCCAAGCTCGTCGCCGAGCACCACCGGCACGCCGTCGCCGAGCGCGCTGCCGGGTGGGTCGGGGCCGCGTCGGTGGGATGGGCGACGGCGGACGAGATCGACCGCGTCGGCATCATCCGCGCCCTGGGGCTGGCGGCGCTCCGCGCCATCGCCGACCTGCGCGCCCAGGGCATCGTCCCCGAAGAGGCGATCGTGATCCTCGACGGCAACCACGACTACATCACGCCGGCGGGCGGCGGCGGACTTCGGGTGCAGCCCATCGTGAAGGCCGACCGCGACTGCGCCTCCGCCGCGGCGGCGTCGGTGCTGGCGAAAGTGGCGCGCGACGACCTCATGACGCGGTTGCACGAGGAGCATCCGGTCTACCGCTGGGAGCGCAACAAGGGCTACGCGAGCGCGGAGCACCGCGACGCCATCCGGTCCCACGGGCTGAGTGCGCATCATCGCGCCTCGTGGGCGATCGCCGACGCGCCCACGCTGTTCTGACCCGCTGTCGCGGCGCGCACGCGGCCCCGATCTGGCGCCGGGTCGCACCCCCGCCGCATAGGATGGGAGCACCATGGACGACGAGGGCTTTGACGACTACGACCGCGAACTCGAGTTGGCGCTGTACAAGGAGTACCGGGACGTCGTCTCGCAGTTCGCGTATGTCATCGAGACCGAGCGCCGGTTCTATCTCGCCAACGACGTGAACGTCGTGCGCCGCGACACGGAGCACGATTTCTACTTCGAGATCTCGATGACCGACGTCTGGGTCTGGGACATCTATCGCGCCGACCGCTTCGTGAAGTCGGTGCGCGTGCTGACGTTCAAGGACGTCAACGTCGAGGAGCTGCAGCGTCGCGACTTCCAGCTGCCCGAGGAACTCTCGCTGGATTCCTGAGCTCATCGCCCTCTCCCCAACCGGGTGATCGGCGGAGTTGTCCACGGATGCCGTGATGGGCGCCCCCACGCGGGTCGGCGACACGGCACCATGCCGTCATGGCAGACAAGGACGTGCGCGGACGCGCCGGCGAGGAACGCGCCGCGCGCTACCTCGCCGACAACGGTTTCACGGTGCTCGACCGCAACTGGCGCTGTCGGGCCGGTGAGCTCGACATCGTCGCCGCTCGCGGCGGCGACCTGGTGGTCGTCGAGGTCAAGACGCGGCGCACGGACGGGTTCGGGCATCCGTTCGAGGCGGTCGACGCCCGCAAGCGCGACCGGCTGTGGCGTGTGGCGTGCGCGTGGATCGCCGCCCACCCCGATCTCGCGGGTCGGCGCCGGCTGCGTCTGGACGTGATCGGCGTCACCGGTGAGGACCCCGCCTCGGCCGCCATCGAGCACCTCGTGGACCTGCGATGACCGTCGGTCGCACGTGGGGCGTCGTGCTCACGGGGCTTCAGGGCGATCTCGTCGAGGTCGAGGCCGACCTGTCGAACCAGACGCCCGCCTTCTGCATCATCGGGCTCGCCGACCGCGCGGTGGGCGAAGCGCACCAGCGGGTGCACAACGCCTGCGCCAACAGCGACCTGCCGTTGCCGCGGCGGCGACTGACCGCGAACCTGTCGCCGGCGAACCTGCCGAAGCAGGGCACGGGGCTCGATGTCGCGATCGCCATCGCCTCGCTCGCGACCGAGCGCGACATCGACGCCGGCTCACTGGCCGAGACCGTCCACATCGGCGAGCTGGGCCTGGATGGGCGGCTGCGTCCGGTGCCGGGCGTGCTTCCCGCCGTCGCGGCCGCGGCCCGCGCCGGCATGCGCCGCGTCGTCGTGCCGTACGCCAACCGCGCCGAGGCGGAACTGGTCCCCGGCGTCGAGGTCTTCGGGGCGGTGAGCCTGCGCGACGTGGCGCGCCGTCACGGGCTCGACGTGGACGAGGTCGACCTGGAGCCGGTTCCGGCGCCTGTCGCGGCCGAACCGGTCGGAGATACGGAGCTCGACCTCGCGGATGTGATCGGTCAGGCCGATGCCGTGGACGCGCTGATCGTCGCCGCCGCCGGCGGTCACCACCTCCTCATGAGCGGGCCGCCCGGCGCCGGCAAGACAATGCTGGCGCGACGACTGCCCGGCATCCTGCCCGATCTCGACGACGACGCGGCCATCCAGGCCGCCTCGCTGCGGTCGCTGTCGGGGATGCCGGTGGCCGAACTGCGGCGCACGCCGCCCTTCGAGGCGCCACACCACAGTGCGAGCGTCGCGGCGCTCGTCGGTGGCGGCAGCCGCACCGTCCGGCCGGGCGCGATCGCCCGCGCGAGCGGGGGAGTGCTGTTCCTGGATGAAGCCGGCGAGTACGGGGGACGTGCCCTGGATGCCCTGCGTCAGCCCCTCGAGTCGGGCAGCATCGAGATCCATCGCGCGGGGTTCCGGGCCACGTTCCCGGCACGGTTCCAGCTCGTGCTCGCGACGAACCCCTGCCCCTGCGGCAACTACGGCGTGCCGGGGGCGGAGTGCACCTGCCCGTCGCTCGCGATCCGGCGCTACCTCGGCAAGCTGTCCGGCCCGCTGCTGGATCGCATCGACATCGAGCTGTCGCTGCAGCGCGTTTCGGTCGCCCGGCTGCGCGACCGCAGCGGCGGCGCCGGCTCGGCCGCCGCGCGGGAACGCGTGCGCGCCGCGCGCGATCGTGCCGCCCATCGACTCCGCGACACACCGTGGCGGATGAACGCGGAGGTGTCCGGCGCGTGGCTGCGCGACGGACCGCTCGCGCCTGAGCCGGCGATCCGCCGGCCGCTCGACGCCGCGCTGCACCGCGGGTCGCTCACCCTCCGCGGCTACGACCGGGTTTTGAGGGTCGCCTGGTCGGTCGCCGATCTCGCCGGGCGTGACCGGCTCGAGGTGGCCGACATCGGCCGGGCGCTGTATCTGAAGAAGGGGGTGCGGGGGTGAACATCCTCGAACCGACACCGGAGCACGCGCGCCGGGAGCTCGCCGGCATCGCGGATGCGCTGAGCGAAGACGATGATCTCGTCGTGGCCTACGCGCGCGCGGTCTGGTCCTGCCTGGTCGAACCCGGCGACCGCGTCGCCGGGGCACTGATCGCGACGTGCGGGCCGGTGCGCGCGCTCGAGATCGCCGTAGCCACCACGGGAGGCGCAGAGGTCGCCCACGCCGCCGGGATCGAGCTGGGCGAGCTCGACAAAGCGCGCACCCGGTGGCATCCACGCCGCGGCGACGTCGCCGAGCGCATCGCGGCGGCACGACGCGCGGGCGCCCGTCTGGTCACCCCGGAGGATCACGCGTGGCCCGAGCGCGTCGCGGACCTCGGGCCGTTCGCGCCGGTGTGCCTGTGGGTGCTCGGCGACGTCGACGCGCTCGGGGCGTCGTGTCCCGCCGTGGCGGTGGTCGGTGCGCGGGCGGCGAGCGGTTACGGCGACATGCTGGCGGACGATCTCGCCGCGGGGGCCGCCGCGGCCGGGGTCGCCGTGATCTCCGGCGCGGCGTACGGCATCGACGGGTCGGCGCATCGCGGTGCGCTGGCGGCGGGCGGCGCGACCACGGCGCTGCTGGCCGGCGGGGTGGACCGCCCGTACCCGGCGGGGCACCGCGACCTGCTGGAGCGCATCGCCGCGGAGGGGACCGTGGCCGCCGAGGTGCCGTGCGCATCGTCACCGACGAAGTGGCGCTTCCTCGCGCGCAACAGGCTGATCGCGGCCATGAGCGACGCGACCGTCGTCGTCGAGGCCGGATGGCGCAGCGGCTCGCTCAACACGGCGCATCATGCGGCGGCGCTCGGTCGGCCGCTCGGCGCCGTTCCGGGGCCGGTCACGAGCGCCTCATCCGCCGGCTGCCACCGATTGCTGCGTGAGGCGCAGGCCGAGTGCATCACTTCCGTCGCCGACATGATGGAGCTGCTGGGGCTGGACAACCATGCGCCCGGCGCGGTGCCGCCGGGCGCGGATCAGGGTGCGGGCGATCTCACCCGCATCCTCGACGCGCTCAGCGACCGCAGCGCGCGCAGTGGACACGACATCGCGCGCCGTGCAGGCTTCGGACCGGAGGAGGCGACCGCGCTCCTCGGTCTCCTGGAGTTGGAGGGCACAGTGGAACGGCGCCCGGGCGGATGGGTCCGGGCGCGGCATCGCGCGGCGGCGACGCTATGGTGAGATCGCCTCGCGCGTCGGTGCGGTGCGCCGTCGCCGCCGTCGGGGAACGGGCAGGCATGCTGGAGGCATGAGACTCGCGGCGGCGACGGCGGCCTACGCCGACGACCTCGCGCACGTGCGCCGGCTCTCCCCGGCGACGGTTCGCGCCTACGCCGCGGACCTTCGCGATCTGCAGAACGCGACGGGCGACATCGAGCTCGCCGAGATCGACCTCGAGAGCCTGCGCGAGTGGCTGTGGCGGGCGACGCAGCGCGGTGACGCGCGCGCCACGCTCGCCCGGCGCACGGCGTCGGTGCGGGGGTTCTTCGCCTGGGCGCAGGAGCACGGGATCATCGCGGTCGATCCGAGCCTGCGTCTGGTCGCCCCCAAGCGTGCGCGCACCCTGCCGAAAGTCGCGACCGCGCCGGCGATGACCGCCGTCCTCGACGCAGCGGCCGCGCGCGCCGGGGAGGGCGACGCCATCGCGCTGCGCGACGCCGCCATCCTGGAGCTGCTGTATGCATCCGCGCTGCGCGTCGCCGAGCTGTGCGGGATGGACGTGGACGACATCGACGCTCACCGCCGCACCGTCCGGGTCATCGGCAAGGGATCCAAGGAGCGCATCGTGCCGTTCGGGGGGCCGGCGGCATCCGCCCTCGACGCCTATCTCGTGCGCGGCCGCCCGGTCCTCGCCGCACGCGGCCAGGGGAGCCCGGCCGTGTTCCTGGGAGCCCGCGGCGGGCGGCTCGGGACCCGCGCGGCGTACGACGTCGTCTCCCGTGCCGTCGCCCCCGCTCTCGGCACGGAGACCACCGGGCCCCACACGCTCCGTCACTCCGCGGCCACGCACCTGCTCGACGGGGGAGCGGATCTGCGCACCGTGCAGGAGATGCTCGGTCATGCGAGCCTCGGAACGACGCAGATCTACACCCACGTCTCCGCGGAGAAGCTTGCCGCCGCCTACCGGCTCGCGCACCCGCGCGCCTGAGAGCGCGCCTCAGCAACAGGGCAGCAGGACGGCGCGCGGCACCGTCCCCAGCAGCAGCAGCGGGGTGATGTACTCGCCTGCTTCGCGCACCCCGAAGTGCACCGCGCCGCGTGTCGTGTGACCTCCGGCCGCGACGGTTCCCACGACCTCGCCCGCGGCGACCCGCGCGCCGATCGCGACGGCGGGGAGGACAGGCTCGAGTGTCGTCACGTGCCCCTCGCCGTGGTCGATCGTCAGCAGGGGCCGATCCACCACCGTCCCCGCGAACGCGATCATCCCGTCCGCCGGAGCGACGACCGGCGAGCCCGGTTCCGCCTGCAGATCGATGCCCCGGTGCCCGGCGCCGTAGGCGTGGGCGGGGGCACGATACGGCGCCACGACCACGGCGGGACTGACCGGCCACCGCCACCCCGCTGCGACCGGACCCGCGTCGCCCGCGGCCCCGGGCGCGGCCACGGCGGCCGCTCCAGCGACGACGCCGATGCGCCCCGTAGCCGGCCAGGGGCACGCCAGCACGACGCACACGGCCAGCGCGACGGCGGCGATGCAGCGAGCGAGTGAAGACATGCCCCCCACCGTGCTCCTGCGCGGCGCACCGCGGCGGCGAAGATGCCCGATCTGTGGACAGATCCGCGGATTCGCCGGCGGGGGAGAGAGCGATGCGGCTGATACACTGGCAGACGCACCCCGCGCGTCGGGGTGACTCCGCGTGCCCACAGCGACGCCCTGTCCCAGACGGGGACTCGCGGCATCCACACCCAGAGGTCTCACCGTGCGAACGGGAGCGGGTGCGTGCCGGGCACCAGGCGCACGGGCCGACCGGCCTACGCGATCAACCCAGAAACAAAGGAGAACGGCCATGGCCGTCGTCACCATTCGCCAGCTGCTCGACAGCGGCGTTCACTTCGGACACCAGACCCGCCGGTGGAACCCGAAGGTCAAGCGCTTCATCCTGACGGAGCGCTCCGGCATCCACATCATCGACCTGCAGCAGTCGCTGTCGTACATCGACAAGGCGTACGAGTACGTCCGCGAGACGGTCGCCCACGGCGGCACCGTCCTGTTCGTCGGCACCAAGAAGCAGGCCCAGGAGGTCATCGCCGAGCAGGCGACCCGCGTCGGCCAGCCCTACGTCAACCAGCGCTGGCTGGGTGGGCTCCTCACCAACTTCCAGACCGTCAGCAAGCGGCTGGCGCGCATGAAGGAGCTCGAGGAGCTCGACTTCGACAACCCCGCCGACAGCGGCTTCACCAAGAAGGAGCTCCTGCTGAAGAAGCGCGAGCTCGACAAGCTGCACAAGTCGCTCGGCGGCATCCGCAACCTGCAGAAGACGCCGTCCGCGATCTGGGTCGTCGACGCCAAGCGCGAGCACCTCGCCATCGACGAGGCCAAGAAGCTCGGCATCCCGGTGATCGGCATCCTCGACACCAACGCCGACCCCGACGAGTTCCAGTTCCCGATCCCGGGCAACGACGACGCGATCCGCTCGGTGGGCCTGCTCACCCGCATCATCGCCGACGCCGCCGCCGAGGGCCTCATCCAGCGCCACCAGCCCACCGACGAGTCCGCCGAGGCGGAGCCCCTCGCCGACTGGGAGCGCGAGCTGCTCGAGCAGGGCGGCACCGCCGAGGCGCCCGCCGCCGAGGCCGAGACGCCGGTCGTCACCGAGGTCGCCGAGGTCGAGACCATCGCGACGGAGTCGGCTGCCGACGCCGCCGGTGCCGAGGCCAAGGCCGAAGGCGACGCCGCGGCCGTCGCTGCCGAGTAAGACAGCTTCCCGCCGGTGCGGGATCGTCGCGATCGCGGCGATCCCGCACCATCATCCACGAGAACTCACCACGCAGAATTCACTAGTCAAGGAGCCACCACCCATGGCCAACTTCACCATCGCCGACATCAAGGCCCTGCGCGAGCAGCTCGGCACGGGCATGGTCGACACCAAGAAGGCTCTCGAGGAGGCCGACGGCGACCTCGAGAAGGCCGTCGAGATCCTCCGCCTGAAGGGCGCGAAGGGCAACGCCAAGCGTGCCGACCGCTCCACCTCGGAGGGCCTCGTCGCCGCCACGGAGAAGGACGGCAAGGTCACGATCCTCGAGCTGAACACCGAGACCGACTTCGTCGCGAAGAACGACCGCTTCCTCGCCCTCGCCGACAAGGTGCTCGCCGCGGCCGCCGCCGTCGGCGCCGACTCGGTCGAGGCGGCTCTGGCCGCGGATGCCGACGGCAAGCCCGTCGCCGACGTCATCTCCGACGAGGCCGCGATCATCGGCGAGAAGGTCGAACTGCGTCGCGTGCGCACCCTCTCGGGCGACAAGTTCGAGATCTACCTGCACAAGACCAGCAAGGACCTGCCGCCCCAGGTCGGCGTCGTCCTCGCCTACACCGGCGACGACGCGGAGACCGCCCGCTCGATCGCGCAGCACATCTCCTTCGCGAACCCCTCCTACCTCAGCCGCGACGAGGTGCCGGCCGCCGAGGTCGAGAAGGAGCGCGAGATCGTCACGGAGATCTCCCGCAACGAGGGCAAGCCCGAGGCCGCCCTGCCGAAGATCGTCGAGGGCCGTGTGAACGCGTTCTTCAAGCAGGTCGCCCTGCTCGACCAGGACTACGCGAAGGACAACAAGCTGTCCGTCGCCAAGGTCGCTGGCGACGCGGGGATCACGATCACCGACTTCGCCCGTTTCAAGGTCGGCGCGTAAGCCGCGAAAGGGGGCCCGCATTCACGGATGCGGGCCCCCTTTCCCATGCCCGCTTCGATAGTCTGCATCCGACGAGAGGAACCCCTGCGTGATCGATGAGAACACCGGACGCCGCCGCGTCCTGCTGAAGCTGTCCGGCGAGGCGTTCGGGGGAGGGCAGCTCGGGGTCAACCCCGACGTCGTCGGCCAGATCGCCCGCGAGATCGCGGCGGCCGTCGACCGCGTCGAGGTGTCGATCGTCGTCGGCGGTGGCAACTTCTTCCGTGGCGCCGAGCTCAGCCAGCGCGGCATGGACCGCGGTCGTGCCGACTACATGGGCATGCTCGGCACCGTCATGAACGCCCTCGCCCTGCAGGACTTTCTCGAGCAGGCCGGAGCCGCCACCCGGGTGCAGTCCGCGATCTCGATGACCCAGGTCGCCGAGCCCTACATCCCGCGCCGCGCGGAGCGGCACATGGAGAAGGGTCGCGTCGTCATCTTCGGCGCCGGCGCGGGCCTGCCCTACTTCTCCACCGACACCGTCGCCGCCCAGCGCGCGCTGGAGATCGGCGCCGACGAGGTGCTCGTCGCCAAGAACGGCGTGGACGGCGTGTACACGGCAGATCCGAAGAAGGATGCCACGGCCACCAAGATCGACCGCATCACCTACCAGGATGCCCTGCAGCGCGGCCTGAAGGTCGTCGACTCGACGGCGTTCAGCCTGTGCATGGACAACGGCATCGACATGCGCGTGTTCGGCATGGAGCCGGCCGGCAACGTGACCCGCGCGCTCCTCGGGGAGTCGATCGGCACGCTCGTCACGGTCTGAGTCGCGGCATCCGCCCGCACTAGACTTTCCCCTGACGCAACGACGAATGGAGTGACCGTGATCGCCGAGATCCTGGCCGACACGACCGCCCGCATGGACCGTGCTGTGGAGGCGGCGAAGGACGACTTCGCCACCGTCCGCACGGGACGCGCGAACCCCCAGCTGTTCCAGAAGATCCTGGTCGACTACTACGGCTCGCCGACGCCGCTCGCGCAGCTGGCCTCGCTGAACACCCCCGAAGCGCGCACGCTCGTGGTGACCCCGTACGACAAGTCGGCGCTGAAGGCCATCGAGCAGGCGATCCGCGACATGCCGAACCTCGGCGCGAACCCGTCGAACGACGGCAACATCGTGCGCGTCACGATGCCCGAGCTCACCGCCGAGCGGCGCAAGGAGTACGTCAAGCTCGTGCGCAGCAAGGGCGAGGACGCGAAGGTGCACCTGCGCGGCATCCGTCGCAAGTCCAAGGACGAGCTGGATGCGCTCAAGAGCGAGGTCGGCGAGGACGAGCTGGTGCGCGCGGAGAAGGAGCTCGACGCGATCACGCGTTCGCACGTCGATGAGATCGACGACGCGCTCAAGCGCAAAGAGGCCGAACTCCTCGAGGTCTGAGGCGAAGGCATGACCGATCCCTCCGGCGAACCTCCCGCGTTCCGCGATCCCGATGCCGGGGACGCGGGGGCGCCGGACGCGCCGCCGCAGACGCGTGCGGAGGCCCGACGCGCGATCGCCGACGCCGACGCCGACGCCGGATCGAGCTTCCAGGCTCACGTGAGGGCGGCGCGCAGCGAGTTCGAGCAGCAGATCGACCGCGCCAAAGCCGACTTCGAGCAGGTCAATGACCGCATCAACGCCCGCACCGGCCGCAACCTGCTGCTGGCCACTCTCATCGGTCTCGCGATCGGCGCGGTGGTGCTCGGGTCACTCCTGTTCGTGAAGTCGCTGTTCCTGATCTTCGCGATCCCGGTGTGCCTGCTGGGCGTGTTCGAATTCAGTCGCGCCCTCCAGACGGCGGGGCGGCGCATCGACGTCGTGCCGCAGCTGGTCGTCGGCGCCATCATCGTGCTGTCGGGATTCTTCCTGGGGCACTGGACCCACTGGGTCATCACCTTCGCGTGCGTGGCGGCGCTGATCGTCTGGCGTCTGCTCGCGCAGATGACCGCCCACGACGGCCGCCGCTACGGCGACGTCCTCACCGACGTGCTGGTGACCGGCTTCGTCGCCGTGTACGTCTCGTTCTTGGCCAGTCTCACGCTCGTGCTGCTGCGGCAGGAGCAGGGCGAGTACTGGCTGCTCGGCATGATCGTCGCCGTCGTCGCGGCCGACACCGGCGCCTACGCCAGTGGGCTCGCCTTCGGCAAGCACCCGATGGCGCCGCGCATCAGCCCCAAGAAGACCTGGGAGGGCTTCGCCGGTGGCGCCGTGGCCACGATCGCGATCGCCGGCGGGTACGGACTGCTCGTCCTCCACGTCCCCATCTGGGTCGGCATCGTCTTCGGCGTCGTCATCCTCGGCTGCGCCACCGTGGGCGACCTCGGCGAGTCGATGATCAAGCGCGACCTCGGCATCAAGGACATGAGCTCCTGGCTGCCCGGTCACGGCGGTGTGCTCGACCGCCTGGATTCGATCCTTCCCTCCGCGGCGGCCGCCCTGGCGCTGTATTTCCTGTTCTTTCCGATGGTGAGCACATGACCGACACTGTGATCGCTGACGCCCCCGCCGCCGCAGCCAGTCCCTTCCCTCGCACGACCGGACGCACACGCGGGTACCGGCCCGAGGACGTGGACGCGTTCCTCGCCCGCGCCCGCGCCGCGTTCGAGGCGCCCGAGAGCTCCGACATCGACTCCTCGACGGTGCGCACGGTCGCGTTCCCGCTCGTCAAGCGGGGCTACCAGGTCGCCGCCGTGGATGCGGCGCTCGGCCGCATCGAAGACGCCTTCGCCGCACGGGAGCGCGAGCAGGCGCTCTCGCGCGCCGGCGCCCGCGCGTGGGTCGGCCAGTCGCGCCAGCTGGCGCAGGAGATCCTCGACCGTCTCACGCGTCCCAAGGGGCGCCGCTTCCGCCGCGTGGGGATGCTGCGCTTCGGCTATCGCGTCGATGAGGTGGACCTCGTCGCCGACAAGCTCGCCCGCTTCCTGGAGGAGGGGGAGACGGTGACGGTCGACCAGGTGCGTTCCGTCGCCTTCCGGATGCAGCGGCGCGGGTACAACGAGGCGCAGGTGGATGCGGTGCTCGACGCGACCGTCGAGGTCATGCTCGCCGTCGTCTGACGCGTCGCATGACACGATGCGGGCGGCTGGCTAGAATCGGAACACTGTGACTTCCGATGCCGAGCTGACCCCGACAGCCGACCGCACGCGACGGGCGGATGCCGCGGTGCGCGCCACGGCATCGCGCCCGCCCCAGCAGCCCGCCCGCTGGTCGCGGCGTCGCGGCGCGATGAGCGTGTTCGCGGTGCTCGCCGTGTTGGGCTTCGGCGCGGCCTACGTCGGTCCGCTGACGGCAACGGGCACGGACGCGCATGCCGCCGAGCTCGACCCGGTGTCGCTGTACGCCTCGACCATCGCCGACGCCCAGGCGTATCTCGCGGCGTCGGAGGCCGGCGCCGGGCAGAAGCAGGCGAGCGGTCTCGGGCGCGACGACATCGTCTACTCCGTGTACGTCACCCCCAAGCCCACCCCCACCCCGACCCCGACCCCGACCGGCTCATCGTCGGCGTCCGGCTCCCGGTCCTGGACCCCGCCGTTCGTCGCACCGGACCCCGGCACGGCGCAGGCCATCGCCTATTCGATGGTGCTTGAGCGCGGCTGGGGCGACGACGAGTTCGCGTGCCTGGTCGCACTGTGGAACAAGGAATCGGGCTGGCGCGTGGGCGCCTACAACGCCGGCAGCGGCGCCTACGGCATTCCGCAGGCACTCCCCGGAAGCAAGATGGCTTCCGCCGGTGCGGACTGGGAGACGAACCCCGCGACGCAGATCACCTGGGGCCTCGGCTACATCTCCGGCCGGTACGGCACCCCGTGCGGCGCGTGGGGGCACTCGCAGGCCAAGGGCTGGTACTGAGCGCATGCCCCGCGCGAACCGGCGCCAGCCGGAACCCGCCGAGGACTCGTTCGCCCGGCTGCTGAGCGGCTGGAAGCGCACGGAGACCCGCCGCGGCGTGTCCTACACCGTGCAGCCCGTCGGTGAGTCCCAAGCGCAGAAGACGTACACGTGCCCCGGGTGCGGCCGTGACATCACGCCCCGCACCGCGCACCTCGTGGTGTGGCGCGCCGACGGGGTGCTCGGCGACGCCGCCGACCTCGCCGCGCGCCGTCACTGGCACACCGCCTGCTGGAGGATCGGCTGATGGAGATCCGCGGACCCGTGCTGCTGCCCGCGCAGCGCGAGGACATCGAACTGCACACCCTCGACGGGCTCACCCTCGTCGGGGAGCTCGCGACGCCGCTCGAGCGTCCGCCGGTGGCGACCCTCGTCACGCTGCACCCCCTGCCGACCGCGGGCGGTTTCATGGACTCCCACATCCTGCGCAAGGCCGCCGGACGGCTGCCCGCTCTCGCCGATCTCGCCGTGCTGCGGTTCAACACGCGGGGGACGACGTCGGCCCGCGGGACGAGCGAGGGTGCCTTCGACGGTGGCCGCGGGGAAGCGTTCGACGTCGCGGCGGCGATGGAGTTCGTCCGCGAGCGCGCCCTGCCGCATCCCTGGCTCGTCGGGTGGTCGTTCGGCACGGAACTCGCACTCAAGTACGGCCGGGATCACCCGGTGGACGGCATCATCCTCCTCTCGCCGCCGCTGCACCGTGCGACGGATGCGGACGTCGCGGCGTGGGCGGGGGAGCCGCGCGCCGTCGTCGTGCTCGTTCCCGAGTTCGACGACTACCTGCGCCCCGAGGAGGCGCGTCGCCGCTTCGCACCCATCGACCACGCGACGCTCATCCCCGTCGAGGGCGGCAAGCACCTGTGGGTGGGGGAGAACCAGACCCGTCGCGTGCTCACCGAGATCGTCGCGGCCGTCAACCCCGACGCTCTGCCGCTGCCGACGGAATGGTCCGAGGACTGACCGGCCCGCGCCGCGCCCTGCCGGTCACAGCTCGTTCTGCCGCGGGATGATCACCTGGCGGTAGATGATCAGGATGCTCGCGGCGACCGGGATCGCGATGAGCGCGCCCAGCAGGCCCAGGAGCGACCCGCCGGCGAGAGCGGCGATCACGACGACGGCGCCGGGCACCGAGACGGCGCGGTTCATGATGCGCGGGGCGAGGACGTAGGCCTCCACCTGCATGTACACGGCGTACCAGATGAGGGCGACGAGCGCCGTCAGCGGCGAGCCGAGCCCCGGGGTGAGGCAGACGAGGATGATGATCGCCGAGCCCGTCAGCGTTCCCACGAGCGGGATCAGCGAGAAGAAGAAGGCCACGACGGCGAGCACGGCCGGGAAGGGCGCCTGGATGATCGTGAGGAAGATCGCGCTCAGGATGCCGTTGATGACACCGAGGCTGACCTGCCCCATGACGTAGTAGCCGACGGACGCCGTGATCTGCTCGGACAGGTCGATGAAGCGCGCGCGCTTGGATGCCGGCACGAGCTGGTACACCGATGCCTTGAGGCTCGGGGTGGAGGCGGTGAAGTAGATCGTCAGGATCAGCACGATGATCGCGCCGGTGAATCCCGCGACGATGCCGGCACCGATCGAGAGGACCGCCCCGGTCGCGGCGCCGCCGATCTGGCCGAGGTCCAGCGACTCGTACCACTGCGAGATGGAGGTGAAGACCTTGTCGACGTCGAGCGCGGGGAACACGCTGTGCAGCCAGTCCGAGAGCGCATCGACGGGGTTCCAGTCGCCGTCGACGGCGCTCTGCACCAGCTTCTGGATCTGCGCCACCAGCTGCGAGATCTGCCCCACGAGAACGGGGATCACGATGAGAATGATTCCCGCGAACGCCGCCAGCACGGCGGCGAACGTGATGAGCAGGGCCGCCCAGCGGGGGAGTCCCCGTCGCTCGAGCCACGAGACCGCGGGGTCGAGGCCCAGCGCGAGGAAGAGCGCCGTGCCCACGTAGAGCAGGATCGTCGACAGCGTCTGCACACTCGTGATGAGCAGGATGCCGACGCCCACGCCGAGCGTCGCGATGAGCGCGGTGCGGAACGGGTGCTGCAGTTTCATGGTTCCCCCGAACCCTCGAGTCAGGATGCCGACGGCCCGCCGTCTGTGCGCGGCCGCCTTGCAAGAGTACGCACGGGGACCCTCGCGACAGGCAAGACGTGCCCTCCCGGGCGACATTCAGACGCTTTTCGCTAGTCTGAAACGTCGATGTTGTGCTCCGCGACCCCGAGCGGAGTGCAGGGAGGTGTCGTTTCGTGCGTTTCGTCTGGGCTGTGACGGCCTTCGTGCTCGCCGCCCTCATGATCGGTGCCGGCATCGCACAGCGCACCGTCTTCCAAGGACCGAAGACGCAGAGCCAGGCGATCTCGGTCACCGGGGACGCGCCGTACGTGCTCATCGACGGCGCCGTGCTCAACAGCCACGACGGGTCGCAGACGCTGCGGGTCCAGGAGGACGGCACGATCTTCGCCGCCTACGGCCGCACCGCCGACCTCGAGGCATGGCTGACCCCCTCGGACTACACGCACATCACGGAGGACGACGGCGAGATCGCCTCGGAGGCCGTGTCGGCGAAGAACCCGCCAGCAGCCGGCAGCGTGCCGATCAGCCCCGTGGGCTCGGACCTGTGGCTCGATGAGTTCCAGCAGGACGACGTGCTCATCACGCCGCTGCAGCTCCCCGCGGACATGAGCCTGCTGGTGGCCACGGACGGCGTCGAGCCCGCACCCAGCAGCCTGAGCCTCACCTGGCCGACCGGCGCCACCACGCCGTGGGCGGGGTCGCTGATCGTCGGCGGCAGCATCCTGCTGCTGGGCGGGATCGTGCTGTACATCCTCGGCGTCCGACACGCGCGGCGCTCCCGCGGACCGCGACGCAAGGGGCTGCCCCTGCCGGTCACCGAGCCGATCGATCTGTCCGTCGAAGAGGCCGACAAGGGCGTCATCAGTGCGACTCCGAGCCGCCGACAGCTGGGCCGAGGTGGGCGCCGCATGGTCGTCGTTCCCGCCGTCGCGGTCAGCGCGCTGCTGTTCGCCGGCTGCTCCGCCGACGCATGGCCGCAGTTCGGCTCGACGCCGACGGCCTCGCCGTCGCCGTCGGTCGTCGTCCCCGATGACCAGGGCAGTCCGGTCGTGACGCAGGCGCAGGCCGAGCGGATCCTGGCACGTGTGTCCGAGGGCGTCGCCGCGGCGGATGAGGCGAAGGACCCGGCTGCTGCCGCGGTCCGCCTCACCGGGCCCGCGCTGGCCACCCGCGAGACCGCGTACACGCTGAAGGACGTCGCCGACGCGCCGGTCCCCGCCGCCGTCCCCGCGTCGCCGGTGCGGGTCGTCCTGCCCGAGGCCTACGACCAGTGGCCCCGCACGTTCTTCGCCGTCGTCGAGACCGGCACGACGACCGCCGATGTCATCATGAGCCTGACGCAGGCCGACCCGTGGTCGCCCTACAAGCTGACGAACGAATCCGAGCTCGTCGCCGATGCGAGCCTCAACCTCGCGCCGACCTACGTGGGTGCCGTCGCGATCGACCCGGAGTCCCCCTTCCTCACGCTGCCGCCCAGCGAGGTCGCCGCGGCCTACGCCGACATCATCACCAACGGCGATGCCAGCACCTACGCCGACCTGTTCGATGCGTCCAGCGATCCGTTCCGCACCCTCGTGGCGCAGAACCGCGCCGAGCGCATGGACGCGTTCAACCAGACCGCCGCGCAGACCGGCACGCTGACGTTCAGCGCCAGCGCCGGGGCGGAGGAGCCGATCTCGCTCGCGACGCTGGACTCCGGCGCGATCGTCGCGGTCACGGTGAACGAGACCGACACGGTGGTGCCGACGAACACCGACGCCGTGATCAAGCTGGACAACAACCCGCTGGTGCAGACCCTCACCGGCGTCACCCAGTCGTCCACGGGCTTCACGACGACCTATCTCGACCAGCTCTTCTTCTTCGTGCCCTCGCAGAGCTCCAGCAAGCGCATCCAACTGCTCGGGTACTCGTCCGCAATCCTCGACGCGAAGGTGGTCCCGTAGTGTCCAATCCCACGCCCGGCGCCGTGATGCGCGGCGCCGTCGACCTGTCCTCACTCCGCTCCCGCGCGGCCGCTTCCGCGCCGGCGACCGGCGCGGAGGCTCGCAACGGCGCGCCGTCGCTGGTCTTCGACGCGACCGATGAGTCGTTCGGCCAGGTGCTCGAGCTCTCGCGCACGGTGCCTGTCGTGGTGGACTTGTGGGCGGAGTGGTGCGGGCCGTGCACGCAGCTGAGCCCGATCCTCGAGAAGGTGGTCGTCGAGCTCGGCGGGCGCCTGGTGCTCGCGAAGGTCGACGTCGACGCGAACCCGCAGCTCGCGCAGGGCTTCCGCGCCCAGTCGATCCCGATGGTCGTCGCGCTCATCGCGGGCCAGCCGGTGCCGCTGTTCACCGGCGCCGTGCCCGAGCAGCAGGTGCGCGAGGTGTTCGCCCAGCTGCTCCAGCTCGCGGCGCAGCACGGCGTGACCGGCACGGTGCCCGTGGGCGAGGCGGCACCGGATGTCGCCGAGCCCGCCGAACCGGCGATGCCTCCGCTGCATCAGGAAGCCTTCGACGCGATCGAGGCGGGCGACTATGCGCGCGCCGTCACTGCGTACGAGCAGGCTCTCGCACAGGATCCGCGCGACGAGCAGGCCCGCGCCGGGCTCGGCCAGGTGCGCCTGCTGCAGCGTGTGCAGGGCGTGGATCTGCAGCAGGCGAGGGATGCCGCGGCATCCGCCCCGCTCGACGTAGACGCCCAGTTCGCCGTCGCCGACCTCGACATCGCGGGCGGTCACGTGGACGACGCCTTCGCCCGACTGCTCGATCTGTTCGCGCAGCTGCCTGCCGACGAGCGTGCCCCCGTGCGGGAGCGCCTGCTGGAGCTGTTCGGGCTCGTCGGCGACGGTGACGCGCGGGTCATCCGCGCTCGCGGACGCCTCGCCAGCCTGCTGTTCTGACCTCAGCCGCGCCGGCCGAGCCAGAGGACGCCGAGCGGGGGAAGCACCATCGTCGCGCGGCCGTTGTCGTCCGCGTGGACGGCGCCGAGGTTGCCGACGCCCGATCCGCCGTAGGCGGCGGCGTCGGAGTTCAGCAGCTCCGTCCATTCACCGCCGCCCGGCAGATCGAGCACGTAGTCGTGGATCGGCACCCCGGAGAAGTTCGCGACCACGACGACGCAGTTGCCGTGATGGTCGTGCCGCGCCATCGCGATGACATTCGGGTTCCAGGTCGGCGCGCCGATGCGCGCGAAGGCGGATCCGTCGCTGTCGCGGGCCCACAGCGGCGCATTCTCCCGGTAGACGCGGTTGAGGGCGCCGACGAAGTCGAGGAGCTGACGGTGCGGCGGCTGGTCGAGCATCCACCAGTCCAGGCCCCGTCCTTCGGACCATTCCGACAGCTGACCGAAGTCCTGACCCATGAACAGCAGCTGCTTGCCGGGGTGGCCCCACATGTAGGCGAGGAAGGCCCGCGTGTTCGCGAGCTTCTGCCAGTGATCGCCCGGCATGCGCGTGAACAGCGTCCCCTTGCCGTGCACGACCTCGTCGTGACTGATCGGCAGCACGAAGTGCTCGCTGAACGCGTAGACGAACGAGAACGACAGCTCGCCCTCGTGGTGGGACCGGTACATCGGGTCCCGCTTGATGTACTCCAGCGAGTCGTTCATCCACCCCATGTTCCACTTGAGGCCGAATCCGAGCCCGCCGGCGCTGGTGGGGGCGGTGACTCCGGGGTAGCTCGTGGACTCCTCGGCGATCATCGCGATGCCGGGGTAGCGCTTGTAGGCGGTGGCGTTGACCTCCTGCAGGAAGCGGATGGCTTCGAGGTTCTCGCGACCGCCGTGGATGTTGGGCTCCCACTCGCCCGCCTCGCGCGAGTAGTCGAGGTACAGCATCGAGGCCACCGCATCCACGCGCAGACCGTCGACGTGGAACTCCTCGAGCCAGTACAGCGCGTTCGCGACGAGGAAGTTGCGCACCTCGTTGCGGCCGTAGTCGAAGATCAGCGTTCCCCAGTCCTTGTGCTCGCCGCGGCGAGGGTCGGGGTGCTCGTAGAGCGCCTCGCCGTCGAAGCGGGCGAGGGCGAACGCGTCTTTCGGGAAGTGCCCGGGGACCCAGTCCATGATGACCCCGAAGCCGGCCTGGTGGAGCCGGTCGATGAGGTAGCGCAGGTCGTCCGGGGTTCCGAAGCGACTCGTCGGGGCGTAGTAGCCCGAGACCTGGTAGCCCCACGAGCCACCGAAGGGGTGCTCGGCCAGCGGCAGGAACTCCACGTGCGTGTAGCCGACCTCGGTGAGGTAGTCGATGAGCGGGTCGGCCGCGTCGCGGTAGCCGAGTCCCGGACGCCAGGAGCCGAGGTGCAGCTCGTAGGTCGACATCGGCTGCGACAGGACGTCACCGGCGGCGCGGCGCGCGAGCCACTCGGCATCCCCCCACGTGTACGTGCTCTCGGTGACCACCGAGCCGGTCGCCGGCGGCACCTCCGCCCACTGGGCCATCGGGTCGGCCTTGAGGATCCACTCGCCGCGATGCGTGAGGATCTCGTACTTGTACGTCGTGCCGGCGCCGAGGCCGGGGACGAACAGCTCCCACACGCCGCTGGAGCCGAGACTGCGCAGCGCGTGCCCCTGACCGTCCCACGCGTTGAAGTCACCGGTCACCCGCACCGCCCGCGCGTGCGGCGCCCACACCGCGAACGACACACCGCTGACGCCGTCGTAGTGCCGCACGTGCGCACCGAGGACGCGCCATAGCTCCTCGTGACGTCCCTCCCCGATGAGGTACTGGTCCATCTCGCCGAGCGACGGCAGGTGACGGTAGGGGTCGTCGGCCCGGAAGTCCGGTGCGCCGTCGTAGGTCGCGACGATCTCGTACGCCCGGGGCTGGTGGGGCGTGGTCCCCTCCCAGACGCCGCTCCGCACGTGCGCGAGGGTGACCGCGGTGCCGTCGTCCAGCTCAGCGGCCACCGTCCGCGCCATGGGCCGGCGGGTGCGGATCACCCAGGTGCCGTCGGGCAGGCGATGGGGTCCCAGCACGTCGTGCGGCGCGTGGTAGGAGCCGGTCGCGACGGCGTCGAGGATCTCGTCGGAAACGGCGCTCATCGGGACTCCTTGACGTGCAGGATGTGGACGGGTTCGTCGAACGCGTCGAGGCGGACGAAGTTGTCCTGGTTCCAGGTCCACTGCGCACCCGTGATGAGGTCTTCGACGGCGTAGTCGTGACCGCGGGGGATGCCGAAGACCGAACTGTCGATATGGACAGTCGTTTGGCGCGTGGAATGCGGGTCGACGTTGGCGACGACGATGATCGTGTCGGCCTGCCCGGTCGGGCTGAGAGCGGCGGGGAGGTGCTTGACGTAGACGAGGATGGCGTCGTCGTCGCTCCAGTGGATCGTGAGGTTCCGCAGCTGCCGCAGCGCCGGGTGCGCGCGGCGGATCTCGTTGAGACGCGTCAGATACGGCGCCAGCGTCGTGCCAGCGGATGCCGCGGCATCCCAATCACGGAGCTTGTACTCGTACTTCTCGTTGTCGATGTTCTCCTCGGAACCGGGCCGGGCGACGTTCTCGACGAGCTCGTACCCCGCGTAGACGCCGTAGGACGCGCCCGCGGTGGCGGCGAGGGCGGCGCGGATCTTGTACGCGGGACGACCGCCGTACTGCAGGTACTCCGTGAGGATGTCCGGCGTGTTCACGAACAGGTTCGGCCGCATGAAGTCGGCGGTCTCGTGGGAGATCGAATGGAAGAACTCCTCGAGCTCGCTCTTGGTGTTGCGCCACGTGAAGTACGAGTAGCTCTGCTGGAAGCCGGCCTGCGCGAGCGCCTGCATCGGGCGGGGACGGGTAAACGCCTCGGCGAGGAAGACGACGTCGGGGTGCTCGGCGTTCACCGTCGCGATGAGCCACTCCCAGAACTGCAGGGGCTTGGTGTGCGGGTTGTCGACGCGGAAGATCTTCACTCCCTGCGCGATCCAGTGGCGCACGATCCGCAGGACCTCGGCGCGGATGCCCGCCGGGTCGTTGTCGAAGTTGATCGGATAGATGTCCTGGTACTTCTTGGGCGGGTTCTCGGCGTACGCGATCGATCCATCCGGCAGGGTCGTGAACCACTCCGGGTGCTCTCGCACCCACGGGTGGTCGGGTGCGGCCTGCAGCGCGAGGTCGAGGGCGATCTCCAGGCCCTCGGCCCTCGCGGCGCGCACGAACGCACGGAAGTCGGCGAGACTGCCGAGGTCCGGGTGCACCGCGTCGTGTCCGCCGGCAGCCGAGCCGATCGCCCACGGCGACCCGGGGTCGCCCTCTCCCGCGGTGAGGGTGTTGTTCGGGCCTTTGCGGTTCACTTCGCCGATCGGGTGGATGGGCGGCAGGTACAGCACGTCGAACCCCATCGCCGCGACAGCCGGCAGACGCCTGGTCGCGGTGCGGAACGTGCCGCTCTTGATGGTCCCGTCCTTCAGACGCTTGGCCCCTTCGGAGCGGGGGAAGAACTCGTACCAGGCGCCGACGCCGGCCCGCTCGCGTTCGACGAGGAGCTCCTGCGGCCGGCCGGCCGTGGTGAGGCTCGCCACCGGGCGCTCCCGGAAGAACGCGGCGATCGCCGGGTCACGGACGACGATCAGAGCCTCCTCGTCGGTCGTCGCCTCATCGCGCAGGGCGGCCGCGGCGCCGGTGAGCGCGCGGCGCTGCGCCGCGGGGCGGTCCTTCTCGGCGGCGGCAGCGGTCAGCAGCAGCGCGCCCATCTCGCGCATGAGCGCGCTGTCCACGCCGGCCGCGATCTTCAGTTCGGCGGCGTGCTCCCATGTCGCGTAATCGTCCGCGAATGCCTCGAAGCGGAAGGTCCAGACACCCTCCTCCAGCGGCGCCACCTCCACCTCCCACCGATCGAACCCGTCACCGAGCGGCGTCAGCCGGTGCAGCGATGACGCTCCCGACGGCGAGGTCAGCCGCAGGTGCGCGCCGATGAGATCGTGGCCCTCACGGAACGCGGTGACGCCGAACACGACGGCTTCGCCGACGAACGCCGACGGGCGGTGCAGCCCGGTGGGGACCGCCGGGCGCGGCAGCAGCAGCGGGATCCGCCCGACGCCGCTCTCGGGCGCGTCGGGGAGGGCGACGGCGGGCCGCAGCGGGATCTGCGCCGTGCTGCGCAGCGTCGGCGCCGCCGCGCCGGGCGAGGATGCGGGGGGAGCGGAACGCGTCGTTGATGCCACGACTCGAACCTACCCGGATTCAGATGATCCGGAACAGATGCATGGCCGTGCCGGGGAGCGCGATGACCTCTCCCGGCGCGCGGACCGGCTCGTCCTCGTCGGGCCGCTCGGGAACGCTCGACCACAGCGAGACGTAGCCGGTGACGTCCTCGATCTCCGGAAGGGTCACGTCGATGGGGTGCTCGGTGCCGTGGACGATGAGGAGGATGCGGTTGGGCTCGCCCTGTTCCGGCGTGGACTGCGCGAGATACTGCAGCGTCCGGTGCGCGGGGTTCGTCCAGCGCTCGATCGACATCGTCTCGCCGTGCTCGTCGTACCAGTCGATGACGGACGAGTTCGGCACCTCGTACGCGGCGTGGGCGTAGCGGTGCGGGCGCAGCGCCGGGTTGTCGTGGCGCAGCCGGACGAGACGGCGCACGTGGGCGAGGAGATCCTCCTGCCACGGCGCGAGCTGCCAGTTCAGCCAGGTGAGGGGGGAGTCATGGCAGTACGCGTTGTTGTTGCCGCGCTGGGTGCGTCCGATCTCGTCGCCGGCCGTGATCATCGGCACACCGGCCGAGAGCAGCAGCGTGCCGAGGAGATTCCGCATCGCCTTGCGGCGCGTCGCGAGGATGTGGGGATCGTCGGTGGCGCCCTCCGCGCCGTGGTTGAAGGAGCGGTTCGTGTCGGCGCCGTCACGGTTCTGCTCGCCGTTGCCGAGGTTGTGCTTGACGTCGTACGACACCAGGTCGCGCAGAGTGAAGCCGTCGTGGGCCGTGACGAAGTTGACGCTGGCGAGCGGACCGCGTTCCTCGCTGAACGTGTTCGAGGAGCCGGCGAGGCGCGTCGCGAACCCGCCGATGCCGACCGGTGAGGTCGCCGCGCGCCGCGCATAGTCGATGTCGCTCAGCCAGAAGTTGCGCACCCGGTCGCGATAGCGGTCGTTCCACTCCGACCAGCCCGCGCCGAAGTTGCCGGTCTGCCATCCGCCGATCCCGACGTCCCACGGCTCGGCGATGAGCTTCACGCCCGCCAGCGCCGGATCATCGACGATCGCCCGCAGCAGGGGGTGATCGGGCGAGAAGGCGTGCGCGCCGTCGCGCCCGAGCGTCACGGCGAGATCGAACCGGAAGCCGTCGATGTGCACCTCTCGCGCCCAGTAGCGCAGTGAGTCGATCACGAGGCGGGCCGCGGCATCCGTCGCCGTGTTCAACGAATTGCCGCATCCGGTGACGTCGATGTAGGCGCCGTCGTCGTGCTGGCGGTAGTAGGCGCGGTTGTCGATGCCGCGGAAGCTGGATCGAGGGCCGCCGATGCCCAGTTCCGCGGTGTGGTTGTAGACGACGTCGAGGATGACCTCGATGCCGGCCGCGTGGAGAGCCCGCACCATCTCCTTGAGCTCGCGCAGCACCGCATCCGGACCGGCCGCGATCGCCTCGGCGGTGGCGTAGGGCGCGTGCGGCGCGAAGAACGCCAGCGAGTTGTAGCCCCAGTAGTTGGTGCGGCCCTGGTGCAGCAGCCGCGGCTCGGTCTCGAACGCGTGGATCGGGAGGAGCTCGACGGCGGTGATGCCCAGTCGCTGCAGATGCTCGATCATCGCGGGGTGCCCGAGCCCCGCGTACGTGCCGTGCAGCGCCGGCGGGATGTCCGGGTGACGCTTGGTCAGCCCCGTGACGTGGGCCTCGTAGACGACCGTGCGATCGAGCGGCGTGCGCGGCGCCGCGACGCCCTGCCAGTCGAACGCGTCATCGACGACGACCGAGCGCCATTCGCCGAGGCGCACCGGCACGAGCCCGCGGGCGTAGGGGTCGATGAGCAGGCTCGACGGGTTGAACATGTGACCGGCGCCCGCCGGGCCATCGACCCGCAGCGCGTACCGGGTGCCGACCCGCAGGTCGGCGGTGCGGACCTCCCAGACGTCCTCGCCGACGGGCGCCAGCGGCAGGGTCGCCGTGATCCAGTCGAGGTCGACGGCGTCGAAGATCACCAGGTCGATGCTCGTCGCGCCCTCCGACCAGACGCGCAACGACGCCCCCTCGGGGCCCAGGGTGACGCCGAGATCGTCGTAGGCGGCGCCGAGGAACGCGGGGATCGGCGGGACGTCACCCGTCGCCGAGGGGATGCCGAGGGGCGCGGTGCTCGTCGGGTGCGGGCTGACCATGCGCTCTACAGTAGTAACGCGGTGAGCCGGCCGCGTGAGCAGCGGGGGAGCGTCATGACGATCTACCTCGACCACGCCGCCTCGGCTCCGGTGCGAGCCGTCGCGCGCGATGCGTGGCTCGCGGCGTCTGCCATCACCGGCAACGCCTCGTCGGTGCACGGCGCCGGCCAGGCGGCGCGCCGGCTGCTCGAGGAGTCGCGGGAGGCGATCGCCGCGGTCGTGGACTGCGACCCGATCGAGGTCGTGCTCACTTCCGGCGGGACCGAGTCGGTCAACCTCGCCCTCAAGGGGCTGTGGTGGGCACGGCCGGCGGGCGCGGAGGCGATCGTGCTGCCGGGCGGCGAGCACCACGCCACGCTCGACACGGCGGCGTGGCTGCAGACGCAGGGGGCGCGGCTCCGGGCCGTCCCGCTCGACGGGGTCGGCCGCATCGACTCGGACGGCTTCGCCGCCGCGTGCGCGGACGACGGGGAGCGCCCCGCCGCGCTTGCGACGGCGCTGGTGGCGAACAACGAGGTGGGCACGGTGCAGGATGCCGCCGCACTCGCCGCTGCCGCGGCATCCGCCGGTGTGCCGCTGCACCTGGACGCCGTCGGCGCCCTCGGGCATCTCCCCGTCGACTTCGCGCGCTGGCGTGGGGATGCCCGCGACGCCGCGGGGCTCGTGGCGTTGAGCCTGTCGGGGCACAAGGTGGGCGCGCCGGTGGGCACCGGTGCCCTCGTCGTCTCGCGGCACGCCGCGCTCGCGCCGCTCCTCCACGGCGGCGGGCAGCAGCGCGCGCTGCGGTCGGGCACGCCGGACGTCGCGGGGGCCGCCGCGCTGGCGGCCGCCCTGACCGAGGCCGAGGCGGAACGGGTCGCGGAGTCGCAGCGCCTGTCGGGGCTGCGCGATCGGCTCATCGCCGGCATCCGCACCGGAGTGCCCGACGCCGAGCTTCTGGGCGATCCGCGGCACCGGCTCCCCGGGAACGTGCACGTGCTCTTCCCGGGGGCGGCGGGGGAGACGCTGCTGTTCCTCCTCGACGTCGCCGGGATCGCCGTCTCCACCGGCTCCGCCTGTCAGGCCGGCGTCGCCGAGCCCTCGCACGTCGTCCTCGCGCTCGGCCGCGACGAGCGCGCCGCCCGGTCGGTGCTGCGCATCACGCTGGGACGCACGACGACGGATGCCGACGTGGATGCGGTGCTGGCGGCCCTTCCCGACGCGTACGCGCGCGCCCTCGCCTCCGCCGGCCGCTGACCGTCGCCTCCGCCGCGACCGCCCCGCTGTCGCGCTCGTAGACTGGAGGCATGCGGATCTTGGCGGCGATGAGCGGCGGAGTGGACTCCGCCGTCGCGGCCGCGCGGGCCGTGGAGGCGGGGCACGACCTCGTCGGCGTGCATCTCGCGCTGTCACGCGCCGGTGGAACCCTGCGCACCGGCAGCCGCGGCTGCTGCACGATCGAGGACGCGATGGACGCCCGCCGGGCGGCGGACCGCCTCGGCATCCCGTTCTACGTGTGGGACTTCTCCGAGCGGTTCCGCGACGACGTCATCGACGACTTCGTGGCCGAGTACCGGGCCGGCCGCACGCCGAACCCGTGCATGCGCTGCAACGAGAAGATCAAGTTCGCCGCGCTGCTGGAGCGTGCGATCGAACTGGGCTTCGACGCCGTCTGCACGGGGCACTACGCGACCCTCGTCGACGGGCCGGACGGGCGGGAGCTGCACCGTGCGAGCGACGAGGCGAAGGATCAGTCGTACGTGCTCGGCGTGCTGACGGCCGAGCAGCTCGCCCACACCTACTTCCCGCTGGGCTCGACGCCGTCGAAGGCGCTCGTGCGGGCCGAGGCGGCCGCGCGCGGCCTGACGGTCGCGCAGAAGCCCGACAGCCATGACATCTGCTTCATCCCCGACGGCGACACCCGCGGCTGGCTCGCCGACCGGGTCGGTGCGCAGGCCGGAGCGATCGTGGACCGCTCGGGCGCCGTCGTCGGCAGTCACGAGGGCGCGCACGCGTACACCGTGGGCCAGCGGCGCGGCCTCAAGCTCGGCGTTCCCGCCTCGGACGGCAAGCCGCGGTTCGTCCTCGAGGTGCGCCCCGTCTCCAACACGGTCGTCGTCGGTCCGAAGGAGGCGCTCGCGACCGCGGAGATCGCGGGGGAGCGATACACGTGGGCGGGGCGCGCCCCGGCATCCGACGCCTTCGACTGCGACGTGCAGATCCGCGCCCATGCCGAGCCGGTGCCCGCACGGGCTGCCTTCGTCGGCGGCGCTCTCACGGTGACCCCCGCGGTGCCCTTCGACGGCGTCGCACCCGGCCAGACGGCGGTGCTGTACGACGGCACCCGTGTCATCGGCCAGTTCACGATCGACCGGACGGTCTCCGCCGTGCCGGTCACCGCGTAAGCGCATCCTGCGTCCGCACGCAAGCGCCCCGGCGGTGTCGGCACCCCCTCCTAGACTCTCGGTGTGACCGATACTGCAGAGGAGCTTCCCGCGACGCTCGACGAGGCCCGCGCCGCGTCCGACCGGCTCATCGAGCTGATCGTCGGAGCGCGCGAGGCGTACTACGGCCGCGACGCCGAGATCGTCGACGACGCGACGTACGACGGGTGGATGCGCGCCCTCGAGGCGATCGAGCGCGCCTACCCGGAGGTGCAGGGTCAGGACTCGCCGACGCTGTCGGTGGGAGCCGCGCAGGCCTCGATGTTCGCTCCCGTCGAGCACGCGGAGCGGATGCTGAGCCTCGACAACGTCTTCAGTGCCGACGAGCTGCGCGACTGGTGCGTCAAGACGCAGGGGGCCGCGGGACGGGCTGTGCGCTGGCTGCTCGAGCTCAAGATCGACGGCCTTGCGATCAACCTCCGCTACGAGAACGGCGTGCTGGTCTCGGCGGCGACACGGGGCGACGGGCGCGTCGGAGAGGACGTGACGGTCAATGCCGTGCAGGTCGCCGGCATCCCCTCGCGGTTGTCCGGCACCGGCCATCCGCCGCTCGTGGAGGTGCGCGGTGAGGTCTATATTCCCGTCGCGGCATTCGATGAATTGAACGCGCTGCAGGCGCGACTGCGCGAGCGCGTCATCGCGGACGGCCTGGCGCGGGGCGGCGACGAGGAGAAGCTCACGCGTAGTGCTGCGCGCCGCTTTCCGGCCTTCGCCAATCCGCGCAACGCCGCCAGCGGCGGGCTGCGCCAGCAGCTGGAGAAGAAGAGCGGGATGGAGTTGGAGGCCGGACGCGCGCGGCTGGACTCGCTGCGCCTGTTCGTGCACGGCATCGGCGCCTGGCCCGCGCCGCCCGTGCAGTCGCAGAGCGAGGTGTACGCACTGCTGGCGGAGTGGGGACTGCCGACGAGCCCCTACTTCCGCACGGCGGACGACATCGACGGCGTGCTCGACTTCGTCACGCACTACGGCGAGCACCGGCACGACGTCGAACACGAGATCGACGGTGTCGTCGTCAAGGTCGACGAGCTCGCCCTGCACGACGAACTCGGGGCGACGAGCCGCGCCCCGCGCTGGGCGATCGCCTACAAGTACCCGCCCGAGCAGGTCAACACGAAGCTGCTCGACATCGTGGTGTCGGTCGGGCGGACCGGCCGCGCGACGCCGTTCGCGGTGATGGCGCCCGCGCGGGTCGCGGGGTCGGTGGTGCGGCAGGCGACCCTCCACAATCAGGAGGTCGTCGTCGCCAAGGGCGTGCTCATCGGCGACACCGTCGTGCTGCGGAAGGCCGGCGACGTCATCCCCGAGGTGCTCGGCCCGGTGGTCGAGCTGCGCGACGGCAGCGAGCGCGCGTTCGTCATGCCGACGCAGTGCCCCGAGTGCGGAGCCACCCTCGCGCCCGCGAAAGAGGGCGACATCGACCTGCGCTGCCCCAACACGCGGACGTGCCCCGCCCAGGTGCGCGGACGTGTCGAGCACATCGGCTCGCGCGGCGCGCTCGACATCGAGGCGCTCGGCGAGGTCACCGCCGCCGCGCTCACCCAGCCGACCGTGCCGGCGGAGCCGCCGCTGCGCACCGAGGCGGGGCTGTTCGACCTCACGCTCGACGAACTCGTCCCGATCGAGGTCGTCGTGCGCGACGCCGAGACGGGCGAGCCCAAGCTCGACGAGCAGAGCGGCGAGCCGGTGACCCGCGCGCCGTTCCGCCGGCAGCCGTCCCCGGCCGAGAAGAAGGAGGGCCTCACCGGCCCGCAGCCCTCCGCGCAGGCGCTGACCCTCATCGAAGAACTCGAGAAGGCGAAGACGAAGGACCTCTGGCGCTTCCTCGTGGCCCTCAGCATCCGTCACGTCGGCCCCGTCGCGGCGCGCGCGCTGGCCCAGTGGTTCGGGTCGATGGCCGCGATCCGCGCCGCGAGCCGCGAGGAGCTGGCGGCGGTGGAAGGCGTCGGCGGGATCATCGCCGACTCGCTCCTGGAATGGTTCGAGGTCGACTGGCATCGCGAGATCGTCGAGCGCTGGGAGGCCGCGGGCGCGCGGCTGGAGATCCCCGGACACCCCGGTCCCGGCGCGGCTGCCGCCGCGGGCGGCGTGCTGGAGGGCGTCACCGTCGTCGCGACCGGCTCGCTCGAGGGCTACACCCGGGAGGGGGCGCAGGAGGCGATCATCGCCGCCGGCGGCAAGGCCGCCTCCAGCGTTTCGAAGAAGACCGACTTCGTCGCAGCGGGCCCGGGTGCGGGTTCGAAGCTCGGTAAGGCCGAAGATCTCGGCATCCGTATCATCGACGCCGCGCAGTTCCGCATCCTCGTCGAGCAGGGTCCCGCCGCGCTCGATGCGCTCGACCCCGACGCGGGGTGATCACTCCGACGGCTGGGTGAGCTGCAGCAGCGACTCGCGGACCTGGCGGCGCAGCACCTTGCCGATGAGCGATGTCGGCAGCTCATCGACGACGAAGATGCGCCGCGGCACCTTGTACGGGGTGAGGATGCTGCGCGCGAACTCCCGGATGCCCTCGACGTCGGCATCCTTCGCCTCGGGGTCGAGGACGACGGCCGCGACGACCTCCTCGCCGGAGTGGTTGCTCGGCAGGCCCACGACGGCGGCGTCGATGACGTCCGGGTGCTGGCGCAGCGCGTTCTCGACCTCCGTCGGCGCGACGTTGAAGCCGCCGGTGATGATGAGCTCCTTGATGCGGTCGACGATGCGGACGAACCCGTCCTCGTCGATCTGCACGATGTCGCCGGTGCGGAACCAGCCGTCGGCGAACACCTCCTCGGTCGCCTCGGGCTTGCCGTAATACCCCTGGAACACCTGCGGACCGCGGACGACGAGCTCCCCGCGCTCACCTGCCGGGACGTCTACCGTGGGGTCGTCGGGGTCGACGACACGGCACTCGGTGCCCGGCAGGGGTAGGCCGACCGTGCCCGGCTTCCGGTTCTCGGCGACCGGGTTGGCCATGAGCACGGGGGAGCACTCCGACAGACCGTAGCCCTCGACGAGGTAGCCGCCGGTCGCCTCCTCGAACGGCACGACGAGATCGTGCGGGAGCGTCATGGCGCCGGAGATCGCGACTTCGGTGCCGGCGAGCGACACCCCCTCGGCCCGTGCCGCCTTCAGCAGTCGGTCGGCGATCGGCGGGACGAGCGGGAGGAACGTCGCCGGGTGCTTCTTCGTGACCTCGAGCACCATGGCGGGCTCGAACCGGGGGAACAGGACGAGTCGCGCGCCCATCGACATCGCGAACGTGAGGCACAGCGTGAGCCCGTACGCGTGGAACATCGGCAGCACGGCGTACACGACGCAACCCTTGCCGCGTTGGATCTGCGGCACCCACGCCTGCGCCTGCCTGGCGTTGGACAGCAGGTTGCGATGCGTCAGCACCGCGCCCTTGGGCGTTCCGGTGGTACCGCTCGTGTACTGGATGATCGCGACGTCGTCGGTGGCAGGCCCCGGGAAGGATGCCGGCAGCGCCGGCGCCTGCAGCAGCTTCTCCCACGCGATCGCGCCGCGCGTCCGCTCGGTGAGCGCCTCACGCGAGGCGCGCGCCTTCGCGATCGGCAGCCGCAGGGCGAACCGCAGCGTCGCGGGCATCGCCTTCGTGACGTCGACGGCGATCAGGTTCGTCACCGCGAGGTCCGCAGGGAACTCCTGGACCGTCGCGACGACCTTGCTCCACACGATCGCGGTCTTCGCGCCGTGGTCCTCGAACTGCTTGCGCAGCTCCCGCGGCGTGTAGAGCGGATTGTGCTCGACCGCGATCGCACCGAGGCGCAGGATCGCGTAGAACGCGATGATGTGCTGCGGGCAGTTGGGGAGGACGATCGCGACGGTGTCGCCCTTGCCGACGCCGAGAGCGCGCAGCCCCGCGGCGGCGTGCTCGACGGCATCCGTCAGCGCGCGATACGTCGTCTCCCGCCCGAAGAACTGAAGGGCGGGCGCCTCGGGATAGTCGCGCGCCGACGCCGCCACGATGTCCAGCAGATTGCCTGCGACGGGCTCCAGGTCGGCGGGGACGCCCTCCGCGTAGCTGGCGATCCAGGGGCGGGGCGGCTCGTACGTCGTCACGCGCTCATCCTAGAGCCGATCCCGCGCCGCGGAGCCTCGACCGCGGCCGTCTAGAATCGACGGGTGTCTGAAATCACCCCTGAACTCGTGCGCCATCTCGGCGTGCTGGCCCGGATTCAGCTCGATGACGACGAAGTGCAGCGCCTGACCGGGCAGCTCTCCGTCATCGTCGACAACATCGCGAAGGTGTCGGAGGTCGCAACCCCCGACGTGCCCGCGACGAGTCACCCGATCCCGCTGGAGAACGTCTTCCACCCCGACGTCGTCGGCGACATGCTGACCGTCGAGCAGGTGCTGCAGAACGCTCCGGATGCCGCGGAGGGCCGTTTCCGGGTGACCGCGATCCTCGGTGAAGAGCAATGAGCGCCGGAGGAGCAGTGACCGATCTCACGCGCCTGAGCGCCGCTGACCTCGCCGCGAAGCTCGTCGCCGGCGAGGTGTCCAGCGTCGAGGCGACGCAGGCTCATCTCGACCGCATCGCCGCCGTCGACGGCGACGTGCACGCCTACCTGCACGTCAGCGACCACGCGCTCGACGTCGCCCAGGACATCGACCGGCGCCGTGCTGCCGGTGAACAGCTCGGGCAGCTCGCCGGCGTTCCGCTCGCGATCAAGGACGTGCTCGTCACGACCGACATGCCGTCCACGAGCGGGTCGAAGATCCTCGACGGGTTCATGTCGCCCTACGACGCCACCGTCGTCGCTCGTGCGCGCGCCGCGGGACTGGTTCCCCTCGGCAAGACCAATATGGACGAGTTCGCTATGGGCTCCTCGACGGAGCACTCCGCCTACGGGCCGACGCACAACCCGTGGGATCTCGACCGCATCCCCGGTGGGTCCGGCGGCGGGTCCGCCGCGGCCGTCGCCGCGTTCGAGGCGCCCATCGCGCTCGGGTCCGACACCGGCGGATCGATCCGTCAGCCCGCGCATGTCACCGGCACCGTCGGCATGAAGCCGACCTATGGCGGCGTCAGCCGCTACGGCGCGATCGCGCTGGCCTCCTCGCTCGACCAGGTCGGCCCGGTCTCGCGTACCGTGCTCGACTCGGCGCTGCTGCACGATGTCATCGCCGGGCACGACCCGCACGACGCGACGTCGCTGACCGACGCCTGGCCGTCGTTCGCCGCCGCGGCCCGAGAGGGTGCGACCGGCGAGGTGCTGAAGGGGCTGCGCGTCGGCGTGATCCGGGAGTTGCCGGACTCCGGCTTCCAGGCCGGCGTCGCGGCTTCCTTCCGTGCCTCGCTCGCGCTGCTGGAGGCGCAGGGCGCGGAGATCGTCGAGGTCAGCGCGCCGCACTTCGAGTACGGCGTCGCCGCCTACTACCTGATCCTGCCCGCCGAGGCGTCGAGCAACCTCGCGAAGTTCGACTCGGTGCGCTTCGGCCTGCGCGTCGACGTCCCCGGCGGCACCGTCGAAGACGTCATGGCGCGTTCGCGCGATGTCGGGTTCGGCGACGAGGTCAAGCGCCGCATCATCCTCGGCACCTACGCCCTGTCCGCGGGCTACTACGACGCGTACTACGGCAGCGCGCAGAAGGTCCGCACGCTCATTCAGCGCGACTTCGACGCGGCGTTCGCGCAGGTCGACGTCATCGCGACGCCGTCCGCGCCCACGACCGCGTTCCGCCTCGGGGAGAAGATCGACGACCCGATCCAGATGTACCTCAACGATGTGACGACGATCCCGGTGAACCTCGCCGGTGTCCCGGGGATCTCGGTCCCGTCGGGCCTCGCCGAGGAGGACGGGCTGCCCGTCGGCATCCAGTTCGTCGCGCCGGCTCGTGAAGACGCGCGCCTGTACCGCGTCGGCGCCGCGCTCGAGACGCTGCTCATCGACTCGTGGGGCGGCCCGCTGCTGGACCGCGCGCCCGCGCTGGGAGGGAACCGCTGATGGCCAAGGCCGCCCTGATGGACTTCGACAAGGCCCTCGAGCTGTTCGAGCCGGTGCTCGGGTTCGAGGTGCACGTCGAGCTCAACACCGAGACCAAGATGTTCTCTCCCGCGGGGAACCCCGCGAACGAGCGCTACCACGGCGCCGCGCCCAACACGCTCGTCGCGCCCGTCGACATGGGCCTGCCGGGATCGCTGCCGGTCGTCAACGAGACGGCCGTGCGGTACTCGATCTCGCTGGGTCTCGCCCTCGGCTGCTCGATCGCGCCGTCGAGCCGCTTCGCGCGCAAGAACTACTTCTACCCCGACCTCGGCAAGAACTACCAGATCAGCCAGTACGACGAGCCGATCGCGTTCGAGGGCCAGGTCGAGGTCGAGCTCGCCGACGGCACGACCTTCGAGGTGCCGATCGAGCGCGCGCACATGGAGGAGGATGCCGGCAAGCTGACACACGTCGGCGGCGCGACGGGGCGCATCCAGGGCGCGGAGTTCTCGCTCGTCGACTACAACCGCGCGGGCGTGCCGCTCGTCGAGATCGTCACGAAGCCGATCTTCGGCGCCGAGCACCGCGCGCCCGAGCTCGCGGCCGCCTATGTGCGGGCGATCCGCGACATCGTCATCGGTCTCGGCATCTCCGAGTCGCGCATGGAGCGCGGTAACCTCCGCTGCGACGCCAACGTGTCGCTGCGGCCGCGCGGTCAGGAGAAGCTTGGCACCCGCACCGAGACGAAGAACGTCAACTCGATGCGTTCGGTCGAGCGCGCGGTGCGCTACGAGATCCAGCGCCAGGCCGCGATCCTCGCCGCCGGTGGCACCATCACCCAGGAGACCCGCCACTGGCACGAGGACACCGGAACGACCTCGCCCGGCCGTCCCAAGTCGGATGCCGACGACTACCGCTACTTCCCGGAGCCCGACCTGCTGCCCGTCGCGCCGTCGGCTGAGCTCATCGAGAGCCTGCGCGCCGCGCTGCCCGAGCCGCCCGCGGTGCGCCGCAGGCGCCTGAAGACGGACTGGGGCTTCACCGACCTGGAGTTCCAGGATGTCGTCAACGGCGGGCTCCTCGCCGAGATCGAGGCGACGGTCGCGGCCGGCGCGTCGCCGGCGGCGGCGCGCAAGTGGTGGACGGGCGAGATCAGTCGCATCGCGAACGCCCAGGGTGTGGAGGCGAGCTCGCTGGTCGAGCCGGCATCCGTCGCCGCCCTGCAGCACCTCGTCGACGCGGGCACGCTCACCGACAAGCTCGCGCGTCAGGTGCTCGAGGGCGTCATCGCCGGTGA
The DNA here is from genome assembly GCF_049707015.1 of Microbacterium sp. CH-015. Taxonomy (NCBI): domain Bacteria; kingdom Bacillati; phylum Actinomycetota; class Actinomycetes; order Micrococcales; family Microbacteriaceae; genus Microbacterium; species Microbacterium sp. CH-015. The sequence goes on along the minus strand of NZ_JBNAFJ010000002.1, from coordinate 73,645 downwards.
GGGCACGCCGCAGGAGGTCGTGGACGCCCGCGGGCTCGCGGTCGTCTCGGACGACGGCGCCCTCATCGCCGCGATCGACGAGGCCCTCGCGGCGCAGCCCGATGTGCTGGCGAAGATCCGCGACGGCAAGGTGCAGGCCGCCGGCGCCGTCATCGGCGCGGTCATGAAGGCGATGCGCGGCCAGGCCGACGCCGCCCGCGTCCGCGAGCTCGTCCTGGAGCGCGCCACCGGCTGACCGGCTCGCACCCCGCGAGGGGCGCGCCGGTGTCGGCGGGTCGGGGGAGGATGGAGGCATGGGGCGAGGAGACGGCAGCGGGCGGATGGTCTCGCCCGACGATGCCGACGACACCGGCACCCGCATCCTCCACGTCGACATGGACGCGTTCTACGCGTCGGTCGAGGTGCTCGACGACCCGTCGCTGGCCGGCAAGCCGCTCATCGTCGGCGGCATGGAGGGGCGCGGCGTCGTCTCCAGCGCCTCCTACGAGGCGCGGCGCTACGGCGTGCGCTCGGCGATGTCCGTCCAGGTCGCGCTGCGGCTGTGCCCGCACGCGACCGTCGTCGTGCCGCACTTCGAGCGATACGCGGCCCTCTCCCGACAGGTCATGGGGATCTTCCACGACATCACGCCGCTCGTCGAGCCGCTGTCGATCGACGAAGCGTTCCTCGACGTCTCCGGTGCGCGCCGGCTCTGGGGCACGCCGGGACAGATCGCACGGATGCTGCGGACGAGGGTGAAAGCCGAGACCGGTCTCGTGTGCAGCGTCGGCGTCGCCGCGACCAAGCACGTCGCGAAGATCGCCTCGACGCGCGCGAAGCCCGACGGGATGCTGATCGTCAGCGCGCCCGACACGGCCTCGTTCCTCGCCGCGCTGCCGGTCTCAGCGCTCTGGGGCGTCGGGCCGAAAGCGGCCGAGTCGCTGGAGAATCGCGGCATCCGTCTCGTCGCCGACATCCTCGCGTCCCCCCGCAGCGTCATCGAACGAGCCCTCGGTCCCGCCGGCGGCGAGCGGGTGTGGCAGCTGGCGCACGGCGTGGATCCGCGCAGCGTGGAGACCGACCGGGTAGAGAAGAGCATCGGGCACGAGGAGACCTTCCTGCACGACATCGCCGACCCGACGGTGCTCCGCAGCGAGTTGCGGCGGCTCTCCGACCGGGTCGCCGCGCGGCTGCGCGACGGCGGGTTCCGGGCGCGGACGATCGCGTTGAAGCTGCGGTACGCCGATTTCACGACACTGAGCCGGGCGTCGAGCCTTCCCGAACCCACGGACGTCGGCCAGCGCATCGGCGACGTCGCGATCGGCCTGTTCGAGGCGCTGCAGCTGACGCAGCCGGTACGACTGATCGGTGTGCGCGCGGAGAAGCTGCAGCATGCCGGTGGCGGGCTCATGCCGCTCTGGGACGACGATGCCGAGTGGCGACGGGTCGACGCCGCGCTCGACGACGCACGTGAGCGCTTCGGCGGGGGAGCGGTCACGCGGGCCAGCGTGCTGGGCCCACGCCGCGACGTGAACGCACTGCCCACGAACCCGCGCCTGCCGCGCACCGAGTGACGGCGCAGCCGCCCGCCTACCCGGCGGCGACGCGGCGCACTACGGTGGAGGCATGCCCAACCTCGCACTTGAACTCGGTAAGCAGGCCGCGTCCCTCGGCGTCAGCAGCGTCTATGGCGAACAGCAGGACGTCGATGGCATCCGTCTGGTTCCCGTCGCCCTCTCCTGGTCGGGCTTCGGCGCCGGTGAGGACGAGGATCGCGGCAGCGGCGGCGGTGGCGGCGGATTCGCCGTGCCCCTGGGCGCCTACATCCGCAAGGGCGACGACCTGAGGTTCGAGCCGAACCTGGTGTCGCTGGTGGCGGTGGGGATCCCGTTCGTGTGGGTCGCCGGTCGCGCGCTCAGTCGCGTCATCCGTGCCCTCAAGCGCTGACGATCCGGTCGCGACGGCGCTGCGCGACGCGGCGACCGCTGCGCTGGCGCAGGTGAGCGCCGCGTCCTCGTCGCCCACCGCGCCGGTCGTCCTCATCGACGGCCGCTCCGGGTCGGGCAAGACCACGCTGGCGGCGTTGATCGCCGCGGACTGGCCCAGCCCGGTCCGCGTCGTGGCCCTCGACGACATCTACCCAGGGTGGGACGGCCTCGCGCAGGGAGCAGAGACCGCCCGAGAAGAGATCCTCGCGCCGCATCGCGCGGGGCGTCCCGCGCGATGGCGGCGGTGGGACTGGTCCGCGCAGCGGCAGGGAGAGTCGGATGCCGTGGGGCCGGGCACCGGGCTCATCGTCGAGGGATCCGGGGTGCTGACCCCGGCATCCGCGGCTCTGGCAGATGTCCGCATCTGGCTGGAGTCGCCAGCCGGCTCTCGCCGCGAGCGGGCCTTGCGCCGCGACGGCGACACGTACCGGCCGCACTGGGAGCGTTGGGCCGCGCAAGAGGACATCCATCTCGCCCGCGACCACCCGCGCCACTGGGCGACGCTCGTGGCGGAGATCCCGTAGGGCGTCTCAGCCTTCGAGCGCCTGCAGCAGCCCCTCGAGACGGTAGCCCAGCCAGTCGTAGACCCCGAAGCGGGGATCGTCGGGATCGTGGTCGTCTTCGGAGGCGATCCCCAACCTCGACGCGAGCACGAGGCGCAGCGAGGCGAGCGTGCGCAGCCACGCCGATGCCGCGTCGTCGTCGAGTTCGATCACCATCGCCGTCTCGGCGTCCACGCGGTCGAGGGCACCGGAGCGCAGGGTGTGGCCGTCGCGCAATAGACTCGTCGTCACAGTGGCGACGTCGGCGCGACGCCGGTCGAGGAGGTCGTCCTGCGTCAGGCGCCGGAACTCGCCGGACGCGGTGGCATCGTCGGCGTAGGCGTCGGGAACCAGGCGCGCGAGCGCCGGGTCGGTCCGGGGATCCGTGTCGAGGGTGGTGTCGAGCAGTTCGGCGAACTGGGCGACGAGATCGGTCAGGTGCGCGGCTTCGAGGAGCGAGATCTCCATCAGCACGGTGCGGCCGGTCATTGCGGTCCTTTCCGGACGGTGGCCCACAGGCCGTAGTCGTGCATCGCCTGCACGTGGAGCTCCATCTGCTCCCGGGCCCCCTCCGCGACGACAGCGTGGCCCTCGTGGTGAACCGCGAGCATGAGGCGCTGGGCACGCTCGGGCGAGAACCCGAAGTAGGTGCGGAAGACATGCACCACGTAGCTCATGAGGTTGACCGGATCGTTCCAGACGACCGCCTGCCAGGGCGTGTCGGCCGACTGCTGCTCGTCCAGACGGACGTCTTCGAGGGGGAGGGTCATGCCCAGCCCAGCTCGTGCAGACGATCGTCGTCGATGCCGTAGAAGTGCGCGATCTCGTGCACCAGCGTCGTGTGCACCTCGTCGCGCAGCTCAGCCACGGTCTCGCACGCGTGCAGGTGCGGCTCCCGATACACGATGATGCGGTCGGGCAGTTCGCCGATGCCGTAGCGGTCGCGCTCGGTGAGCGCGAGGCCGTCATAGAGGCCCAGCAGGTCCAGCGAGCCGTCCTCGGGGCGATCCTCGACGACGAACACGACGTTGTCGAGGCCGTCGATCATGTCATCCGGAAGGAGGTCGAGCTCGTCCTCCACCAGATCGCCGAACGTGTCGGCATCCATCTGGATCATGCGGACCTCCGTACCGGGGAGGAAGTGGGGTGCCTGAGTAGCACGTTCGGCAACTCCGCCCCCAAGACGAAAACCCTGGTCAACCGCCTAGACCGTGGGGTCTACGACGTCTCTCGACGTCCCCAGGATACCGCTCCGAAGGACGAGCGTGGCCCCCGTCGTGAGGACTGTCGAGACGGCTCAAACTTTTCTCACCGCCGCTGAGGTGGACGCGCTCGTCGGTGACTACCTGGCCGGGATGGGTGTGAAGGCTCTTGTTGAGAGGTACGGCATCCACCGCACCACGGTGTTCTCCCACCTTCGCCGCCGCGACGTGCCGAGCCGCCGACCGGGACTTGGACTCGACGAGAAGGCAGAGGCTGTGCGCCTGGCGCGAGCGGGCGTCTCGATGCGTGCGATCGGACGCCGGATGGGTGTGGACCGCAAGGCCGTACGCGCAGCGCTGGTCGAGGCTGGACTCTTTGTGGAGGAAGCCAGCGATGGCTCGTAGCGCCGTTCCGGGCCGCTGGTCGCGCGAAGAGCTTTGGCGGACATCATCGCTCCCGACGTGTCTCAGCCCAGGGACCGAGGCAGACAGATACCGTTGGGGATGAACGACTGCTCTCGCCAGTTCGGCACCGAGGGCGCGGATCGCCGGACGGAGCACGAGAGCAGGGCTGGATATGGCTTACGAGCAGCTACCGATAGTTGAGGTCGACCTCGATCAGCTCCTTCTCGACCTGGAGAACTACCGCATACCGACGCGTCGCGACGACGAAGCAGGTGCCCTGAAGTACCTGTTTGCATCTGAGGACGTCCTCGGAGCCGCGCGACTGATCCTCCGCGACGGCTACTTCGACAACGAAGTCCCGATCGTGACATCGGCATCGGCCTCCGGCAGCGGCTCCCCATACACCGTGCTGGAAGGCAACCGTCGAGTGAGCGCGCTCAAGGCGCTCCAGGACCCGACGATCGTGCCCGGCCATGAGGCAGAGATTCGAGCCTTGCTGAAGCGGTACGCAGTGGAGGCGGAGAATCTCCCGGAACGGATCCGTGTCATCGTCGCTCCCGACCGGGCGACAGCTGCACCTCATGTAGCGAGGTTGCACACTGGCATCTCGAAGAGGCGCTGGAGCCGCGATCAGCAGGCCACCTTCTACTATTCGCTCGTCGACGAGCAGACCACGGTCGACGATGTGAAGGCGCAGTACCCGGACGTCGAGGTTGCCAGGTTCATGAGGATGGCCGTGATGCGGCGCTTCCTCAGCGCAGCGCCATTCTCCGACCACACCCTCCGGCAGTACGCGGCGAGTGATGACCTGGCGATGTCAGCCTTCGAGTATGCCTACCGAAGCAAGGAGATTGCTTCCGCGATCGGCGTGGAGTTCGACAAGGACGGCATGCTCCTGCCGCGGGCATCGACGCCCGAGAAGATCGCCACGAAGTTGACGAAGAAGAAGCTCAACGCTTTGGAGTACCTCGTCAGCGAGTTTCGCGCGGGCCATCTCAACACTCGCTCACCAGAGTTCAAGAAACGCAACCAGGAATATCAGTCCCTGGTGAATCGTCTGAACGGCGTCTCGACTCCTGCCCCGCCGCAACCAGCACCGCCCAATCCTCCCACGCAACCAACGCCATCAGGACCATCCCAAGGTGGTCCATCCGGTGCGCCCGGCGGCTCCGGCACTGGTGGGAATGGAACTGGTCCGACCCCGCCTGGTTCACCTGGTGGCACCGGCAGCCGTGGACCCAACCATCCAGACACGAAGGACACGCTTGATCTGTCGGGGCTTGACTACGAGAACGCGCCACTGAATCTCAAGCTGCGATACTTCGAGCTGCGCAGGATCAGCCTCTCGAACCTCTCGATCGCGGCCGCGATTCTCATGCGCTCAGTATTGGAGGCGACCATCAAGGTCCATTTCGAGGGCGGCCCGACCCCCGTCACCGGCCAGTTGAGCGATGTATTCAAGCATGTCGTGCAGTCCTACGGACAAGAGAAGTCTCTCAAGTCGACTATTGCCACTATTCAGTCGGGTAACGCTCACAAGCACGGGTCGATCCAGTGGTTCAACCTCATCGCGCACAGCGCCGATGCTTCCGTTAGCGCGGACGACGTGCGGCAGGCGTGGAAGGTTGTGAACCCGCTGCTCAGGCGCTTGTTGCGTCCGATCTCACAGGCGTCAACTGCAACGTCTTGATCGCCTGTGCGACCGACGGGGATGCCACCAGTAGCTCTTCGGCTTGCCCTGGGTATCTGGCAGAGTAGGTGAGTTCCAGCCGGCACTGGAACTGATCCTTGTACAGTTTCTCGATCAGTGGGGCCGTGTCATAGGTCACCAGCCAGTGCGCCTTTTCAACCGAGTTGACGATCGCCGAGAGGGCCTTGTGGTCCCGTCCGTCGAAGGCGTTTAGGTAGAGTTGCGAGCCTGCCTGCACGTAGGGCGGGTCGATATACATGAACGATCGCTCGTCGTGAGAGTACTGCTGAATTACTGTCCTGCCATCGAGGTCAGAGACCGTGATCCGATCTGCCAGCTCGCCGATTGCGGTCAACCGCTCAACGAGGGTTTGCCGGTTGAACCGGGCATCAATCTTGTACTTCCCTTCCTGGCGCTGCCCGCCGATAACGCCTGCGTTCAGAATCCCCGAGCGATTTGTTCGGTTGAGGAAGAAGAAGGCGAATCCTAGGCGCAGCACATCGCTCTCGTCTCGGGAGCGGTATATCTCTCGTTGTCTCTGCCACTCGTCAATGGTCAGCGGCGTTGACTCGACCAGCTCTACAAAGCTTGCATTGTAGGCAACGACAGACTTCCAGAATGCGTGGACGGCTGGGTCGATGTCGTTGACTACCAGGTGTTGGACGATGCCCTCTCGCAGGAGTGCGATCCCTGCGCCCACACCTCCGGCGTAGGGCTCAATGTAGCGGGCATCCGTGATACCAAGAACCTCGATGATGTCAGCGAAGAAGCCAGCAAGCGCAGCTTTTCCGCCGGGGTATCTCAACGGTGAGAGTGTGCCGTATCGCCGTGACCCGATGACACGCAGGCTGTCAGTCATTGGAGTCCTTCCTCGCACGGTGTGCGGCAACACGGCATCGGGCTGAGCAGAAGCGAGCGTCACCTCGGCCAAGGAACGCCTGGTCGCAGTGCTCGCAGTCTCGCCATGCCTCCCGGCGGCGTAGGCGTTCATGACGCAACGCGCGATCAAGTTCGGTAAGCCCCACATCACTCAGGCTGCCCAAAGACTTCATGTTACGGATACTAGTCGTTACAGCCGCCAAGGTGCTTCGCCACGCGGATGCACTCGCAAGAAGGTCGGCGTGTCGGAGCCTGTCGGATGAGCCTCAGGAGCTGCGCCCATGTCGCTGCACGACCAAGGAGGAGCGCTGAGTTGCACCCCGACCGTGGGCGCCGCAGGCGCACCTCGTAGGCATCGAATGCCGAGAGGAACCGATGATGGCTGGCTTGAGTGATGTTGCAGGTGACGAGCGAACCGCGCGGATGGTGCTGTCCATGCTTGTCGAGCCCAATGATCCGGTGACGGGCCGGGTCCTGAATGGACTCGGGGCGATGGAGACGCTCCGGCTTGCTGAGCACGACGGCGCGGTGGTAGGTCTCAGCACCGTCGACGCGCAGGTCTGGCGCGACCACTTCGACGCACCTGCGGCGAAGGACATCGCCGCCCGTCTTGACCAGGCTCAGCAGTCAGGCATCCAGGTTCTCGTCCCAGGCGACACCAACTGGCCCGTCGCCCTCAACGACCTTGGCGATCTCGCCCCATACGTGTTATGGACGCGCGGCGCCTCATCGTTCCTCTCACGCCCGTTGCAGGACTTCGTCACGATCACCGGGTCACGCGCATCCACTCCCTACGGCGACCATGTTGCCCGCGAACTCGCCGCTTCGACGGCTGCGGATGAACGAGTGGTCGTCGCTGGCGGCGCGTATGGGATCGAAGGCTTTGCACACCAAGCTGCGCTCGCCGCAGGCGGAGACACCATCGCGATCCTCGCAAACGGAGTCGACCGTCCTTACCCTGCTGGTCACCGCGACCTACTCGACCGCGGGGCTGATGTCGGGCTTCTCGTCAGCGAGGTGCCACCTGGCGCCGTTCCCACGCGGCATCGGTTCATCGCTCGCGGGCGGCTAATGGCGGCGCTCGCGTCTACGACGGTCATCGTCGAGGCGGCAGGTCGGTCAGGCTCGTTGGGGGTGGCGCAGTACGCATTCGAGCTGGGTCGAAGCGTGGGAGCGGTGCCTGGTCCGGTGACGAGCGCCGCGAGCGTCGGTCCCCATCGTCTGCTACGGGAAGGCACCGCGTCGCTGGTCGCAGACAGCGCCGATCTTGCGCGCCTGGGGAAACGCGGCAACGCTCGCCAAGTCTCAGCGCCGCGTCCGCAAGTTGATGCGGATCGAGTCCGTCCGGCTACGCCTGAACCAACACGTTCGTTGTAGCTGCTCGTCAACGGTTGGACGGATGGAAGTGTCTCTCATCGGATGCTGCGAGTGAGTTCACGCTTAGACACCTTAGCGTCTACCGCGCGCTCGGCACGCTTCCGGGCCTGGCGTTCCTTGGCGCGTGCCCTCACGAGCAGCACCACGCTTACCGGGCCGATGACGATCATCTTCAGAGCGTTCCAGATGCAGATCAGGACCACGAGGTGAAGCCATCCGGGGCCGCCGGACTCAATGAGAGTAGTGCACCAGGCAGCGACGCCCAGGTACGGAGCGGCCAGCAGCATCGCTGGCACGCCCCACTTCAGTCCGTTCCTCGTTCGGATCAGGTCGAGCAGGATGTTGCCCGGCATGTAACGACGCAGGAAGTAGCGGACCACCGTGCTGGCTGTCCACAGTAGGCGGATCATAATGGGCTCCTCTAACGGTCAAGTCCCGTGGTGTGGATGCTCCTATTGCTGTCAAGCGGCCAGTGGTGGGCTGATTCGTTCCAGGACGGCGGTCGCTCGAGCTTCGAGGTCGGGGTCGGCGCGGGTGCCGATCTCGAGTCGTCGGAGCCGCTGGTAGGGGACGCCGAGAGTGGCGGCGAGGACGCTGATCGGGATGCCGATCGCTTGTCGGCGTGCTCGGAGTTCGCGCCCGGCTGGGTTGTCGGTGGCGGGGTTGAGCAGGGCGGCGTAGATCTCGTTCGCGACGTGTCGTTTGAGGCAGCGCATGATGTCACGGTCGGTGAGTTGCTCCGCGCGGCGCCGTTCGAAGTAGGCCATCGTTCGAGGCTCGCGGTGTCGCATGCGTAGAAGCACGATCCGGTGCAGGGCGGCGTTGGCGTGCCGGTTCCCGCCGCGAGAGAGCCGGTGCCGTGTGCGTTGTCCGGAGGAGGCGGGGATCGGGGCGACGCCGGCGAGAGCGGCGAAGCTGGCGCGGGTTCCGAGCCGCTCGGGGTTGTCGCCCGCGGCGACCAGGAGCGTCGCTGCGGTGACGGGACCGACTCCGCTCAGGGACAGCAGTGTGGGGTTGACCTGCCGGACGAGCATCTCCAACTGTTGTTCTATCAGGTCGATCTCGGCTTGCATCGTGAGGTGTCGGACCGCGAACCGTCGTAGTGTCTGGCGGGCGACGACCTCGGGATCGGGGGACGCGATCGCTCCGGGCCTGGTCTTGGCGAGCGTGGTCACCAGTCGCTGCCCGCTGAGGGCCCGGAACGCTTGTCGCACCAGCTCGGGCGCGGTGATCAGCAGCGCATGGATCTGGTTCATCACCTGCGCCCTGGCCTTCGCCGCGGAGCGTCGCTCTGCCAGCAGGATCCGCATCGACTCCACTGCCCCGTCACCAGTCTTCGGAATCGCGGTGTCGGTGCCGGCGAGCACGGCGACAGCAGCCTGGTGCGCGTCGAGCGGGTCGGACTTGCCTCGACGCCGCCGGGCTTGCCGGTCCTGCCGTGCGACTTCGACGACGGTCAGCCCCGCGGCGTTCAGCGCGCGTGAGAGACCAGCCCCGTAGGAGCCTGTGCCCTCCACGCCGACGCGCACGACGTCGCCGTGCGCGCGGAGGAACGCGATGACCTGCGCGTAGCCGCGACCATCAGCGCGGAACTCACGGTCGGCGACGGGTCTGCCGACGAGATCCAGGATCGCGACGTGATGCGTGTTCTTGTGCGTATCGACGCCGGCGACCAGCTCGACCGCTGGAGACAGCGGGTTGGGCAGCGGCGGGTCGAGTGTCATGCTCGTCATTGACGGGATTCCCTTCCAACGGTGATGAACGTCACCGCGGGTCGGGTGAGTGCAGACAGCACAAAGGTACGACGGGCTGAGCATCCCCGGCCTCCACGCCGACGCCCTGAGCTGGGCCGCCGAGGCGAAGAAAATGGGCCAGGCGCGAACCGCGACCAAGGGTGGCCCCTTGGTCGCAAGTTCACACCTGACCCGTTTGGGGTGGCTAACGGGGCTTGAACCCGCGACCCCCGCGACCACAACGCGGTGCTCTACCAACTGAGCTATAGCCACCATGTGCCCGTTCCCGGGCAACCACACGATTGTATTACAGTCCCGGGGCATACGATGACACGGCCGACGCCGCGGCCTCCCGCGCCGCGTCGCTGGTGGGCCCGGGGGCGGCGACGAACACGGTCTCGCGGTAGTAGGCGAGCTCGCGGATCGACTCGCGGATGTCGGCGAGGGCGCGGTGGCCGCCGTCTTTCGCGGGGGCGTTGAAGTACGCGCGCGGGTACCAGCGCCGCGACAGCTCTTTGACGCTGGACACGTCGACGTTGCGGTAGTGCAGCCACCGGTCGACCCGGGGCATGTACTTGGCGAGGAACATCCGGTCGGTGCCGATGGTGTTTCCCGCCAGTGGCGCCTTGCCCTCCGGGACGAACCGCTGGATGTACTCGAGTGCCTCGAACTCCGCCTCGGCGAGAGACACGCCGTAGGGGATCTCGGCCAGCAGTCCCGAGGTCTCGTGCATCTTCGTGACGAAGTCGTTCATGTTCGCCAGCGCGGATGGGTCGGGCTTGATGACGATCTGGAAGCCGGGATCGAGCACGTTCAGGTCGAAATCGGTGACGACGATCGCGATCTCGACGAGTTCATCGACCGCGAGATCGAGCCCCGTCATCTCGCAGTCGATCCAGACGAGACGGTCGTTCTCCGCGGCGTGCACCATGTCCTTCATCCTAACGAGCGGGTCCGACGCACCGATCTGCGCGCATGCCCGCCCGCGCCCGCGGGTGGGGAAAAAAAGTCCCTCCAGGAGGATTCGAACCCCCGACCTGGCGGGTAGAAACCGCTCGCTCTGTCCACTGAGCTATGGAGGGTGAAGGGAACCTCTCTACCGTATCGTCTCGGCGCCGCGACGCGCATGGCGATCCGACCCGGATGCTGGCGCGCACGCGCCGGGAGGCGTAGCGTCGGCAACGACGAAAGGAATCTCGCCATGAGCACCGCATCGTCCACGCTCTGGGTCGCGTATGGGGCCGAAGGCAACGTCGTCGGCACGGTCCGCAAGACCGACGAGGGATACACCTCCACGATCGCCGGCGCGTCCGAGAGCATCGGCACCTACCCCACGATGGATATCGCCAAGAACGCCCTGCACGGTCACCTTCCGCCGGGATCGGACTGGCCGCAGTTCCGCGAGCACTGACTCCTCGAGTCGGCGCAGCACGTCCGCTCCGCTCGGATGTCAGGCCGCGACGGGCTCGGCATCCGTGTCGCGGTGCGGAACGCGCCGCCCGCTGCTACGGTCGAACAGCGGCAGGGCGAGGTGCACGAGTGGTCCGATCGCTGCGGCGAAGAGCACCGTTCCGATCCCCACCGTGCCGCCGAGCAGCCAGCCCGCGATGAGCACCGTGGCCTCCACGCTGAGCCGGCACGCCCAGATCGGCCAGCCGAATCGTGCGTGCAGACCTGTCATGAGTCCGTCGCGCGGCCCTGGGCCGAAACGCGCACCGATGTAGAGCCCCGAGGCGACGGCCACCATCACCATGCCGCCGACGAACACCAGCAGTTCCCAGACGAACCCGCTGACCGGCGGAACCACGGCGAGGGTCGCCTGCATGCTCGTCCCGACGAGCAGGATGTTCGCCACGGTCCCCACGCCCGGGCGCTGGCGCAGCGGGATCCACAGCAGCAGCACGAGGAATCCGACGATGTTGGTGATCCATCCGATCCCGACTCCGGTCTGCAGCGACAGGCCCTGGGCGAACACGGTCCACGGATCGAGCCCGATGCCGGCGCGCACCATGACCGCGCAGCCGGCGCCGTAGAGCGCCAGCCCGATCAGCAGTTGGGCGATCCGCAATGTCATGTTCCCATTTCACCGCACGATTGGCATGCGCGTTCCAGTCCAATTCCACTATCGTGGCCGGATGGACTCCCGAATCGGCGCGCGGGCGCTGGCGGCGGCGCTCGGCGGCTGGCGCACGCGCGAACCCGCGTATGAGGCGCTGGCCGACGGCATCCGCCTGCTGTGCCTCGACAATCGCCTCGCGGTGCGCACCCTCCTGCCGGCCGAGCGCGAGCTCGCCGCCGTGCTGGGACTCAGCCGTACGACGGTCGCGACCGCCTACCGGAGCCTCCGCGACAGCGGACACATCCAGAGCCTGCGCGGATCGGGCAGTGTGACGCTGCCGCGACCGCAGCGCGAGCCGGGCCGCGTCAGCGTGTCGGGGGACGCGATCGATCTGCAGCAGGCGAGTCCCTCGGCGTGGCCGGGTCTTGCGGGGGTGATGAGCGAGGTGGCGACGGATGCCGCGACGCTCGTCGCGCGCGCCGGCTACGACATCCGAGGCTCCCTCCCGCTGCGGAGCGCCATCGCCGAGCGCTACACGGCGCTCGGCGTGCCCACCGGCGCCGAGCACGTCATGGTGACCTCCGGAGCGCAGGCAGCGATCCGGCTGCTGGCCGAGACGCTGCTGCGCCGCGGCGACCGCGCGCTGATCGAGACCCCGACATACCCGCACGCGGCCGAAGCGCTGCGCGCCGCGGGGGCACGGCTGGTCGGCGTGCCGGTCACGACGGCCGCGGGCTGGGACGTCGACCGTGCGACTCAGGCGTTCGCCCGCACGACCCCGGCTCTGGCATACCTGATGCCGCGGTTCCAGAACCCCACGGGGCGCACGATGACGGGGAGGGAGGAGGCAGCGTTCGCCGACGCGGGCCGGCGGGCCGGCACGACTTTGGTGATCGACGAGACGACGGGCGAGCTCGCCATCGACGCCGCGGTAGGGCCGGCGTTCACGACGGCAGATGTCGTGCGCGTCGGATCGCTCGGCAAAACTGTGTGGGGCGGGCTGCGGGTGGGATGGATCCGAGCCGACGAGGACCTCGTTCACCGCCTCGTGGCCGCGCGCCCCTCTCGCGACCTCGGCACCCCGGAGTTCGAGCAAGCGGTCGCTGCGCGGCTGATCGAGCGCATGCCGGAGATCCTGCGGCAGCGCTCGGCGCTGCTGCGACAGGGCCGCGACACGCTGACCGCTGCGTTGTCGTCCCAGCTGCCGGCCTGGCGGATCCCGGAGGTCGCCGGCGGCGTCGCGCTGTGGGTCGAACTCGACGCGCCGCTGAGTTCGGGTCTGGTGCTGGCGGCGCGCGGTCACGGCGTCTATCTGTCGGCCGGCTCGCGGTTCGGGGTCGATTCCGTGCACGATCGTCATCTGCGCATCCCGTTCACCGCGCCCGCGGTCGAACTGCACCGGGCCGTGACGGTGCTGGCCCGCGTCTGGCCGACCGTCCGCTCCGCGGCACCGGAGAGCGCGAGGGACCTGCTCGAGGCGGTCGTCTGACCCTCTGAGAGCCTCGGGTCAGCGCAGGTGCCGCAGGCACTCGACCGCCTCGTGCGCGTTCCAGAACGACCCGATCGGACGCATGCGTGCCGCAGCGAGATCGAAGCGTTCGGCGCGAAACCGGATGCCGGCGGCGACCGTGTCGGCACGGAGGTGCCCGATCACGACGCCGCGCCGATCGAGCACGCGCCAGCGCCGCGCGGAGACCGGCAGCAGGCGGACGCCGCGGACAGCGGGGGTGGGGATATCGGTGACGGTGGTCATGGTTGCCTCCCGATACGACGCTAGTGACGGCCTCCGACATCGCAGGCGCGGTCATCACCCTCTCCCCAGCTCGCCAATCGTGCGATCCGTCCACAGATCGCGCCGCGCGCGTCCCACGGCGTGGCCGGTCGGCGCATGCTGGCTGTGCTCCGGCACCCGGCGGGCACGAACACTCGGGTGCCGGAGCGGGCGCGGACCGTCCGCACCGATCAGAGAGAGGAATTCGACATGACCGACCACATCACCGTCATCGGCAACATCGCATCCGTCCCGGAGCGCCGGGAGCTGCCCGGCGGCGGCATCGCCGTCGGCTTCCGGCTGGCCTCCACCCAGCGTCGCCTGGACGGCGGGCAATGGGTCGACGTCCACACCAACTGGTACTCCGTGTCGGCGTACCGCAAGCTCGCCGAGCACGCGCTGAGCTCGCTGGAGAAGGGGCAGCGCGTGATCGTCACCGGGCGCTTCCGCGTCAAGCAGTGGGAGTCGGGCGGCAAGTCGGGCTCGGCGGCGGAGATCGACGCGGATGGACTCGGGCCGGACCTGATGTTCGGCACGACGACCTTCCACCGCAGCGCGGCGCCCGCCGAGGCGGGACCCGCTCCGGCGACGGACGCGTGGGCCACGGCGACCCCCGGCGAATCCGGCGGCCCGGGCGTGGCGGCGTCGACCGCGCTGAACGAGCCGTCGGCCACCCCGAGCGAGGTGCCGGCCCCCTCGGCCGCGCCCGACGGGCAGCAGGAGCGCGAGCTCGTTCCCGCCGGGGCGTGGACACCGCCGATGGAGGACACCACGCCGTTCTGAGCGCGAGGGCGCCGCGGGTCCCCACCGGCGGGCCGCCTAGACTCGAGGGGTGCGACCTATCGACCACCGCCCGCGCTGGGGACTCGCGGCGGCGGGCGCCATCCTGGCCATCGCCCTCGCCGGCTGCACGCCGGGACCGGTGCCCCCACCGGCATCCTCGTCACCGAGCTCGCCGTCGCCCACCGCGACGCCGACGCCCACCGGACCCGTGCTGGTGCCCGACGGCACCGCCGCGGACAACCTCCCGCTCTTCGCGGCGATCGTGAACCAGGTCGCGGCGACCGATCGGGCGGTGCAGGGGCGGGCGTACATCGACGCCCTGGTGGCGGCGGGCTTCGACAAGGCCGACATGGAGGTCACGCAGGACCTCACGACGGTGGGCAACCCCGCCGACGCGATCCAGTTCTCGGTGCGGTGGGACGGCGAATGCCTTGTGGGCCAGGTCGGACCCTCCACCCCGGCACCGACGGCCCTGGTGCTGCCCGAGGTGCCCGGCGGCACGTGCCTGATCGGTCAGACACGCCCCATCGACTGGTGACGAGGGCCTGGGACGCACCACCGTCCGCGTAGACTTGGGTCGTTATGGCCGAATACATCTACTCCATGGTCCGCGCCCGCAAAGCGGTGGGCGAGAAGCTGATCCTCGACGACGTCACCATGTCGTTCCTGCCCGGGGCGAAGATCGGCATGGTCGGCCCCAACGGTGCCGGTAAGTCGACGATCCTGAAGATCATGGCGGGCCTGGACACCCCTTCCAACGGCGAGGCGAAGCTGACCCCCGGCTACACCGTCGGCATCCTCATGCAGGAGCCCGAACTCGACGAGACCAAGACCGTCCTGGAGAACATCCAGGAGGGCGTAGCGATCAAGGCGAAGCTCGACCGCTTCAACGAGATCTCGGCGCTCATGGCCGACCCGGACGCCGACTTCGACGCCCTGCTGGCCGAGATGGGCGTGCTGCAGGAGGAGATCGACGCCGCGGACGGCTGGGACCTCGACTCGCAGCTCGAGCAGGCGATGGATGCGCTGCGCACGCCACCCGGTGACGAGCCGGTCACGAAGCTCTCCGGCGGTGAGCGCCGTCGCGTGGCGCTCGCGAAGCTGCTGCTGCAGAAGCCCGATCTGCTGCTGCTCGACGAGCCCACCAACCACCTCGATGCCGAGAGCGTTCTCTGGCTCGAGCAGCACCTGCAGTCCTACAAGGGCGCGGTCATCGCGATCACCCACGACCGGTACTTCCTCGACAACGTCGCGGAATGGATCGCCGAGGTCGACCGCGGCCGCCTCATCGGCTACGAGGGCAACTACTCGACCTACCTGGAGAAGAAGGCCGAGCGCCTCGACATCCAGGGCAAGAAGGACGCCAAGCTGGCCAAGCGCCTCAAGGACGAGCTGGAGTGGGTGCGTTCCTCGGCGAAGGGCCGCCAGACGAAGTCGAAGGCGCGCCTCGCCCGCTACGAGGAGATGGCCGCAGAGGCCGAGCGCACCCGGAAGCTCGATTTCGAGGAGATCCAGATCCCGGCCGGCCCGCGTCTGGGCAACGTCGTCATCGAGGCGAAGAAGCTGCAGAAGGGCTTCGGCGACCGTTCGCTCATCGACGGGCTCAGCTTCAGCCTGCCGCCGAACGGCATCGTCGGCGTCATCGGCCCCAACGGCGTCGGCAAGACGACCCTGTTCAAGACGATCGTGGGTCTCGAGCCGCTCGACGGCGGCGACCTGAAGGTCGGCGAGACGGTCAAGATCAGCTACGTCGACCAGAGCCGCGCCAACATCGATCCGAACAAGACGCTGTGGGAGGTCGTCTCCGACGGCCTCGACATCATCACGGTCGGCAAGACGGAGATCCCTTCGCGTGCCTACGTCTCGAAGTTCGGCTTCAAGGGTCCGGATCAGCAGAAGAAGGCCGGCGTGCTCTCCGGTGGTGAGCGCAACCGCCTCAACCTCGCGTTGACCCTCAAGGAGGGCGGCAACCTGCTCCTCCTCGACGAGCCGACGAACGACCTCGACGTCGAGACGCTGAGCTCGCTGGAGAACGCGCTGCTCGAGTTCCCCGGCTGCGCGGTGGTCATCACCCACGACCGGTGGTTCCTGGACCGCATCGCCACGCACATCCTCGCTTACGAGGGCACCGACGAAGAGCCGGACAAGTGGTATTGGTTCGAGGGCAACTTCGAGGCGTACGAGGCCAACAAGGTGGAGCGTCTCGGCCCCGACGCGGCCAACCCGGCCAAGTCGACGTACCGCAAGCTCACGCGTGACTGACGACGCGACCGGCGCGGCGCATACGACGGGGGGCGCGCGCATCCACGTGCCGATCCACCTCCGGTGGGGCGACCTCGACGCGTTCAACCATGTCAACAACACCTCGATGCTCAAGCTGCTCGAAGAGGCGCGGGTGCGGGTGTTCTGGACGCCCGAGCCCGGCGAGCAGGCGCCGCCGACGGCGGTCGTCTCCTCCGGCATCGACGCGGGCACGCTGACGCTCATCGCGCGGCAGGAGATCGAGTACCTCGCGCCGGTGCCCTACCGCCGCGAGCCTCTCGACGTGCAGCTGTGGTTCGGCAAGATCGGCGGATCGAGCGTCGAGGTCTGCTTCGAGGTGCACGCGCCCATCGGCGCGTCTCCGGTGCTGTATGCGCGGGCGACGGCGGTCGTCGTGATGGTGGATGCCGTGTCGGGGCGCCCCGTCCGCCTCACCGAGGCGATGCGCGAGGCGTGGGAGCCGTACGTCGGCGAGCCGATCGTCTACGGCCACCGCCGCTGAGTCGGTCAGCGCCTCTCGTCCGGAACCCGCACCATGATCTCCTGAGCGACGGAGGCGACCAGCACGCCGTCACGCGTGAAGATGCGGCCCGTCGCGAGGCCGCGGCCGCCCCGGGCGCTCGGCGACTCCTGTTCGTACAGCAGCCACTCGTCGACCCGGGCGGGCCGGTGCCACCACATCGCGTGGTCTAGACTCGCGACCTTGAGGCCCGGCTGCGACCAGGTCACCCCGTGCGCACGCAACACCGACTCCTGGATGGTCAGATCGCTCATGTAGGCGAGCACGGCGCGATGGATCGCCGGGTCGTCGCCGATCGGGCGACGCGTGCGCATCCAGACGCGCTGGCGGGGAGCAGGCGGACCGGGCACGGACTCGTAGATCGCGCCGTCGGGGTGGGCGAGCTCGATGGGGCTGTCCGACAGCAGCCGGCGGGAGAGTGGATGCGTGGCCGCCGCCTCGGTGAGAAGGAGCGCCTCTTCGGGTGGCATGACGTCATCCGGTGCGGACGCTTGGTGATCGAGCCCCGGGTCTTCGTCCTCGAACGAGGCGATCATCGAGAAGATCGGCACGCCGTGCTGGAACGCCTGCGTACGACGGGTCGAGAACGACCGCCCGTCGTGGATGCGATCGACGGCGAGGGTGAGCCCCTGCGCGGAGTCGCCGGGGCGTAGGAAGTAGCCGTGCATCGAGTGCGGCACGCGGTCGTCACCCGTCGTGCGGTCGGCCGCGAGGATCGCCTGCGCGAGCACCTGACCGCCGAAGATGCGCCCGCCGGGCATGGGATGCGACAGCCCGGTGAAGATGTCTTCGGTGGTGCGGGCGGCGCCCGAGTCGAGATCGAGCACCGCGAGCATCGTCGCCACCGAATCGTCCACTGCGCTCCCGTCCGCGGCGCTCGTCGCCGCTTGGTAGTTTATGCGGATGCCCGCACGCCTGCTCTTCCCGGATCCGCCCACCGCGTCGGACGTCCTCGTGTTCGCGCAGCGGGCGGCGGCGACCGGGGACGGTCTCGTCCGGTTGCGCGCCCTCGACGGAGCCCTCGTCGTCACGTGCGCGCCCCTCGCGCCGCAGACGCTGCTGGAGGCGACGCCGACGGTGCTCGGCATGCGGATCGCGGCGGTCGACCCTGAGCTCGTGTGCGACCTGGTCGTCGACGGCGGCTCGCTGACGGCATCCGACGAGCCGAACGCGCTCGCGCTGCCCGACTCGGCGCGCACGGCACCGTGGGCGGGTGTGTCGCCGCCGCGCTCCGGCTGGACCGCGGCCGGTGAGATCTCCGCGGCGACCCTCGCGGCGCGCGCGCAGTGGGGCATCGCCGCGGTGGCCGAGAGCGTGCCGACGGATGCCGGTGAAGATGCCGTCCGTGCTGTGCGATCCGCGGTGTGGGGCGCCTCCGACGACGACCTCCTGGGGCTGCCGCTGGGTATCGCGTTCGCGGCGTTCGCGCTGGGCTTCATCGCGGGGGAGGAAGTCGGGCACGTGCGACGGAGCGGCCCGTGGACCCGCGTGAGCCTGCAGCGCGGGCACGTCCTCACGCGCGGCACGGTGCGCAGCGGCCTCACCGAGGTGCGGCGCACCGGCGTGACGGGCTGACCCGACTGACCCGACTGACCCGGGGGACCCGGACCGCGTGGCGGTTCAGCAGGCGGCCGCGGCCGCCCGCCCCGCGACGCGACCCGAGAACAGGCAGCCTCCGACGAAGGTGCCCTCCAGCGCACGGTAGCCGTGCACGCCGCCGCCGCCGAACCCCGAGGCCTCGCCCGCCGCGTACAGGCCGGGGATGGGCGCGCCGCCCTGGCCGAGCGCGCGCCCCGACAGGTCCGTCTCGATCCCACCGAGCGATTTGCGCGTCAGCACGTGCAGCTTGACCGCGATGAGCGGCCCGGACTTCGGGTCGAGGATGCGGTGCGGCGAGGCGGTGCGGATGAGCTTGTCGCCGCGGTACGAGCGCGCGGAGCGCAGCATCGCGACCTGTGCATCCTTCGTGAAGTCGTTGTCCATCTCGCGGTCGCGCGCCTCGACCTCGCGGCGGACGAGATCGCCGTCGAGCACGTCGCCGCCGGGGAGCGCCTGCATCCCGGCGATGAGCTCGTCGAGGCTGCGGCGCACGACGAAGTCGGCGCCGTGGTCGAGGAACGCCTGCACGGGGCCGGCCGCGCCCTTGCCGAGGCGCGACTTCAGCAGCAGGCGCACGTCCTTGCCGGTGAGATCGGGGTTCTGCTCGCTGCCGGAGAGCGTGAACTCCTTCTCGATGATCTGCTGCGACAGCACGAACCACGAGTGGTCGTGTCCCGTCGCGCGCAGGTGCGCGAGCGTGCCCAGCGTGTCGAACCCGGGGAACAGCGGCACGGGGAGGCGCGCGCCGGTGGCATCCAGCCAGACCGACGACGGCCCCGGCAGGATTCGGATGCCGTGCTGCGGCCAGATCGGGTTCCAGTTCTGGATGCCCTCGACGTAGTGCCACATGCGGTCGCCGTTGATGAGTCGCGCGCCGGCCGCCGCCGACACGGGCTGCATGGAGCCGTCGACGAAGGCGGGCACGCCCGTGATCATGGTCTCCGGTGCGGTGCCCAACCGCGCGGGCCACTGCGCCCGAACGAGGTCGTGGTTGCCACCAATGCCGCCAGAAGCGACGATCGTGGCGGATGCCGTGACCGTGAACGAGCCCACGACCTGGCGTGACGTGGCGACGCCGCGTGCCGCGCCGGACGGGGCCAGGACGTCTCCGGACGCCCCCGTGACGGTGCCGTCGTGCGTCTCGAGCGTCGTCACCTTGTGGCGGGGGAGGATCGTGACGCGTCCTTCGGCCTCGCCGCGCTCGACGGCCGCGTGGAACGGGGCGACGAGGCCCGGGCCGGTGCCCCACGTGATGTGGAAGCGGGGGACCGAATTGCCGGGGCCGGTCGCCGTGTAGCCGCCGCGCTCGGCCCAGCCGACGACGGGGAAGAATCCGACGCCCTTCTCGCGCAGCCACGCCCGCTTCTCGCGGTGCGCGAAGTCGAGGTAGGCCTCGGCCCACTGCTTCGGCCAGTGGTCGTCTTCGCGATCGAATCCGGCGGTGGCGAACCAGTCCTGCCGGGCGAGGTCGAGCGAGTCCTTGATGCCCATGCGCCGCTGCTCGGGTGAGTCGATGAACAGCAGGCCCCCGAACGACCAGAACGCCTGGCCGCCGAGGTTTGTCCGCGGCTCCTGGTCGACGATCACGACGCTCTTGCCGGCGGCCGCCGCCTCCGAGGCGGCGACGAGGCCCGCCAACCCCCATCCGATGACGAGGACGTCGGCCTGGTGGGTGGCGGCTGCGGGCATGACGACTCCTGTGTCGTTCGGGGTGCCTCGGTTCGGGAGAGTGCTCCGTCTGCCTACGGCTCGGGGTGGATGGGCAGCGCGGGTGACCCGGGATGCCGAGCGGGTCCGATTCCGGATGGCTCGAAGGTGTTCACCATCGCGAAGGCGGCCCGTTGCAGATAATCCCACAGTGTCGCCTCGTGCAGCGGCGACAGGCCGAGTTCGTCGACCGCGACGCGCATGTGGTGCAGCCACCGGTCGCGCGCATCGGGGTCGACGTGGAACGGCATGTGCCGCATGCGCAGGCGCGGATGCCCTCGCTGCTCGCTGTAGGTCGTCGGTCCGCCCCAGTACTGCTCCAGGAACAGGGTGAGCCGCTCGGCGGCCGGCCGCAGGTCCTCTTCCGGGTACATCGGCTTCAGCACCTCGTCCGTCGCGACGCCGCGGTAGAAGGCGTCGACGAGTTTCACGAAGGTCTCGTGCCCGCCGACCTCGTCGTAGAAGCTGATGATGCGCTGGTCGTCGCTCATGCCGCCGGCCCTCCGGGCGAGTCGGGAGTGTCGGGGGTGTCCGGCGCATCGGGCGTGTGGGGCATGCCCTTCGGCTTCTTCGTCCGCCGCGGCTTCCACACCGGCGACGCGTCGGCGACGGTTGTCACGGGGTTGGGCTTCGTCTTGGGCGGGTTCGCCCCGCGCACCCGCTGCGCGCCCTCGGGGCCGCTCAGCACGATCGAGTTCAACTGCGGCAGGGTGATGCCCTGCTCGTCCATCGCGTGCTTGAGGCGCATGCGCAGCTCGCGGGCGACGTCGTCCTTCGCGTTGGTGCGCGTCTTCTGCACGAGGCGGATGACGAGCGCATCGCCGCTGATCGACTCGAGCCCCCACACCTCGGGCTGCTCGATCATCCGGGTGCGCCACTTCGGGTCCTTCACGAGACCCTTCGCCGTGTCGAGCAGGGTCTTCTCGACGGCGGAGATGTCGGCATCCGTCGGGATCGCGAGATCGATGATGACGCGCGACCAGCCCTGCGACATGTTGCCGATGCGGGTGATCTCGCCGTTGCGGACGTACCAGAGGGTGCCGTTGACGTCGCGCACGTGCGTCACGCGGACGCTCACGTACTCGACGATTCCCGTCGCGAGGCCGAGGTCGACGACATCGCCGATGCCGACCTGATCCTCCGCGACGATGAAGATGCCGTTCAGCACGTCCTTGACGATGTTCTGCGCGCCGAAGCCGAGCCCGGCGCCGATCGCGGCGGTGAGCAGGGTGAACGAGCCGAGCACGCCGGGGTTGATCGCGTAGACCACGAGGATCAGCGCGACCAGGACGATCGTCGTGTTCACGACGTTCGTGAGGATCGACCCGAGCGTACGGGTGCGCTGGATGATGCGCACCTGCGCGAGCGGCGAGTTGTCGACGGCGCGTGTGTCGTCGGTGGCGGCCTTGTTCTTCGCACCGCGCACGATGCGGTCGACGACGCGCGCGATGAGGCGCTTCATCACCCAGGAGAGCGCGAAAGCCGCGACGATGATCGCGACGATCGTGAGCACGACCCAGCCGAGGCTCGTGAAGAACGCGAGCAGATCCTGGCCGATCCCGGCCCAGTCGAGCGTCGCGGGGTCGGTCTGGCCGGGGTCGGGATCGGTGGTGTCGAGTGGCGCGAACATCGTCACGATCCTACCGACCCCGCTTCACGCCAACCTGGGCGGATGTCGGCGGCGGGTCAGGCGTCGCGCGTGCGCAGGACGAGCCAGCCCGCCCCGAGCAGCGCCACGACCCACAGGGCGAGCGTGAGTGCGGCGGCGCCCTGGCTGAGATCGGCGCCGGGCATGATGAACGCCTGCGCGGCGGTCATCGGCAGGTACTGCGCCACCTCGCCGACCCACGTCCACGCGGTCGCCACCGCGCCGACGATCTGCATCGCGATCGGCAGGACGAACAGCACGCCGACCGTCGAGGCGATCGCGGCGGGTCCGTTGCGCAGCGCGAACCCGAACCCGACGCCGAGCAGCGCGAACGCGGCCATCGAGAGCGCGGCGTACAGCAGCGGCAGCAGCGACGACTCGGGGTCGTCCCACGCGATGGCCGCGCCGGTCGTCGCCGCGACGACGAGGGCGGCGGCGACGAACGTCACGAGCGTCGCGACGAAGACCGTGACGGCGACCGCGAGGGCCTTCGACGCGAGCACCGCGCCGCGGCGCGGCTCGGCGGTCAGGGTCGAGCGGATCATTCCGGTCGAGTATTCGCCCGAGACGGCGATCGCGCCGAGGATGCCGGCGAGCAGCATCGTGAACTGGATCGGCAGCACCGCCGCCGTGACGGGTTCGACGTTCCCCTCCGACGCGGCGCCGATGAGCATCGCCATGCCGACGGTCAGCAGCAGCGTGAGCGCCAGCGACCACCACGTCGAGCGGAGGGTGAGCAGCTTGAGGAACTCGGCGCGCACGAGACGCCCCGCGCTCAGCCGGTACGGCGAGGCGGCACGGTCCCGGGAACGCAGGTCGGGGGCGGCGGTGGTCGCGGTGGTCATGAGAGCTCCTTCGAGGTGTACTCGACGGCATCCGCCGTCAGCGCCATGTACGCGTCCTCGAGCGAACCGGTCGTCTCGGCGAGGGCGTGCAGCGGGATGCCGTGGGCGGCGGCGATGTCGCCGATCGCGGGTGCACCGAGGCCCTCCACCTGCGCCGTCCCGTCGCCGGTCGGTGTGATCGTGACGTCGGGCGCCGAGAGGAGGGCGGCCAGTTCGGTGAGCCGCGGGGACGCGACCGCGACGCCGCGCTGCGTCCAGTCCTGCACGAGCCGGTCGATCGGCGCGTCGGCGAGCACCCGACCGCGGCCGAGCACGATGACGTGGTCGGCGGTGAGCGACATCTCGCTCATCAGATGGCTGGAGAGCAGCACCGTGCGACCCTCGGCGGCCAGCGCGCGGACGAAGCCGCGCACCCAGCGCACGCCCTCGGGGTCGAGACCGTTGACGGGCTCGTCGAGGATGAGCGTGTGCGGGTCGCCGAGCAGCGCGCTCGCGATGCCGAGGCGCTGCCCCATGCCGAGCGAGAACTTGCCGGCCCGCTTGCTCGCGACCGATGTGAGCCCGGCGAGCTCGATGACCTCGTCGACGCGGCGTCGCGGGATGCCGTGGGTCGCGGCCATCACGCGCAGGTGGTCGCGCGCGGAGCGCCCGGTGTGCACGGCCTTGGCATCCAGCAGCGCACCGACCTCGGTGAGCGGAGAGCGGAACGCGCGGTAGGGCCGTCCGTCGATCGCGACGCTGCCGGCGGTGGGGGCGTCGAGGCCGACGATCATGCGCATCGTCGTGGACTTGCCGGCGCCGTTGGGCCCGAGGAACCCGGTGACCTTGCCCGTCTGCACCGTGAACGTGGCGTCCGAGACGGCGGTCTTCTCGCCGTAGCGCTTCGTCAGGCCTTCTGCTGTGATCATGCCTCCACGCTACGCGCGGGCGCCGAACGCAGAATCGGCCGGAAGTCGTAACTTCCGGCCGATCCGCCTCCGTCTGGAGGATGAGGGTGCGCCTCTTACTGCGCGTCGCGCTCCTGCACCGCGAGGGCCCGCTCGACGCCGGCGAGGTTCTCCTGCACGAGGCGGCGCAGGGCCGCCGGAGCGTCGGCGTGGTCCGCGAGCCAGCCGCGGGTCGCGTCGCGCAGAGCGGTGTTCGCGAGCGGCGCCGGGTACAGACCCGTGATCAGGTAGTTCGCGATCTGGTAGGTGCGACCGTTCCAGATCGGCAGCAGCATGTCGAAGTACGGCTCGACGAAAGCGGCCAGCGTGGTGACGGATGCCGGGTGCACGAACCCGAGTGCGGCCGAACGCACGACCGTGTTGGGCAGGTCTGCGCTGTCGATGAGCGACGACCAGGCGGCGCGCTTGTCGGCCTCGCCCGGGAGGGCGGCCTTCGCCTGCGCGGCGAACTCGCCGCCCTTCGCGGTGTTGTCCGCCGCCAGCGCCTCGTCGATCTCGGCGGCCGTGACGAGCCCACCTGCCGCGAGCGAGACGAGCAGCGCCCAGGAGAGGTCGGCGTCGATCTCGAGACCCTCCAGCCCCGTGTCGCCGGCGCGCAGCGCGCGCACCTGCTGCCACTGGGCATCCGTCGCCGCGGCGCTCGCGAAGGCGGTGACGAACTGCAGTTGGCTGTCGCTGCCGGCATCCGCGGCCTGCGCGAGCGCCCACAGCGCGTCGGCGACCTTCGCCCGGGTCGCTTCGCGCTGCTCGGGGGCGACGTAGGCGTTCGCCGCGAGCTGCAGCTGGGCGAGCGTCGTGCGGACCGTCGTCGACTCGGTCTCGCTGCCGATGTTAGCGAGCACGAGGTCGACGTAGTCGGATGCCGATGCCTCCGCGTCGCGCGTCTGGTCCCACGCGGCGCCCCAGACGAGCGACCGCGCGAGCGGGTCGCTGATCTTCGCGAGGTGGGCGATCGCGGTCTGCAGCGAGCGCTCGTCGAGGCGGATCTTCGCGTAGGCCAGGTCGTCGTCGTTCAGCAGGATCAGGTCGGGCTGCGTGATGCCGGTCAGCTCCGCGACCTCGGTGAGGTCGCCGTCGACGTCGATCTCGACGTGGTGCGTGCGCACGAGCGCGTCGCCGTCGAGGGTGTAGAAGCCGACGCCGAGCCGGTGCGGGCGGATCGTCGGGTAGTCGGCCGGAGCGGTCTGCACGATCGCGAAGCGCGTGATCACCTCACCGGTCCCTGAGCCTGCCGAGGGGCCCGTCTTCAGCTCGGGCGAGAGCGTATTGACGCCCGCGGTCTCGAGCCACTTCTTCGACCAGGTCGACAGCTCACGGCCGCTCGTCGCCTCGAGCTCGACGAGCAGGTCGCTGAGCTCGGTGTTGCCGAACGCGTGCTTCTGGAAGTACGCGCCGACGCCGGCGAAGAAGGCGTCGATGCCGACCCACGCCGCGAGCTGCTTGAGCACCGAGCCGCCCTTGGCGTACGTGATGCCGTCGAAGTTGACCTGCACGTCCTCGAGGTCGTTGATCTCCGCGACGACGGGGTGGGTCGAGGGCAGCTGGTCCTGCCGGTAGGCCCAGGTCTTCTCCATCGCGTTGAAGGTCGTCCACGCCTCGGTCCACTCGGTGGCCTCGGCGGTCGCGATCGTCGACGCCCACTCGGCGAACGACTCGTTGAGCCACAGGTCGTTCCACCACTTCATCGTGACGAGGTCGCCGAACCACATGTGGGCCAGCTCGTGCAGGATCGTCACGACGCGACGCTCCTTGACGGCGTCGGTGACCTTGGAGCGGAAGACGTAGGTCTCGGTGAACGTGACGGCGCCGGCGTTCTCCATCGCCCCCGCGTTGAACTCGGGGACGAACAGCTGGTCGTACTTCGCGAACGGGTACGGGACGCCGAACTTCTCCTCGTAGTAGGCGAAGCCCTCGCGCGTCTTGTCGAAGATGTAGTCGGCGTCGAGGTGCTGCCACAGGCTCTTGCGGCCGTACACGCCGAGCGGGATGACCCGACCCGACGCGCTCGTGAGCTCGGAGAAGGTCTCTTCGTAGGGGCCGGCGACGATCGCGGTGATGTACGACGAGATGCGCGGCGTCGGCTCGAACGCCCACGTCGCCTTGCCCTCTTCCTCGCGCACGATCGGCTCGGGCGTGGGGGAGTTCGAGATGACCTTCCAGGCGGCCGGGGCCGTGACCGTGAAGGAGAACTCGGCCTTCAGGTCGGGCTGCTCGAACACGGCGAACACGCGCCGCGAATCGGGCACCTCGAACTGCGAGTAGAGGTAGACCTCGCCGTCGACGGGGTCGACGAAGCGGTGCAGACCCTCGCCGGTGTTCGTGTAGAGGCAGTCGGCGTCGACGACGAGCTCGTTCTGTGCGGCGAGGCCGTCGAGCGCGATGCGCGAGTCGGCGAAGACGGATGCCGGCTCGAGCGCCACGCCGTTGAGGGTGATCTCGCGCACCTCGCCCGCGATCAGATCGATGAAGGTCGATGCGCCCTCGGTCGCCGTGAAGCGCACGACGGTGCGCGAACCGAAGACCTCGGCGCCCTTCGTGAGGTCGAGCGCGATCTCGTACGACTGCGTGTCGACGATCGCGCGGCGCTGCTGCGCCTCGATGCGGGTGAGGTTCTCTCCAGGCACTGCGGTACTCCCGATGGTGAGGGTGTGTGGATGTCGCCTGACGCTGCTGGCGCCCGTCGGCAACCGGACCAGCCTACGCGCGGTGTGCGACTCCCGCGCAGATGCCGCGCAGGTCGGTGGCGCACGAGGACCGCGGCCGGGCGCGGACGGCCCGACTCTAGGATGAGAGCATGCGCATCCACATCGCGACCGACCACGCCGGTCTCGAGTTCTCGACCCAGCTCCAGCACCACCTGGCGGCGCAGGGGCACGAGGTCGTCGATCACGGACCGATCGAGTACGACCCGCTCGACGACTACCCGGCGTTCTGCATCCGCGCGGCGCAGGCCGTCGTCCGCGACCAGGCCGCCGGTATCCAGACCCTGGGCGTCGTGTTCGGCGGCTCCGGCAACGGCGAGCAGATCGCAGCGAACAAGGTGCACGGGGTCCGCGCCGCCCTCGTGTGGAGCATCGCGACGGCCGAGCTCGCCCGCGAGCACAACGACGCCAACGTCATCGCCATCGGTGCGCGGCAGCACACGGTCGCCGAGGCGATCGCGTTCATCGACCGCTTCATCGCGACGCCGTTCTCGGGCGAGGAGCGGCACGCGCGGCGCATCGCGCAGCTCGCCGACTTCGAGCGTGACGGGTCGCTGCTGCCCGACCCGCGCGCCGTCGGCGGGGGCATCGCCGCGCCGACCGGGGGCGAGTCGGTCGACGCGTTCGACCCCGAAGCCGGCTGACGCGCCCGTATGCCTGAGGGTCACTCCGTCCACCGCATCGCCCGGCAGTTCGACCGCAACATCGTCGGCCGCCGCGTCTCGGCATCCAGCCCGCAGGGCCGCTTCGCCGAGGGCGCGGCGCTGCTCGACGGGCGCGAGGCGGCATCCGTCCGCGCGGTCGGCAAGCAGATGTTCCTCGAGTTCGATGGCGACCTGTGGCTGCGCGTGCACCTGGGCATGTACGGCGCCTGGGACTTCGCCGGCGAGATCCTCGTCGACCCGACGATCGCGTCGGCGAACGGACGTATGGGGCAGACGAACCAGCGGGGGACCGACCTCGCTGCGGCATCCGACTCGCCGGTTTTCGACATGGCGGGAGAGAACTCGCTCGCCTCGATCGGCGCGCCCCGGCGTGCGCGCGGGCGGGTGCGGATGAGCGAACAGACCAGGGGCCTCGACGAGGAGGATCTCGCCGACTGGCCGCCGCCCGTCGTCGGCCAGGTGCGTCTGCGACTGCTGACCGACACGACGTGCGCCGACCTGCGGGGGCCGACGGCGTGCGAGCTGCAGTCTCCCGACCAGGTGCAGGCGACGATCGCGAAGCTCGGGCCCGACCCGCTGGTCGACGACCCGACCGCGGGCGAGGAGCGGTTCACGGCGATCGTGCGGCGCAAGCCGACACCCATCGGCCTGCTGCTGATGGACCAGTCCGTCGTGAGCGGCATCGGCAACGTCTACCGCGCCGAACTGCTGTACCGCGCGCTGCTCGACCCGCACACGCCCGGAAAGCTCGTGCCCGAAGGCGTCGTACGCGACATCTGGCGCGACTGGGTGCGCCTGCTGCGCATCGGCGTCCAGACCGGCCAGATGATGACGATGGACGACCTCGATGCCGAGGCGTACCGGCGGGCGATGGCGCACCGCGACGACCGCCACTGGGTGTACCACCGCGCCGGCCTGCCCTGCCGGGTGTGCGGCACCGAGATCGTGCTCGAAGAGATGGCGAGTCGCACGCTGTACTGGTGCCCCTCGTGCCAGAAGTAGCGCCGCGCGTGGCCGTGCCGAGAGGAGTGCGCCGATGAGACAGAATCCGAGTTTCGCGATGACGGATGCCGGGGAGCTGCGCCGCGTCATCGACGCGAACCCGTGGATGACGCTCGTGAGCGCGACGGAGCAGGGGCTGGTCGCCTCTCACTACGCCGTGCTCCTCGACGAGGACCGCGACGACCTCACGGTGGTGGGGCATGTGGGCAAGCCCGATGACGCGATCCACGGACTGGGCGAGCAGGAGCTGCTCGTGATCGTGCAGGGCCCGCACGGCTACATCTCGCCCGGCTGGTACGGCGACGGACCGAACGTGCCGACCTGGAACTTCGTCTCGGTGCATCTGAGCGGCGTGCCCGAGGTGCTGACGGCGGAGGAGAATCTGCGGGTGCTCGAACGCTTGGTCGCCCGGTTCGAATCGGGCCTGCCGCAGCCGCGACTGATGTGGCAGCCGCCCAACGACGAGGAGTACGTGCGCCGGCTGGAACGGGGCACGGTCGGGTTCCGGCTGACTCCCACGAAGGTCGTCGCGAAACGCAAGCTCAGCCAGAACAAGCCGGACGAGGTGGTCGACACGATCATCGCCGAACTCGAGTCGGGTGCGGGCCCGTACGTCGACCCGCGGCTGCCCGCCGAGATGCGCCGCGCGCACGACGCGTTGCGCGCGGCGCGTTCGGCGGCCCGGGGGGCTGCGTCGTGATGCGCGGCGAGCGCCCGGACGTCGTCGCGAACGTCCGCCTCACCGGTGGTGGTCGCCTCGACCCGTTCGGCGACGACGTCGTCGACGTGCACCTCGCGAACGGCGTGATCGCGGACATCGCGCCGGCGGGAGCGCTCGCGCGGCGCGGCGCGGTCGTCGACGGCGCGGGCGGCTGGATCATCCCGGGCCTGTGGGACCATCATGTCCACACGGTCCAGTGGGCCCTCGTCGCGCAGCGCGAGGACATGGGGAGGATGGCGTCCGCGGCGTCGGCCGCGGCGGCCATGGGACGGGCCCCGGTGCTCGCCGACGGGCGGCGTGTCGGCACGGGCTTCCGCGACGCGCTGTGGCCCGACACGCCGACCCTCGAGATGCTCGACGGTGCGACCGGCGACGTGCCGACGTATCTGATCAACGCCGACGTGCACAGCGTGTGGCTGAACTCCGCCGCCTTCCGCCGGGAGGGCTTCGCGCTCGACCCGTCGGGCATGCTGCGCGAGGAGCCGGCCTTCGAGATCTCCCGCCGCCTCAACGCGGCCGACCCCGCGACCTCCGACGCGCTCGTCGGCGAGGCTCTCGCCGCCGCGGCGGGGCGGGGTGTCGTCGGGGTGGTGGATCTCGACATGGCCTGGAACGCCGAGGCGTGGGCGCGCCGACTGGCGGCGGGGTTCGACACGACGCGCATCCGGTTCGGGATCTACCCGCCGCAGCTCGAGCGTGCGATCGCGGAGGGACTCGAGACGGGTGACGCACTCGATGCCGCGGGTCTCGTGCGGGTCGGGTCGTTGAAGGTCATCACCGACGGATCGCTCGGCACGCGCACTGCGGCGTGCTCGCACGCCTACCCCGGTGATCCGCACAACCACGGCATCCTGACCGTTCCACCGGACGAGCTGGTCGCACTCCTGACCCGGGCGACCGGCGGCGGACTGTCCTGCGCGGTGCACGCCATCGGCGACGTCGCCAACTCGCACGCCCTCGACGCGTTCGCGGCGACCGGCGCGACGGGCACCATCGAGCATGCGCAGCTCGTCGCGCACGCCGACATCCCGCGGTTCGCCCGCCTCGGCATCGGCGCGAGCGTGCAGCCTGAGCATGCGATCGACGATCGCGACCTCACCGACGCGATCTGGGCGCAGCAGACCGCGGTGCCCTATCCGCTGCGCGCCCTGGCCGACGCCGGCGCGAACCTGCTGTTCGGGTCGGATGCGCCGGTCTCGCCGCTCGATCCGTGGGCGGCGATGGCCGCCGCCGTGCACCGCACGCGGGACGGTCGCCCCGCGTGGCGGCCCGAGCAGGGGCTGGATGCCGGCACGGCGCTCGCCGCATCCACCGAACTCGGGTCGCTTGCCCGGGCGACGCTCATGCCCGGCGACGTCGCCGACCTCGCGGTCGTCGACCGAGACCCGCTCACGGCCGACGAGCCGGCGCTGCGCGCGACGCGGGTCGCCGCGACGCTCCTCGCCGGACGCCTCACGCACGTCGCCTGAGGCTCAAGCCTGTCTCGGCCGGCGGCGCGCGCCGAACACAACGGCGGACATTCGTCACGACACGCCGGGATGGGGGCGCGAGCCTCGGCGTGTCGGCTCGAATGTCCGCCGTTGTGTCTGCCTGTCGGCCGGGACTCCGCCCACGAGAAAGACGGATGCCCCGGGCGCTCGGCCCGGGGCATCCGTCGTGTCGGCGCGTGTGTGTCACGCGGCGAGGTGCGCGGAGAGGAACCAGCGGTCCTTCTCGAGGCCCGCCTTGATCGCGATGGCGACGTCCTGGCTGGTGAGGTCGGTCTCGTCGAGGCCGTCGATCGCCGACTGGACGTCGGCGATGACGACGTCCATGTCGGTCACGACGGCGGCGATGACGTCCTGCCACTGGGCGAACCCGGCGGGGACGTTCGTCGCCGTGGTCTTGTCGGCGATCGTCGACAGGCGTGCGTCGACGGGCAGGCCGAGGGCGACGATGCGCTCCGCGGCGAGGTCGGCGAAGCCCTGCGCGTTCGCGACCACGGTGTCGAGCAGCTCGTGGATCGCGATGAAGTTGGTGCCGCGCACGTTCCAGTGCGCCTGCTTGCCGTTGACGGCGAGCGACTGCAGGCCGAGGACCACGGGGGTGAGGAACTGGGCGGTGCCGGCGGCCGCCTCGGGGCCCGCTGCGGTCATCGATATCGTCTGCGTCTTGGTCATGATGTCTCCTCCACTCGTGCGTCGGGGCGTGAACAGGCCCGTCTTCCTTTCCAACGCTACTCAGCGCGGGGCATTCCGCAAGCAAGACAAGCCTGCGCTCACTCGTCGGCATGCGCGTGTCTGCGGGGCTATCGTCGGGGTATGACGATCGCCGAGGACGCCTCGATCCTGACCGTTTCCGGCCGCGCTCCGCGCGTGCCCGAGTCCGCGTTCGTCGCCGCCGGGGCGAGGGTGATCGGCGACGTCACGCTCGGCGAGGGCGCGAGTGTCTGGTACAACGCGGTCGTGCGCGGTGACAGCAACTCGATCGTGCTCGGCGCGGGCAGCAATCTGCAGGACAACGTGACCGTGCACGTGGATGCCGCGGCGCCCGTCGTCATCGGCACGGACGTGTCGGTGGGGCACAACGCGGTCGTGCACGGATGCACGATCGGCGACGGCAGCCTGATCGGGATGGGCAGTGTCGTCCTTTCCGGCGCCGTGATCGGCGCCGGGTGCCTCGTCGCCGGGGGAGCGGTGGTGCTGGAGGGCACGATCATCCCCGATGGTTCTCTTGTCGCCGGGGTGCCCGCGAAGGTGCGGCGCGCCCTCAGCGAGGACGAGCGCGACGGCATCCTCCGGAACGCGCAACTGTACCGCGCGCATTCTCTGAACCACGCCGTTTCTGCGTCAGCGTGAGACCGGTTACCGCGATGCGGCGGACTCGTGGAAAAGATGATGCAGACGCGACGACCCTGATAGTACGGTGTGAACCAGTCAGGCAAGGGGCTTGACAGAAGGAATGGTTCACATGGATATCTGGAGCTGGGTCGCCTGGTTCTTCTGGGTCTTCGTCTTCGTCGCGTACCTGATGGTCGTCTTCTCCATCATTTCCGACATCTTCCGCGACCAATCGTTGAACGGCTGGCTCCGAGCGATCTGGATCATCTTCCTGATCTTCGTTCCGTTCCTGACCGCGCTGGTCTACCTGATCGCCCGCGGGTCCGGAATGCAGAAGCGCTCGATCGAGCAGGCGACGGCCATCCGCAAGGAGCAGGACGCGTACATCCGCGCCACCGCGGGATCGGCGTCGTCGCCGGCCGATGAGATCGCCAAGGCGAAGACGCTCCTCGACGCGGGCGCGCTGACCCAGGCCGAGTTCGACGCCGTCAAGGCCAAGGCGCTCGCGGGCTGAGTCCGGGAGAGAAGCACAGTCATGACGACGTTCGACTACGGCCCCGTCGAGTTCTACGCCATCGGCTTCGATGGCGACCACCCCGGGCCTGGTGTCCTGAAAGCGATCGACGACCTGGTGAAGTCCGGCACCGTCAATCTGCTCGACCTCGTGTTCGTGCGCCGGAGCGAGGACGGTGAGCTCGACATCATCGAGTTCGCCGACACACCCGACAGCGACATGTTGGCCCTCGAGCTCGACGGCCTCGCCGGTGAGGAGGACGTCACGGACCTCGCGGCGGACCTTCCGCCCGGCTCGTCCGCGGCGATCCTCGTCGTCGAGCTCGCCTGGGCGAAGGCCTTTTCGCAGGCGCTCTACGACGCGGGCGGCGCGGTCATCGGTCGCGAGACCGTGCCGGCCCCGGTCGTGAATCTCTTCCTGTCCGAGAACGAGAACTGAAGGAGAAGGACATGTTGCGCAGAGGACGTCCCGGTCTGATCGGGATGGCGGCACGCACGGCCGTCGTGGCGGGCACCGCCACGGCCGTGTCCGGAAACGTGCAGCGTCGCCAGCAGGCGCGGGCGAACGAGCAGTACCAGCAGGAGGCCTACGAGGCGCAGGCGCAGCAGGACGCGATGGATGCCGCCGCGGCGCGCGCCGTCGCCAACGCCGCGCCGCCCGCACCCCCCGCCCCGGCCGCGCCGGCGGACGATCTGACGTCGAAGTTGACGCAGCTCGCGAGCCTGCACAGCCAGGGCATCCTCTCCGACGCGGAATTCGCGTCGGCGAAGGCCAAGCTGCTGAGCTGACGACACGGACCGAGAGGGAACTTTCATGAGTAACGACAAGCACGTGAGTGGATGGGTGGGGTGGGGCGTCTTCGCGGGCGTCATCATCCTCATCAGCGGCGTCTTCAGCGCCGTGCAGGGTCTCGTCGCCGTCATCGGCCCGAACGCCTACTACCTCGTCACCGACGAGCGGCTGTTCGTGTTCGACGTGGCGGGGTGGGGCTGGTGGAACCTGCTGATCGGCCTGGGCCTCATCGCCACGGGTCTGGCGCTGTTCGCCGGGCAGACGTGGGCGCGCGTGGTGGCGATCATCCTCGCCGCGCTGAGCGCCGTCGTGCAGCTCCTGCTGGTGCCGGCGCAGCCGTGGTGGTCGCTCATCGTCATCGCGATCGATGTGCTGGTCATCTACGCGCTGACCGCGCACGGCAAGGAACTGCGCGAGAAGTGATCTGACGCGCTGAGCGCACCGATCGGGGGCTGGGTCCGGAAGGGCTCAGCCCCCGACCGTTTCCCGATCCACCGAGGGATCGGGATCGGACAGGCGCCGCATCCGGAAGGCGTTGAGCCCGCCCGCGAGGGCCGCGAGGATCGGCACACCCAGCGCGATCTGGAGTGCGATCGGTCCGGCTTCGTCGTTGATGCGGATGATCTCGGCCGCGACCTCCGGCGACTCGCCGGTCAGCCGATCTTCGAGCGCCGTCGCGGACATGAGTTCGGCATCCGTCTCGAGTACCTGCGCGACGTGGGACTTCTGATCGTCGGAGAGCACGGTGCTGGCATTGCTCAAGCCGGTGAACAGCGAGGCGAGGGCGGCGAGCATGATCGCGCCCGCGAAGGCGAGGCCGAACGACAGCCCGAACGACCCGGCAGCGGAGTTGACGCCGGCGGCCTCGCTGACGCGCTCTTCTTCGATGGGGGAGAGCGTGTAGTTGTTCAGCTGCGAGACGAGCAGGCCGAGACCTGATCCGCAGATGATGAGCGGCACGACCAGGTACCACCCGCTGTCGGCGACGGGGACGATCGGCACGATGGCGATCAGTCCGACCAGCGCGAGGGTGAACCCGATGAGGATCAGCGTCGCGGGCCGACGTCGCGTGCCCCGCCCGGCGAGGATCGCGATGACGAACATGCTGAGAGACAGCGGTGCGATCGACAGGCCCGCCTGCATGGCGTTGTACTGCAGGACCATCTGGAGGTACAGCGGAAGCACGATCATGGTGCCCCCGAGGGTCACCTGCTGCAGGAGCTGTCCGGTCGCGCCCACGCGGAACGGCTTCGAGGCGAACAGTCCCGGGTCGAGCAGGGTCGCGCGTCCGGAGCGCTTGCGGCGCACGAGCCAGAGGCCGAGGGCGACCAGCGACGCGAGCCCGACCGCGATCGTCAGCGCGACGTACTCGCCACCCTCCTGCCACAGCAGGATGCCGAAGACGATGCCGCCCATGCCGATGATCGAGAGCGCGGAGCCGACGAGATCGATCGACCGCTCGCCCGTGTATCGGACGTCCTTCAGCAGCGGCGCGCCGATGAGGACGACGGCGATCACGAGCGCCTCCAGCAGGAAGCCGACCCGCCAGGAGAGGTACGTCGTGATCGCGCCGCCGAGCAGAGGGCCGACCGCGGCGGCGATCGCGGCCGCGGCGCCGACGAGCGCGTAGACGCGCTTCCGGTGGGCGCCGGCGAAGTTGCCGTGGATGAGCGACTGCATCGACGGCAGCAGGAGGGCGGCGCCGAGCCCGCCGATGACCGCCCAGAAGATGATGACGGTCGTCAGGTCCTGCGCGAGAGTCATCGCCAGCGCGCCGATCGCGTAGCCGACGAGGCCGAGCAGATAGGCGCGCTTGCGGCCGATGAGGTCGCCGGTCTTGCCGCCGATGAGGATGAACGCCGCCGACACCAGGGCCTCGAGCGCGATGGCCCCCTGGACCCCGCTCGCTGTGGCTCCGAGATCGCGGACGACAGCGGAGATCGACACGTTCATGAGCGAGGTGTCGACCACCAGGACGAACATCGCCATCGCCATCAGGATCGCCAGTCGGGTGTTGAATCGCCCGTCTTCCGCAGGTGCCATTCCGGCAGTGAAGCACAGGCGCGAGGGCGGCGTCGAGCGCGGCGTGCGAGCCGTTGCGGTCGCAGCTGTGCAGACCCCTACACTGGCGCTGTATCCATCGGTTCGTCGCTGACGCAGTGTCGAGCGCCGAACCCCTACGATCGGAGCATGAGCGCCGTGGCCGAGAACACCGAGACCCCGTGGTTCACGCAGGATGCCGGGGAGGTGGTCGCTGCACTGTCGAGCGACCGCGATGCCGGGCTGACCGATGCCGAGGCGCAGCGCCGTCTGGCCGAGCACGGACCCAACGCGATCGCCGCCGAGCCCGCGCCCTCGGTGTGGCAGGTGGCGCTGCGGCAGGTCGCCGACCCGATGAACGTCATGCTGATCGCGGTGGCGGTGATCAGCCTCTTCATCAACCAGCTGAGCGTCGGCATCCTGGTCGGCGCGCTCGTCGTGCTCAACGTCGTGCTCGGTGCGCGGCAGGAGCTCAAGGCCAAGGCATCCGTCGACGCGCTCGCGAAGATGCAGATCCCGCAGGCGAAGGTCATCCGCGGGGGCACGCGCGTGCAGGTGGATGCCACGACGCTTGTGCCGGGAGACATCGTCGCCCTTGAGGCGGGCGATGTCGTGCCCGCCGACGGGCGCATCCTGCGGTCGGCGACCCTCGAGACGCAGGAGGCCGCGCTCACGGGGGAGAGCGCGCCGATCGCGAAGGACGCCGGCACGATCGCCGACGCCGAGACGACCCTCGGCGACCGCGCGAACATGGTGTTCCAGAACACGCAGGTCACCCGCGGGACGGCGATCGTCGTGATCACCGACACCGGCATGACCACGCAGATGGGCCGGATCGCCTCGATGCTGTCGGCGGTCAAGCCGGCGAAGTCGCCCCTGCAGCGCGAGCTCGACTCGCTGACCGGCGTGCTCGGGTGGATCGCCTGGGGTGCCGTCGCGATCATCATCATCGCGGGGCTGCTGCGTGGGCAGGAGATCGCCTCGGTGATCCTGCTCGGTATCTCGATGGCGATCTCGGCGATCCCGACCGGCATGCCCTCGTTCGTGCAGGCGATGCTCTCGTTCGGCTCGCGTCAGCTCGCCGAGCACAAGGCGGTCGTGAAGAACCTCACCGACGTCGAGACGCTTGGCGCGACGAGCGCGATCAACTCCGACAAGACCGGCACGCTCACGATGAACGAGATGACCGTCGAATCGATGTACGCGGCGGGCGAGTGGTTCACGGTGGCGGGTTCGGGCTACGAGAAGTCGGGCGAGATCCGCCGCGCAGCGGGCACTCCGAACCCCGACTTCACGCAGCTCGCCCTCGCGCTGACGCTGTGCAACGACTCGACCGTGTCGGATGACGGCGTCGTCGTGGGCGACCCGACGGAGGCGGCTCTGGTCGTGCTCGCCGCGAAGATGGGGGCGGATGCCGAGCTGACCCGCGCGCAGTATCCGCGCCTCGCCGAAGTGCCGTTCGACTCCGCGTACAAGTTCATGGCGACCTACCACGAGCTTCCCGGCGCGGACGGTGGCCGGCTGGTCTCTGTCGTCAAGGGCGGCCCCGACGTCGTGCTCGAGCGCTGCGGGTCGGTGTACACGGCCGACGGACCCGCGCCCATCGCCGCGCAGCGGCAGGCGGTGCTTGACGCGAACCGTGAGCTGTCGGAGCAGGGCCTGCGAGTGCTGGCGATCGCCTTCCGTCGCTTCGCGCCGGGCGCCGAAGTCCCGGCCGACCCGATGGCGGAGGTGACCGACCTCACGCTCGTCGGGCTCGTCGGCATCATCGACCCGCTGCGCCCGTCGTCGAAGGAGGCCGTGCGGATCGCCCGCGAGGCGGGCATCGAGGTGCGGATGATCACCGGCGACCACGCCATCACGGCCGCCGCGATCGGCGCGAAGCTGGGGCTCGGCGACGGGGCCGCGAGTGGCGCCGACATCCAGGCGATGACCGACGACGAGCTGAAGGCGAAGCTGCCGCACCTGCACGTGTTCGGTCGCGTGACGCCCGAGGACAAGCTGCGGCTCGCCCGGCTGATGCAGGAGCAGGGCGCGGTCGTCGCGATGACCGGCGACGCCGTCAACGATGCCGCCGCCCTCAAGCAGGCCGACATCGGCGTCGCGATGGGGTCGGGCAGCGAGGTGACGAAGCAGGCCGGCAAGATGATCCTCGTCGACGACAACTTCGGCACCCTCGTGACGGCGGTGCGGCTGGGGCGCGTCATCTACGACAAGATCGTCAGCTACGTCCGCTACCAGATGTCGCAGCTGTTCTCGCTCGTGCTGCTGTTCCTCGTGGCGAGCCTGTTCAACATCAACGACGGCATGCCGCTCACGCCGATCATGGTGCTGTTCCTCAACTTCTTCATCACGATCTTCCCGGTGATCGCGATCCTGCTCGACCCCGCGCCGGAGGGCATCATGTCCCTGCCGCCACGTGACCCGAAGAAGACGATCGCGAACGGCGGCGCCGTGACCCTGTGGTTCCTGTACGGCGGGGCGATCTTCCTCACATCGCTGCTGCCGCTGCTGATCTGGCCGGAGCAGGCCAGTTCGACCGAGCCCAATGTGCCGGTCACGATGGTGTTCGTGATCGCCGCGTTCGGGTCGATCTTCAGTGGCCTCGTGATGCGTCGGGACCCCCAGTCGGGCCTGGCCGCACCCATCCTGGTGGCGGTCAAGTGGCTGTCGATCCCTCTCGCGCTGACCATCGCCGCCGTGGAGATCGGGTTCCTGCAGCGGCTCGTCGGCACGACGTCGCTCGACGGCCCGCAGTGGCTCATCTGCCTCGGCCTCGCGCTGATCGTGCCCCTCTTCGTCGAAGGCGAGAAGGCGGTGCGGCGGCGCCGGCTCGCGAAAGCGGGCGGGCGATGACGGAGGACGGCGCGTCCGAGCCGAACTGGCGTGTGCACCAGGTCCTCCTGACCGAAGAGGCGATCTACGGGCTCATCCTCGTTTCGGGGATGATCGTCGTCAGCGGGCAGTCCGGCACCGCGTCGATCGAGGTGCTCGTCACCGTCATCGTCACCGTCGCGGTGTTCTATGCGGCGCACGTGTATGCGGGCGCCGTCGCGCGGCTCGCCGCGGTCGGGCGCACGGGGCATCTGCGGCACGCCCTCGCGCATGCGGCCCGCCAGTCGTCGGGGCTGCTCGTCGCCGCGGTCGTGCCGGTCGTCATCCTGGCCCTCGGCACGACTCACGTCATTCCGGACACCACCGCGAACTGGGCGGCGCTCGTCGTCAATACGGTCATGCTCGCCGTCCTCGGCTGGATCGCCATCTCGCGGTGGAGTGAGAGCTGGGCCGCACGCATCGTGGGATCGGTCGTCGCGGCATCCTTCGGCGTCGTGCTGATCCTGCTGAAGGCCTTCGTCACGCACTGAGCGAGGTGCGTGCGATGGCGATGTGGAGGGGATGACGGGAATCGAACCCGCGCCGTCAGTTTGGAAGACTGAAGCTCTACCATTGAGCTACATCCCCGCAGCCGCGCTGACGCGGTGCCTCGAAGAGTCTACAAGGTCGCGTCGGCTAGACTGACCAACGGCCGTTTTTCGGCGCTCGCTCGCGTGCGCGCCCGGGGCGTAGCTCAGCTTGGTAGAGCGCCCGCTTTGGGAGCGGGAGGCCGCAGGTTCAAATCCTGTCGCCCCGACGATCGGCCCCCTGAACACCACGACACCCAGAACCACGGCCGCGCGCCCGCGCGACCGGACACGAGGAGAACGAACAGGCATGGTCACCAGCACCGTCGAGACGCTGAGCCCCACCCGGGTGAAGCTGCACATCTCGGTCACCCCCGACGAGCTCAAGCCCGCCATCGCGCACGCCTACGAGCACATCGCGCAGGACATCCAGATCCCCGGCTTCCGCAAGGGCAAGGTCCCCGCGCCGATCATCGACCAGCGCGTCGGCCGCGGCGCCGTCATCGAGCACGCCGTCAGCGAGGGCCTCGACGGGTTCTACCGCGAGGCTGTGCAGGCGAACGAGGTGCGCACCGTGGGTCGCCCCTCGGCCGAGGTCGTCGACTGGCCGAGCGACAAGGACTTCTCCGGCGACCTCAAGGTCGAGGTCGAGGTCGACGTGCGCCCCGAGTTCGAGCTTCCGGCCCTCGACACCGTGACCGTCGAGATCGACGCCGTCGAGACCGACGAGGCCGCCGTGGATGCCGAGCTCGACCGCCTCCGCGGCCGCTTCGGCACGCTCGTGACGGTCGACCGCCCCGCCGCCAAGGGTGACTTCGTCGAGCTGAACCTCGTCGCCACGATCGACGGCGCCGAGATCGACCGCGCCGAGGGCGTGTCGTACGAGGTCGGCTCGGGCGAACTGCTCGAGGGCATCGACGAGGCCGTCGACTCGCTCACCGCCGGTGAGGACACCACCTTCCGCTCGACCCTCGTGGGCGGCGACAACGCCGGTCAGGAGGCCGAGGTCTCCGTCACCGTCGTCGCCGTCAAGGAGCGCGAGCTGCCCGAGGCCGACGACGACTTCGCCCAGATGGCGAGCGAGTTCGACACGATCGGCGAGCTCCGTGAGAGCCTCGTCGCCCGCGTCGGCGAGCAGGCCGTCTTCACGCAGGGCGCCGCAGCGCGCGACAAGCTGGTCGACGCGCTCATCGCTGCGACCGACATCCCCGTGCCGGCTCAGCTCGTCGAAGACGAGGTGCACCAGCACCTCGAGGGCGAAGGGCGCCTGGAGGACGACGTGCACCGCGCGGAGGTCACCGAGGCGAGCGAGAAGCAGTTCCGCACGCAGATGATCCTCGACAAGCTCGCCGAGGCGCACGAGGTGCAGGTCTCGCAGGAAGAGCTCACGCAGTACCTCATCCAGTCGGCCGCGCAGTACGGCATGGCCCCGCAGGAGTTCGTCGACGCGCTGCAGCAGGGCAACCAGCTGCCGATGATGGTCGGCGAGGTCGCCCGCAACAAGGCGCTCGCGATCGCCCTCGGCAAGGTCACCGTCGTCGACACGAACGGCGCGTCGGTCGACCTCACCGGCTTCGCCGCCGTCGACGACGAGGACGAGGCCGCCGACGAGGCTGCGGCCGAGGAGAAGCCCGCCGCGAAGAAGCCGGCCGCGAAGAAGCCGGCCGCGAAGAAGCCGGCCGCGAAGAAGCCGGCCGCGAAGAAGGATGCCGAGGAGGCGCCCGCCGAGGACGCCCCCGCGAAGAAGGCGCCCGCGCGCAAGCCCGCCGCCAAGAAGGCTCCGGCGAAGAAGGCCGACGCCGAGTAAGCCCGGCTCAGCGAAGGGTCCGGATGCCTCGGCATCCGGACCCTTCGTCGTTCCCGGGCGGCGCGGCCGACACGGCGCTCCGCCGACGGCGAACACGGCCGGGGTGCCGTGCGCGGCTGGGTAGATTCGATGGCGAACGGTAACCCGGAATCAGGAGCATCCATGGCTGAACCACTTCTCGCCACGAGCGTCTTCGACAGACTGCTGAAAGACCGCATCATCTGGCTCGGGTCGGAGGTGCGCGACGAGAACGCCAACGAGATCTGCGCCAAGATCCTGCTGCTCGCCGCCGAAGACTCCGAGCGCGACATCTACCTCTACATCAACTCTCCCGGCGGCTCGATCACGGCCGGCATGGCGATCTACGACACGATGCAGTTCGTGCCGAACGACATCGTCACGGTCGGCATCGGCATGGCCGCCTCGATGGGGCAGCTGCTGCTGACAGCGGGCACGAAGGGCAAGCGCTACATCACGCCGAACGCCCGCGTGCTGCTGCACCAGCCGCACGGCGGCTTCGGCGGCACCTCGAGCGACATCCAGACGCAGGCGCAGCTCATCCTCGACATGAAGCGTCGCCTCGCCGAGATCACCGCCGCGCAGACCGGCAAGTCGGTCGAGCAGGTCAACGCCGACGGTGACCGCGACCGCTGGTTCACGGCCGACGAGGCGCTCGCCTACGGCTTCGTCGACCACATCCGCGAGTCGGCGACCGACGTCATCGGCGGCGGCGGCACCGACGCGACCGCCACGAACTGACCCGAAGGAGCACAACGAATGAACACCCCCGCCTTCGGCATCCCGCAGCACTCCGGCATCCAGATGCCGTCCAGCCGCTACATCCTGCCGCAGTTCGAAGAGCGCACGGCGTACGGCTACAAGCGTCAGGACCCGTACAACAAGCTGTTCGAGGACCGCGTCATCTTCCTCGGCGTGCAGGTCGACGACGCCTCGGCCGACGATGTCATGGCCCAGCTGCTCGTGCTCGAGTCGCAGGACCCCGACCGCGACATCATCATGTACATCAACTCGCCCGGCGGCTCGTTCACGGCCATGACCGCGATCTACGACACGATGCAGTACGTCTCGCCGCAGATCCAGACGGTCGTACTCGGACAGGCGGCGTCGGCGGCGTCCGTGCTGCTCGCGGCCGGCGCGCCCGGCAAGCGTCTCGCGCTGCCGAACGCCCGCATCCTGATCCACCAGCCCGCCGTCGGCGAGGCCGGGCACGGTCAGGCGTCCGACATCGAGATCCAGGCGGCCGAGATCCTGCGCATGCGCACGTGGCTCGAGGAGACGATGGCCCGTCACACCAACCGCACGCAGGAGCAGGTCAACAAGGACATCGACCGCGACAAGATCCTGTCGGCGACCGAGGCTCTCGAGTACGGCATCGTCGACCAGGTGCTGACCTCGCGCAAGCGTCAGCCCGCCGCGATCACGTCCTGAGCGTGCCCTCCCGCGAAGTCCCGCCGCGCACCGTTGACCCGGGCGGCGGGACTTCGTCGTTGCACACGATCTCCGCATCGGCGTCGCAATCCGCCGGGATGTCCCGGACAGCGGTTAGGCTCGAACCGCACCTGAGAGTTCTCTGAAGGAGGAGCACCATGGCTCGAATCGGTGAGAGCGCCGACCTGTTCAAGTGCTCCTTCTGCGGCAAGAGCCAGAAGCAGGTCCAGCAACTCATCGCAGGCCCCGGCGTCTACATCTGCGATGAGTGCGTGGAGCTGTGCAACGAGATCATCGAAGAGCGGATGGCCGAGTCCGGCGACGGCGTCGTGGCCGACTTCGACCTCCCGAAGCCCCGCGAGATCTACGCGTTCCTCGAGGAGTACGTGGTGGGGCAGGATGCCGCCAAGAAGGCGCTCTCGGTCGCCGTCTACAACCACTACAAGCGCGTCCGCGCCCACGGCACCCTGCAGAGCGCCGAGCAGCGCGCCGACGAGGTCGAGATCGCCAAGAGCAACATCCTGCTGCTCGGCCCGACCGGCTGCGGCAAGACCTATCTCGCGCAGACGCTCGCCAAGCGCCTGAACGTCCCGTTCGCGGTCGCCGACGCCACCGCCCTCACCGAGGCCGGGTACGTCGGCGAGGACGTCGAGAACATCCTGCTGAAGCTGCTGCAGGCCGCCGACTTCGACGTCAAGCGGGCCGAGACGGGCATCATCTACATCGACGAGGTCGACAAGATCGCCCGCAAGGCCGAGAACCCATCGATCACGCGCGACGTGTCGGGTGAGGGCGTGCAGCAGGCGCTGCTGAAGATCCTGGAGGGCACGGTCGCCTCCGTGCCGCCGCAGGGCGGCCGCAAGCATCCGCATCAGGAGTTCATCCAGATCGACACGACGAACGTGCTCTTCATCGTCGCGGGCGCTTTCGCGGGTCTCGAGGACATCATCTCTTCGCGCGTGGGCAAGCATGGCGTCGGTTTCGGCGCCCCGCTGCAGGAGAAGGGCAAGGAGCTCGACCTCTTCAGCGAGGTGCGCCCCGAGGACCTCCACAAGTTCGGTCTCATCCCGGAGTTCATCGGCCGTCTGCCGGTCGTCACCTCGGTCGCGCCGCTCGATCAGGAAGCGCTCATCGAGATCCTGACCGGTCCGAAGAACGCGTTCGTGAAGCAGTACCAGCGCATGTTCGAGCTCGACGGCGCTGAGTTGGAGTTCGAGGACGAGGCGCTGCGCGCCATCGCCGACCTGGCCGTCGCCCGCAAGACCGGCGCCCGAGGTCTCCGCGCGATCCTCGAGGATGTGCTCGGCCCGATCATGTTCGATATCCCGTCGACCGACGATGTCGCGAAGGTCATCGTGACGCGCGCGTCGGTGACGGAGGGCGCGCCGCCCACCCTCGTGCTGGAGCGCAAGCGCAAGAGCGCCTGAGGCGTGTGGGCGCCGGTTCGTAGGATGCCGGCATGAACCGATTCCTCTTCGACACCGCCACGACCCTCAACGGCTGGATCGCCGACGAGCAGAACTCGCTCGATTGGCTGTTCGCCGTGGAAGGCGGCGCCGAGCCCGACGCCTCACTCGTGCCGCAGAACGCGACGGTGCTCGTGGAGGGCGCCACGACGTATCAGTGGGTCCTCGAGCACGAGGACATCCTCGCGCACCCCGAGAAGTGGCGGAACTTCCACGGCGATCGGCCGACGTTCGTGTTCACGACGCGGGCGTTGCCCGTCCCGGAGGGCGCGGATGTCCGGTTCGTGTCCGGCGCGGTCACCGACGCCCTCCCCGCCATCCGGTCAGCCGCCGGAGACGGCGACGTGTGGATTGTCGGCGGGGGAGAGCTCGCCGGCCAGTTCCTCGATGCCGGCGCGCTCGACGAGATCGCCGTCTCGATCGCGCCGGTTCTGCTGAACGGGGGAGCACCGCTCCTGCCGCGGCGGCTGGAGTCGAACCGGCTCCGTCTGCTGTCGGCATCCGCCGCCGGCCAGTTCGCGCGTCTGTGTTACGAGGTCACGGCAGCCCCTACGCGCTGACCCATGCTGCTCACCGGACGAGAAGTGGGCGCAGATCGTCGCTTCCCGCGCGCGCAGCGACCAGTTGCGCCCACATCCTGTCAGGCGTCGAGGCCGCGGCGCTTCAGCAGTGGGGCGATGTCGGCATCGCGTCCGCGGAAGTCGCGGTAGGCCTCGAGCGGATCCTTCGAGCCGCCGACGCCGAGGAGGCGCTGGCGGAACCGGTCGCCGTTCTCGCGGGTGAGGCCGCCGTTCTCGCGGAACCACTCGACGGTGTCGGCGTCGAGCACCTCGCTCCAGATGTACGAGTAATAGCCGGCGCTGTAGCCGCCCGAGAACACGTGCGCGAAGTAGGTCGACGAGTACCGCGTCGGCACCGTCGGGTTGTCGAGTCCGATGTCGGCGAGGGCCGCGGCTTCGAAGGCCGCGACGTCGGTGACCTCGGCGGCCGCGTGCGCGTCCAGCGCGTGCCAGGCCTGATCGA
Source organism: Microbacterium sp. CH-015 (assembly GCF_049707015.1). Classification (NCBI taxonomy): domain Bacteria; kingdom Bacillati; phylum Actinomycetota; class Actinomycetes; order Micrococcales; family Microbacteriaceae; genus Microbacterium; species Microbacterium sp. CH-015. Next base: position 29,308 of record NZ_JBNAFJ010000002.1, on the reverse strand, counting down.
TCCAGGATGCCGCGAGGTACTCGCTCGTCGCGAAGCCCTGGTTGAACGCCTCCGACGCATGCAGCTTGTCGACGACCTCCTGCGGCAGCGGCTCACCCGTCTCGCGATGACGGGCGTACGCGGCGAGGACCTCGGGCCACAGGATCCACATCTCGTTGACCTGGCTGGGGAACTCCACGAAGTCGCGGAACACCGCCGTCCCCGCGAAGCGGGGGTAGGTGACGGTCGCGAACAGTCCGTGCAGGGCGTGGCCGAACTCGTGGAACAGCGTCGTCACCTCGTCGAGGGTGAGCAGAGTCGGCTGTCCGGCCGCGGGCTTCGGGACGTTCAGGTTGTTCACGACGATCGGCAGGGTTCCCCGCAGTCGCGACTGCGACACGATCGAGTTCATCCACGCGCCGCCGCGCTTCGTGTCGCGTGTGTACAGATCGAGGATGAACAGACCCTGCGGCGATCCGTCGGCATTGTGCACCTCGAACACGCGCGCGTCGGGGTGGTACGCCGGCAGGTCCTCCCGCTCGGTGAACGTGATCCCGTAGAGCGCGGTCGCGGCGCGGAAGACGCCGTCCTGCAGGACGCGCTCCGCCTCGAACCAGGGGCGCAGCGCTGTGCGATCCAGGTCGTACTCCGCCGCGCGCACCTTCTCGGTGTAGAACGCCCAGTCGTGGGCCTCGAGGGCGAAGGGCGCCGCCTCGGCATCCACGATCCGCTGCAGCGCCTCCTGCTCGGCGCGCGCGTTGCGGGCCGCCGGCACGGCGAGCCGGCGCAGCAGCGCGTGCACTGCTTCGGGCGAACCCGCGGTCTCGTCGCTCGTGACATACGCCGCGTGGCTGTCGTACCCGAGCAGCGCCGCGCGCTCGGCCCGCAGCCGGACCATCTCGCGGAGGACCTCGCGGTTGTCGTGCTCGTTACCGCGAGAACCGCGACTGCGTGAGGCTTCCATCAGCCGTCGTCGGCTCTCGCGATTGGTGAGACTCGACAGATACGGATGCCCGGTGAACAGCGTCAGCGTGACGACATAGCGGCCATCCAGCCCTCGATCGGTGGCGTTCTGCGCCGCCGCCGACAGCTCGCCCTCGGTCAGTCCGTCGAGTTCGGCCGCGTCGTCGAACACGACCGCGAGGTCGTTGGTGTCGGCGAGCAGATTCTTCTCGAAGGTCGTGGTCAGCACCGAGAGTCGCTGGTTCAGTTCTGTGAGCTGCTGCTTCTGTGCGTCATCGAGCCCGGCGCCGGCGTGCGTCATCTCGCGGAAGTGACGCTCGACGAGATAGCGCTGCTCGGGCTCGAGCGCGAGGTCGTCGAGCCGGTCGTGCAGCGTCTTGACGCGCCCGTACAGCTGACCGTCGAGCTGCACGGCGTCCTGATGAGCGGCCATGAGCGGCGCGAGAGCCTCGTCGATCTCCTGGATCTGTGCCGTCGCATCCGCCGAGGACACCGTGTAGAAGGTGCGCGCGACGCGTCCCAGCAGATCCCCGGACCGCTCCAGCGCGACCATCGTGTTCTCGAACGTCGGCATCGAGCGCACCCGGGTGATGTTCTCGATCTCGCGCCGATGCTCCGCGAACGCCGCTTCGAAGGCCGGGAGATAGTGCTCCGGACGGATCTGCCGGTAGTCCGGCAGGCCGTAGGGGAGCGTGCTCTCGAGGAGAAGGGGGTTCGTCGCGGCATCCGTCATGGATCCACCCTAGAGTCCGCGGTTGGCGTGAACCACAAAGGTATGTTTGCAAAACAAGCAAGGCAAAGGTATCTTTGCATCATGGCCGAACAGCAGATGCGCGAACTGGACACCGCGGCGCTGCGTGCGCTCGGGCACCCGCTGCGGGTGCGGATCTTCGACATCCTCAGCCGCGAGGGCGCCCAGACCTCGAGCAGCCTGTCGGAAATGACGGGGGAGTCCAGCGGCTCGACGAGCTACCACCTCCGCATCCTCGCCCGCGCCCACCTCATCGAAGAGGACACCACCCGCGGCAACGCCCGCGAACGCTGGTGGATGCTGCCGCGGGGACGGGTGCTGGTGGGGAGCGAGGAGACCTCGGCAACCCCCGCGGGGCTCGCCGCCACCCAGTTGGCGCTCACCGAGCTCTACCGTCAGCGCGGCGAGTGGTTCGTGCGGACCCTCCAGGAGCGGCTGGCGCGCCCGAGCGAGCAGTGGGATGCGCACCTGACGTTCGCCAACCTGTCCCTCACGGTGCCGCAGTACGAGCAGCTCGCTCAGCGACTGCAGGCGATCATCGACGAGGTCGCCGAGGACACCCGCGACCAGGACGACGAAGAGGCGGTGCGCTACAGCGTTCGCCTCGACATCCTGCCCTCCCAGAACCCTCCGCGCGCGCGGGATGCCCGCTGATGGCCGCCATCGCGACCCCGCCGGTACGCCTGACGCTCGCGGACCGGGTCGCCCTGCGCATTGCGGTGGCGCTGGAGGTCGGGGTCATCGAGCGCATCGAGCGCCGCCGATTCCGTAACGACTGCCGACGTGCGCGCGTCGCCGAGTCGGCGTGGGATCAGTGCGCGATGCGCGCGCACCTTCTCGGCATCCGCCGCTGAGGATCAGCCGAACTCGTCCTCGTCGTCGTGACGGACGACGACCTCGCCCGAGGCGCTCGCCTCCACGATGACGCCGGTGTCGAGTTCGGCGATCGGCCGCCCCTCGAGGAACGTCAGCGTCCACCGCGGGCGCGGCTGACCGAGGTCGTCCCGCGGCATCGCCCGGTCGACGGCCGCGATCTGCGGGCGCAACACGGCCGGTACCGCCGCAGGCGGCTCGTCACCGCTCGTCCAGCGTGTACCGAGCTGCATGTCAGGCCTCCTCGGTGGCGAGTTCGACGGCGTCGACGGCGAGAGCGTCGCCGCCACCGATGAGTTCCAGTTCGGCGATGCGCCCGACGGCCTTGAGGTCACCCTCGGCTGACCGCAGCGCGGCGATCGTCGCGTCGTCGGCGCGCAGCACGAGGCGGGCGACCGGCGTCTTCTGCGAGGCCTTCGCCTCGGTCTTCGCGCGACGGATGCCGATGAGCGCGGCGGATGCCGCGGCGAGCACCGCGGGGTCGCCCGCGATCTCGAGCGGCTCAGGCCATGCGGTGGTGTGGATGGACCCGTCCTCGAACCACGACCAGGCCTCCTCCGTTGCGAAGGCGAGGACGGGGGCGAGCAGACGCAGCAGCGTCGACAGCGCGAGACGCAGGGCGAGTGCGGCGGAGGCCTGCCCGGCGTCGGTCTGGTTGTAGGCGCGCTCCTTGACGAGCTCGAGATAGTCGTCGCAGAAGGTCCAGAAGAACGCCTCGGTGACCTCCAGTGCGCGGGCGTGGTCGTAGGCCTCGAAGGCCTTCGTCGCGTCGCGCACCACCTGATCGAGGGTCGCGAGCATCGCGGCATCCAGCGCGTGCGTCACGTGGGCACCCGCGGGCACCGGGAACGACAGCACGAACTTCGCGGCGTTGAGCACCTTGATCGCGAGACGCCGGCCGATCTTCACCTGCGTCGGGTTCTGCGGATCGAAGGCGGCGTCGGCGCCCAGGCGGCTCGATGCGGACCAGTACCGCACCGCGTCGGTGCCGTGGGCCTCGAGGATGTCGGCGGGCGTGACGACGTTGCCCTTCGACTTCGACATCTTCTTGCGGTCGGGGTCGACGATGAAGCCGCTGATCGCGGCATCCGTCCACGGCGCGCGGCCGTCTTCGAGAGCCGAGCGCACCATCGTGGAGAACAGCCACGTGCGGATGATGTCCTGGCCCTGCGGGCGCAGGTCGAACGGCGCGACGAGGTTCCACAGCTCCTCGTCGCGCTGCCAGCCGCCGGCCAGCTGCGGCGTGAGGGACGAGGTCGCCCAGGTGTCGAAGATGTCCTTCTCGCCCTCGAAGCCGCCCGGGACGCCGCGCTGGTCCTCGGTGTAGCCCGCGGGCGCGTCGGTCGTCGGGTCGACCGGCAGCGCGGCCACGTCGGCGGTGATCACCTCGCCGTCGATGCGCTCTCCGTTCTCGTCGAGCGGGTACCAGACCGGAATCGGCACGCCGAAGAAGCGCTGGCGCGAGATGAGCCAGTCGCCCGTCAGGCCGTTCGTCCAGTTCTCGTAGCGCACCCGCATGAAGTCGGGGTGCCAATCCATGCCGCGGCCGAGCGCGATGAGCTTGTCGCGCAGGGCCTCATCGCGGGCGCCGTTGCGCAGGTACCACTGCCGCGTCGAGACGATCTCGAGAGCCCGGTCGCCCTTCTCGTAGAACTTCACCGGGTGGCTGAAGGGCTTCGACACCTCGAGCAGCTCACCGGAGGCCTCCAGCAGCTCGACCATCTTCTTCTTCGCGCTGAACACCGTCAGGCCCGCGATCTCGGCGTAGGCGGCCTTCGCGGCATCCGTCACGAGCACCTCAGGGGCGTCGGCGACGATGCGGCCGTCCTGCCCGAGGATCGTGCGGTTGGGGAGGTCGAGCTCGCGCCACCAGATGATGTCGGTCACGTCGCCGAACGTGCAGATCATCGCGATGCCCGAGCCCTTGTCTTGCTGCGCGAGGTGATGCGCGAGCACGGGCACCTCGACGTCGAAGATCGGGGTGCGCACGGTCGTGCCGAAGTGGGGCTGGTAGCGCTCGTCGTCGGGGTTCGCGACGAGGGCGACGCACGCCGCGAGCAGCTCGGGCCGCGTCGTCTCGATGTGGATGTCACCCGATCCGTCGGTCTTGTGGAACGCGATGCGGTGGTAGCTGGCCTGCTGCTCGCGGTCCTCGAGCTCGGCCTGCGCGATCGCCGAGCGGAAGTCGATGTCCCACAGCGTCGGCGCGAGCGACTGGTAGGCCTCACCCCGCTCGAGGTTGCGGAGGAACGCGAGCTGGCTCGTGCGGATGGTCTCGTCGGAGATCGTGCGGTAGGTCTGCGTCCAGTCGACGGAGAGCCCCAGCTGGCGGAAGACCGCCTCGAATGCCTTCTCGTCCTCGAGCGTCAGCTCTTCGCACAGCTCGATGAAGTTGCGGCGACTGATCGGCACCTGATCGGCGGGCTTGAGGCTCTTGGCATCCCCGTGGAACGGCGGGGTGAAGTCGGGGTCGTACGGCAGGGCGGTGTCGCAGCGCACGCCGTAGAAGTTCTGCACGCGGCGCTCGGTCGGAAGCCCGTTGTCGTCCCAGCCCATCGGGTAGAACACGGTCTTGCCGCGCATGCGCTCGAAGCGCGTCTTCACGTCGGTGTGCGTGTAGCTGAAGACGTGGCCGATGTGGAGGCTCCCGGATGCCGTCGGCGGGGGAGTGTCGACGGAGAAGACCCCCGCACGACCCTTCGCCTTGGCGGCGTCGCGGTCGAACAGGTACGTTCCGGCCGCGCTCCACGCGGCATCCCACTTCTGCTCGAGGCCTTCCAGCGCGGGCTTGTCGGGAATGGTCGTCGACATGGTGGTCTCCTCGAGCGATATAGGCGGCACTGTGTGAGCGTGCCTGAGTGTGGGTTGTGGGCCCATTCTACCGGGGAGCGCCGCCGCAGGCACCCGGGGGCGCTGCCCGAGTCGGATGCCGCGCAGCGCGGATGCCGCGGAGATGGCGGATTCCGAGGAGCAGAAGCCGGCATCCGCTCCTCGGTATCGGGTTTTCTCCTCGGAATCCGCGCCGACCATCGCCTCCTCCACAGGACGCCTTCGTGCCGAATTGTCCACGGATGCCGGGGCGGGCGCCCTACGGCGGCGCCCCGAGTCCCAGGCTGGCACGCATAACAGTTACGGAATCGGTGCGGCGTGCCGGCGGGATCGTGCGTCTGCGGACTTTGCGTCACCACGGCTGGAGCGAGCGGGCCGTGCGGCGCGCCGTCGATGCCAGGGAGCTGGTGCGGCCACGGAAGGGCTGGGTGGCGCTCCCCGGCGCCGATCCGCTGCTGCTGTCGGCCACGCGCGCGGGGGTGGTCATCTCGTGCGTGACACGCGCCCAACGGATGGGCCTGTGGGTGCTGGACGCGCCGGACCGGCCGCACGTGGCCGCGCCGCCGTGCTCGAGCACTGTCCACATCGGCACCGATGCGGCGACGGGCGAGCCGAAGGCGGTCGTGCACTGGGCGCAGCCGATCGTGCCGCGGCATCCCGATGCGGTGGAGGACACGATCGAGAACACGCTCGCACTCGTGGCCGGCTGTGTGCCGTTCGAGGAGGCGCTCGCGGTCTGGGAGTCGGCGCTCGACAAGCGCCTGGTCACCCTGCCGGAGCTGCGGCGCCTGCCCTTCCGCGGTCGCGCGCAGGAGATCCTGGAGCAGGCATCGCCGTACTCCGGCTCGGGGCTCGAGTCGTTCATCCCGCCCCGACTGGCGTGGTTGCGGGTGCCGATCACACCGCAGGTGTGGCTGGCGGGGCACCGGGTCGACTTTCTCATCGGCGACCGACTCGTCCTGCAGATCGACGGCGGCACCCACGTCGGCGCGCAGCGCGACAGCGACATCCGCCACGACGCGCAGCTCATGCTCCTCGGCTATCACGTGATCCGGGTCGGCTACGACCAGGTCGTGAACCGCTGGCACGAGGTGCAGTCGCTCGTGCAGCGCGCGATCGCGCAAGGCCTTCACCTGGTGCGGTGAGCGCCGCGCTTCTCGACGCGAGGGGACGGGCGGATGCCGCGGAGATGGCGGATTCCGAGGAGCAGAAGCCGGCATCCGCTCCTCGGAATCCGCCTTTCTCCTCGGAATCGGCCGAACGACAGACGCCTACGCCGTCGGCACCGGCGCCGGCACGCGGCGGTCCCACGCGACCCGATCCAGCGCGAACGCGAGGTGCGGCATGTCGACACCGCGGTAGTGCGTCGTGAAGGTGCGGCGGACCGTCATGCCGAGTCGGATGGCGACGTTCATGGAGGCGACGTTGGTCGAACGGACCTTCGCGTAGAGGTCGTCGATCGCCAGGTGCTCGAAGGCCCAGTCCCGACATGCGGCGGCTGCTTCGAGCGCGTAGCCCCGATGCCAGTGCGCCCGCTGGAACAGGTAGCCGACCTCGGTCACCTCGTCGTCGTCGATGCGCTGCAGCGTGATGCCGCACTGGCCGATCATCTCCCCGCTCGCGCGCAGCACCACCGCCCACAGCCCGAAACCGTCGCGCGCGTACCGGTCGCGCTGCCGCTGCAGCCACTCCTCGACCTCACCCGCGCTGAACGCGCCCTCGTAGGCGACCATGGCGACGGGATCGGTGAGAATCGCCGCCAGGGCAGGCAGGTCGGCCTCGCTCATCTCACGCAGATCGAGCCGCGCGGTCGCGATCGTCACGGGGCGATCCGGATGCCGAGGGCGTGCGCGAACGACGCCGCGTGCAGCTCGCTCTGCCGCGGAGACAGCCACGCACCCGCGAGACCCCGCGGATCGGTGAAGGACAGCGCCTCCAGCCCCGTGAGGTCGACATCCGTCGACCGGAGCCCCCGCGTATCGACCTCGTCGGCACGCGCGTCGTCGAACCGCACCCGCGTCAGCCGCGCCTCGGGCACGTCGAGGGTTCCGATCTCGCACCCCACGATCCGGACATCGCCCAGCGCCGCGGACGGGAGGGAGAGGTAGTCGATGCGGACGCTGCGGAGGGTCACGCCGTCCCACCCGGCGCGCAACGCGTCGAGCGTTCCGATGCGGCCGCCCTCGACGACCACATTGCGCCACGTCCCGTCGCGGCTGACGAGCTCCACAGCGCGCAGGTCGGTCACCACGACGTCGGTCAGCGTCGCTCCGGTGAGGTCGAGACGGCCGACGGATGCCGCGGCCAGCCGCGACTCGGCGATGCGTCCGTGTGCGGCATCCGTGTCCCCGGCGTCCAGCGCGACCTGCGCCCCGACGACGTCGGCGCGCGGCGCGAGTCCGGTGTGCTCCTCCAGGCGCGGCGGGAGGTCGGGCGTGTGATCGCGCGGCGGCGTGGGGGCGGTGGTGCGGCGAGCCATGTGCTTCAGCGTAGGCCCGCGTATGATGGACGCATCGGCATCGATCCGGCCATCACCGGGGAGCTCGCGGAAGAACAGCACGACCCCGGCACGCGCGGGGCGGCGCTCATTAGAACCGCGCGGGGCAGGCCCGTCACAGCCGCAGAGTGAGTGGCCCGAGGTCTCCGACCGACGGCAAGCGGGGTGGTACCGCGGTCGCACGGCGATCGTCCTCGCAGGAAGCGCTGCAAGACGCACGAGCACCTGCTGGAGTGACATGACCTACCCTCGCCCTTCGACAAGCTCCTTCGGGGCCGCCGCGGACACCGCCGCCGCAGACGCCGCAGCCGCCGACCGCGGCGCACTGGTGCCGAGCCCGCGGTTCCCCGACATCGAGCGCGACGTGCTCGACTTCTGGGCCCGCGACGACACCTTCCGCGCGTCGATCGCCCAGCGCGAGGGCGCCGAGGAATGGGTCTTCTACGACGGCCCGCCGTTCGCCAACGGCCTGCCGCACTACGGGCATCTGCTCACCGGCTACGCGAAGGACCTCTTCCCGCGGTTCCAGACCATGCGCGGCAAGAAGGTCGACCGCGTGTTCGGCTGGGACACCCACGGCCTGCCCGCAGAGCTCGAGGCCATGAAGCAGCTCGGCATCACCGAGAAGAGCGAGATCGAGGCCATGGGGCTCGCGGCGTTCAACGCCAAAGCCCGCGAGTCGGTGCTCGAGTACACCCAGCAGTGGCAGGACTACGTCACCCGTCAGGCCCGCTGGGTCGACTTCGAGCGCGGCTACAAGACGCTCGACGTCGGCTTCATGGAGTCGGTCCTCTGGGCCTTCAAGGAGCTGTGGGACAAGGGGCTCGCCTACGAGGGCTACCGCGTCCTGCCGTACTGCTGGCGTGACGAGACCCCGCTGTCCAACCACGAGCTGCGCATGGACGACGACGTCTACAAGATGCGCCAGGACCCGTCGGTCACCGTCACCTTCCCCCTCGTCGGCGCGAAGGCCGAGGCCCTCGGGCTCACCGGCGTGCGTGCGCTCGCCTGGACGACGACCCCCTGGACGCTTCCGACGAACCTCGCCCTCGCGGTGGGTCCGGACATCACCTACGTCGTCGTCCCGGGCGGTCCCCGTGGCGCGGCGGATGTTCTGCAGGATGCCGAGGAGGCCACCGCCCACCGGTACCTGCTCGCCGCCGAGCTGCTCGCCGGCTACGCGAAGGACCTCGGCTACGAGAACCCCGCCGACGCCGCCGACGCCGTCGAGCGCACGATCTCGGGCGCCGAGCTGGCCGACGTGCAGTACGACCGGCTCTTCGACTACTACGCGGATGCCGAGGTGTGGGGCACGGGTCGCGCGTGGCGCATCCTCGTCGATGACTACGTCACGACCAGCGACGGCACCGGCATCGTGCACCAGGCGCCCGCCTACGGTGAGGACGACCAGCGCGTGACCGAGGCCGCCGGCATCCCCCTCATCATGAGCCTCGACGACGGCGGAAAGTTCCTGCCGCAGGTCACCGACGTCGCCGGTCAGCTGTGGATGGACGCCAACCGCCCGCTCATCCGACTGCTCAAGGCCGAGGGGCGCCTGTTGCGCGAGGCCTCCTACGAGCACTCCTACCCGCACTGCTGGCGTTGCCGGAACCCCCTCATCTACAAGGCCGTCTCGAGCTGGTTCGTGCGCGTGACGGCGATCAAAGACCGCCTGGTCGAGCTGAACGAGCAGATCACCTGGGCGCCCGAGAACGTCAAGCACGGCCAGTTCGGCAAGTGGCTCGAGGGCGCCCGGGACTGGTCGATCAGCCGCAACCGGTTCTGGGGGTCGCCGATCCCGGTGTGGCGCAGCGACGATCCGGAGCACCCGCGCATCGACGTCTACGGCTCGCTGGCCGACCTCGAACGCGACTTCGGGCGCCTGCCGCGCAACGAGTCCGGCGAGGTCGACCTGCACCGTCCGTACATCGATGAACTGACGCGGCCGAACCCCGACGACCCGTCGGGACGGTCCACCATGCGTCGCATCGAGGACGTCTTCGACGTCTGGTTCGACTCCGGGTCGATGCCGTACGCGCAGGTGCACTACCCGTTCGAGAACCGGGAGTGGTTCGACGAGCACGCGCCGGCCGACTTCATCGTCGAGTACATCGGTCAGACCCGCGGCTGGTTCTACGTCATGCACGTCCTCTCCGGTGCGCTGTTCGACCGTCCCGCCTTCACCGGGGTCGCCTGCCACGGCATCGTGCTCGGCAGCGACGGCCAGAAGATGAGCAAGTCGCTGCGGAACTATCCCGACGTGAGCGAGGTGTTCGACCGCGACGGCTCCGACGCGATGCGCTGGTTCCTCATGGCGTCGTCGGTGCTCCGCGGCGGCAACCTCATCGTGACGGAGGAGGGCATCCGTGCGGGCGTGCGGGAGTTCCTGCTGCCGCTGTGGAACGCGTGGTACTTCTTCGCCACCTATGCGAACGCGGCGTCCGCCGGCGACGCGGCCCCGCCCGGCACCGGCTACACCGCGCGCTGGCGCACCGATTCGACGAACGTCCTCGACCGCTACATCCTCGCTCTGACGGGCGACCTCGTCCGTGACGTCGCCGCCGAGCTCGAGGTGCTCGACTCGACGACCGCCGCCGCGAAGCTCCGCGACTTCGCCGAGGCTCTGACCAACTGGTACATCCGCCGCTCCCGCGATCGGTTCTGGGTCGGCGTCGTCCCCGGCGACGAGAGCACCACCGAGGCCTTCGACACCCTGTACACGGTGCTCGAGACGCTCACGCGCGTCGCTGCGCCGCTGCTGCCGCTGGTCACCGAGCGCGTCTGGCAGGGCCTGACCGGCGGGCGCAGCGTGCACCTGGAGGACTGGCCGGATGCCGACGCGTTCCCCGCGGCGGCCGATATCCGCGCCGCGATGGACACCGTCCGCGAGGTCTCGAGTGTCGCGAACGCCCTCCGCAAGAAGGAGGGCAAGCGCGTGCGCCTGCCGCTGCCGGCGCTCACCGTCGCCGTGACCGATGCCGCCGCGCTCTCGCAGTTCGAGGACATCGTGCGCGACGAGCTCAACGTGAAGTCGGTGCAGGTCATCGAGCTGACGGAGGGGCTCGCCGAGCAGTACGGCATCAGTCAGCGCCTCGCGGTCAACGCCCGCGCGGCCGGGCCGCGGCTGGGCAAGCAGGTGCAGCACGTCATCGCGGGCGCCAAAGCGGGCGTGTGGTCGGTCGTGGACGGCGTCGTGATCGTCGACGGCGTCGCGCTCGAGCCGTCGGAGTACGAGCTGACGCTCGAGGCGGGAGGCGTCGCGGAGGGCACCGCGATCTCGCTGCTGTCCGGCGGCGGCTTCGTCCTACTGGATACCACGACGACACCCGAACTCGAGGCCGAGGGCCTCGCGCGCGATGTCATCCGCGCCGTGCAGGAGAGCCGGCGCGCGGCCGGGTTCGATGTCAGCGATCGCATCCGCCTGCAGCTGCTGTTCGCCGATGCGCAGGATGCCGCGGCCGTCGCCTCGGCGTTCACCGCCGCCGACGTCGCGGGGGAGACCCTCGCGGTCGAGTACGCCGTCGTCGCCCCCGAGCGCACGGTGCTGGTCGGCGAAGGGTCGGTCCTGGCGGGCGCCGAGACGATCGACGCCGAGTACACGGCATCCGTCGCTGCGGGCGCCTACGCCAACGTCGGAGAAGTGACCATCGCGGTGACCCGCGTGGGGAGGACCTCATGAGCGACCGCAACCGTGCCGATGCCGTCTACGCCGCGCTGCTGACACGGCAGGGCGAGCAGTGGGTGCAGCCCCGGGTGGAGCGCGCCCGTCGGGTGCTGGAGCTGCTGGACGACCCGCAGCGCAGCTACCGGGTCATCCACGTCACCGGCACGAACGGCAAGACCTCGACGAGTCGCATCATCGAGTCGATCGTGCGTGCCCACGGCCTGCGCACGGGCCTGTTCACGAGCCCGCACCTGGAGCGCTTCACGGAGCGGGTCATGATCGACGGCGAGCCCATCGACGACGGTCTGATCGCCGACGCCTGGGAGGAGATCGCGCCGTTCGTCGACCTCGTCGACGCCGAGCTCGCCGCGAAGGGCGACGCGCCGCTGACCTTCTTCGAGCTGCTCACCGTGCTCGCCTTCGTCGCGTTCGCCGACGCTCCGGTGGATGTCGCGGTCATCGAGGTGGGCATGGGCGGTGCGTGGGACTCCACGAACACCGCCGACGGCGACGTCGCGGTGTTCGCGCCGATCGACATCGACCACGCCGACAAGCTCGGCGGCACGATCGCCGAGATCGCGACCGTGAAGTCCGGGATCATCAAGGACGGTGCCGCCGTCGTCTCCGCGCAGCAGGATGCCGCGGCCCTGCGCGTGCTGGAGACGGCCGCCGCGGCCCGCCGCGCGAGCCTCGCGGTCGAGGGCGAGGGCTTCGGGCTCACCGCGCAGCGCCTCGCCGTCGGCGGGCAGCAGCTGAGTGTGCAGGGTCTCGCGGGCACGTACGAGGACCTGTATCTGCCGCTGTACGGCGCACATCAAGGCCACAACGCCGCTCTCGCCATCGCCGCGGTCGAATCCCTCATCGGCGGGGGCACCCAGCCGCTGACCGGCGACGTCCTCACCGAGGGGCTCGCCCAGGTGACCTCGCCCGGCCGCCTGCAGCTCGTCGGCGTCGCGCCGACCGTGCTCGTCGACAGTGCCCATAATCCGCACGGCGCGCGCGCTCTCGTGGCGGCGCTGGGTGACTCGTTCGACTTCGATGAATGGGGAATCGTGTTCGGCGCCTTCGGCGACAAGGACACCGCCGGCATCGTGTCGACGCTGGCGCCGGCGGCGACCCAGGTCTTCGTCACCGCGCCGGACTCCGACCGTGCCGCCGACCCCGACCGTCTCGCCGACCTCGTCGAGGCGGCCGGCATCCCCGTCACGGTGCACCGTGACCTCGCTGACGCCGCGGAGGCGGCGCGGGAGTGGGCCGCGGCATCCGATCGTCGTGCCGTGGTCATCGCCGGGAGCGTCGTCCTCGCCGGTGAGGCCGTGCAGCTCGCGGCGGCGGAGGACTGGAAGGACGGGTGGCAGGGATGAGCGCACCGGATCCGTCGGGCACGCCGGCGCCCGGGAGGGCGCGACGGGCGCGCGGTGCGGAGGAGTCGCTCGCGCAGATCGTCCTCGGCTTCGAGTCGGTCATCGTCTTCTTGGGCGGCCTCGCCGCGTACGGCCTGGGCGCGCTCCCCGATGCCGTGCCGCAGTGGTGGGGCATCGTCGCCGGCTCGATCCTGGCGCTCCTCATGATCGCCACGACCGGCCTCGTCCGGTACCGGTGGGGAATCGCCCTCGGCTGGGCGTGGCAGCTCGTCGTGGTCCTCGGCGCCTTCCTCGTACCCGCCCTCGCCCTCGTGGGGCTCATTTTCGGCGCGATGTACGCGTATGCGACGATCAAGGGCGGCGCCTTGGACCGCCGCAACGCGCAGCGCGCTCAGACGACCTCACCGCCCGCAACGAACGGAGACTGACATGCCCACCGAAGAGACTCTCGTCCTGGTCAAGCCCGACGGTGTGGCGCGCGGCCTCACCGGCGCGATCCTGGCGCGCATCGAGGCGAAGGGCTACGCCCTGGTCGACATCAAGCTCGTCGATCCCGACCGCGACCTGCTCGAGCAGCACTACGCCGAGCACGCCGGCAAGCCCTTCTACGAGCCGCTGCTGGAGTTCATGCTCTCCGGTCCGTCGGTGGCCATCCGCCTCGCCGGCAACCGCGTGATCGAAGGTTTCCGGTCGCTCGCCGGGACGACCGACCCCACGACGGCCGCGCCCGGCACGATCCGCGGCGACTTCGGCCGTGACTGGGGAGTGAAGGTGCAGCAGAACCTCGTCCACGGCAGCGACAGCCCCGAGTCCGCGGCGCGCGAGCTGGACATCTGGTTCTGATCCTCAGCGCGCGCCACGTGAGCGCACCGGGCGTCAGAAGATGCCGGGCGCGTCAGAAGATGACGTCGATGAGCTGGGGGATCGCGTCGAGGCGCAGCTGCGCGAGCAGCAGCACGACGGCGTAGGTGACGAACGCCATGAGCGGCACCCAGGCCGCGAGCGCGGCACCGGCTGCACGGACGCGCGGCGCGTCGGACACGACGCCCGAGCGGACGAGGTGCACGGCGACGGCGTAGAACGTCGGGATCGTGACGAGCCAGGTCACCATGCACCACGGGCACAGCGTGCCGAGCACGTAGATGCTCTGACTGATGAGCCACAGTACGAAACCGAACGCGAACGTGATCCCCGCGAAGAAAGCCCACCAGAACCAGCGGGCGAACCGCGCTCCGGCCAGGATCGCCGTGCCGACCACGATCGGCGCCACCCAGCCGGTGAGACCGAGGATCGGGTTCGGGAAACCGAACACGCTGCCCTGGGGCGAGTTCAGATTCTCCGTGCACTGCACGACGATGCTGAAGTCGCACGACGCGGCCGTACCCGGGTTCGCATAGGCGTGGAACTTCTCCAGGGTGAGGGCGAACGCCGCGATCCAGCCGATGACCCCCGCGATCACCAGCCACACAGCGAGGGCGACGGGGCGGGCGTTGATCGTGCGCGGGGACATGAGCGCGATTATCCCATCCGCGCCTGTGCCGCCTGTGTCGTCGGGCGGCCTCGGGAGGCGGCCGGGCGACCCGGCTGTGGGGCTTCGCGCATTCCGCGGATGAAAGTGCGATAATGGTCGCCGATGCTCCGCGGCCGCGCCGCGCACGGCATCGCCGAAGACTTCGGGCGATGAACGCCCTTCGCAGCACGAGCCCCGCCAGGGAGCGGGTGAGGCTGCAGACCGAGTGAGTTCGCGGTTCCCCAGCACCTGGGTGACGCCGCCAGATTTCGCCAGACGGCCCGCGGAGCCGCCGGCTAGGAGTAAGCCAGAGATGGCCGATGAGCACAACGACCAGACCACTCCCGCCCACGAAGAGCTGGCGCTGACGCCCGAGACCACCGACGAGCCCACCGTCGAGACCATCGACGACGTGCAGATCGAGATCTCCGCCGACATCGCAGAGACCGACGCCGTCGCGGATGCCGCCGCGGACCCGTCCCGCCTCGACACCGCCGAGGTGCTCGCCGTGGTCGAGGTGACGGATGCCGACACCGCCGCCTCCGAGGTGCCCGCGGCTGTGAAGCCCGAGGCCGAGGCGCCCGCCGCCGACGACACGGCGGCCGAGACGCCCGCCGCCGAGGACAGGGCGGCCGAGGCGGCCGGCCCCGAGTCACCCGAGGCCGAGTCACCCGAGGCCGAGTCACGCGTGGCCGAGACGGCCGAGACCGAGGCACAGGCGCCCGCCGCCCCCGAGCCGACCACGCCCGAGCCGCCCACCGCCGTAAGCCTCGGGCTCCTGCCGGCGGAGTTCGTCTCCAGCGTGTCCACGCAGCTGGTGTTCTACGCGCCCGAGATCGTGCCGCTGCCGGCGCGCCCGGGGTCGGCGCGCGAGGACCGCGAAGACCAGCACGACGCGTCCGG
This sequence comes from Microbacterium sp. CH-015, assembly GCF_049707015.1. Lineage (NCBI taxonomy): Bacteria > Bacillati > Actinomycetota > Actinomycetes > Micrococcales > Microbacteriaceae > Microbacterium > Microbacterium sp. CH-015. The sequence continues at coordinate 13,975 of NZ_JBNAFJ010000002.1, read as the reverse complement.
TCAGGGCTCGCAGGGCGGTTCGAGCGCCCGGCGGCGCAACCGTCGCCGCGGCGGCGGGTCACCGGCATCCGACGCCGACGACACGACGGGCGGTCAGAGCGCACCGCGCCGCCGCGCCGTCGAGCTCATCACCGAGCCGCAGCGCATCAAGGGCTCCACGCGCCTGGAGGCCAAGAAGCAGCGCCGCCGCGACGGCCGTGAGGCCGGACGCCGGCGCACCGTCGTCACCGAGGCCGAGTTCCTCGCCCGTCGCGAGGCCGTCGACCGCGACATGATCGTCCGCTCCAAGAACGGCCGCATCCAGATCGCGGTGCTCGAGGACAACGTCCTCGTCGAGCACTACGTCGCCCGCAGCCAGGAGTCCTCGCTCATCGGCAACGTCTACCTCGGTCGCGTGCAGAACGTGCTGCCGTCGATGGAGGCGGCGTTCGTCGACATCGGCCGGGGCCGCAACGCCGTGCTGTACTCGGGCGAAGTGGACTGGGATGCCGTCGAGACCGGCAACCAGCCGCGGCGCATCGAGCTCGCCCTCAAGAGCGGCGACCGCGTGCTCGTGCAGGTGACGAAGGACCCCGTCGGCCACAAGGGCGCGCGCCTCACGAGCCAGATCTCGCTCCCCGGCCGCTACCTTGTGTACGTGCCCGGCGGCGCCATGAACGGCATCTCCCGCAAGCTCCCCGACACCGAGCGCGCGCGCCTGAAGCGCATCCTCAAGGAGGTGCTCCCGGAGTCCAGTGGCGTCATCGTGCGCACCGCGGCCGAGGGCGCGACCGAAGACCAGCTGACCCGTGACGTGCAGCGCCTGACGTCGCAGTGGGAGCATATCTCCAGCCAAGTCGAGTCGATCCAGGCCCCCGCGCTGCTGCACTCCGAGCCCGACCTGCTCGTCAAGATCGTCCGCGACGTCTTCAACGAGGACTTCTCGAAGATGCTCATCCAGGGCGAAGAGGCGTACCAGACCATCACGTCGTACCTGACCGGCGTCGCCCCCGACCTGCTCGAGCGCATCGAGAAGTACGAGGACGAGCAGGATCCGTTCGACCGCTTCCGCGTCACCGAGCAGATCGAGAAGGCGCTGGACCGCAAGGTCTGGCTGCCCTCGGGCGGTTCGCTCGTCATCGACCGCACCGAGGCGATGACGGTCGTCGACGTCAACACGGGCAAGTTCGTCGGATCCGGCGGAAACCTCGAGGAGACCGTCACCAAGAACAACCTCGAGGCGGCCGAGGAGATCGTCCGCCAGCTGCGACTGCGCGACATCGGCGGCATCATCGTCGTCGACTTCATCGACATGGTGCTGGAGTCCAACCGCGACCTCGTGCTGCGACGTCTCGTCGAGTGCCTGAGCCGTGACCGGACGAAGCACCAGGTCGCCGAGGTCACCTCGCTCGGCCTCGTCCAGATGACGCGCAAGAAGCTCGGCCTGGGGCTCCTGGAGACCTTCAGCGAGCCGTGCGAGGTGTGCGCCGGTCGCGGCGTCATCGTGCACCACGACCCGGTGGTCAAGCACCGCGGCCCGCAGCAGCAGTCCTCCGGCGGGCGTCGCACCCGGCAGAACGGCCCCTCCGCCCCGGCCGGTGCGGGCGGCGGCACACACGTGATCACCGAGAGCGCGAAGTCCGCGCTCGCGCAGATCGCGGCGTCGACCATCCACTCCCACGAGGAGCCCGCCGCCGACGTCACGCTGCCGCTCGGCGACCTCGCGGTCGCTCCCGCGGCGGAGCCGACCGCGGAGCGCCCCAAGAAGCCCCGCAAGAAGCGCGGTGAGGGGGGCAAGTCCGCCGAGCGCACCGAGAAGGACCTCCTGCTCGATTCCGTGCTCAACGCGCTGCCCGAGCCGAAGGCGCCCGGGCAGGGGAGGGGCCGGCGACGCGTCACGACGGCCGCGCTCAGCGGAACGCCGGTCGCCGCGACGCCGGAGGGCGCGGACTCCTAGAGTCCGCGGCGCTCCCGCGCCGTCACCCGCAGCCCCGACGCGATGAGGCGGGTGACGAGCTCGTGCCCGCTCACGTGCTGGGCGCCGGCGGCGATGAGGCGCGGCACGGCGTCCTCCGGAACGTCGTAGTGATCGAGGTCGAACGCGCGAGACGGGATGCCGCCGGCGCGCGCGAACGCGTGCAGTTCGGCCAGATCGGTGTCGCTGACCAGGTGCGCCCACAACCGGCCGTGTGCCGGCCATCGCGGATCGTCGATCAGGATGGCCATGACGGAAGTCTAGGTCGCGCCGCGACACGCCCTCGCCTGCTTTTGCCCATCACCGCGGCATCCGGTAAAGTGGACCCTTGGTGCGTCGAGTTCCGCCTCCGCATCGAGAGTGAAGCACGGACTTTCGGGGCGTGCTCGTCCCATGAAGACAGCTGGAGCCGTGTGCTCCGCAGAAGAAAAACAGGTGTGAAGTGGTTTACGCAGTTGTGCGCGCCGGCGGCCGGCAGGAGAAGGTGGAGGTCGGCACGATCGTCGTTCTCGACCGTCAGCAGGCGAAGGTCGGCGACAAGCTCGAGCTTCCCGCCGTGCTGTTCGTCGACGGCGACACCGTCACGACCGACGCCGACAAGCTCGCGAAGGTGACCGTCACCGCCGAGGTGCTCGGCGAGGAGCGCGGTCCGAAGATCGTCATCCAGAAGTTCAAGAACAAGACCGGCTACAAGAAGCGCCAGGGCCACCGTCAGGACCTCACGCGCGTCAAGATCACCGGTATCAAGTAAGCCAGGGAGACACAGACATGGCACACAAAAAGGGCGCAAGCTCCACCCGCAACGGTCGTGACTCCAACGCCCAGCGACTGGGCGTGAAGCGTTTCGGCGGCCAGACCGTCAACGCCGGCGAGATCCTCGTCCGCCAGCGCGGCACGCACTTCCACCCGGGCACCGGCGTCGGCCGGGGCGGCGACGACACGCTGTTCGCCCTCGCCGCCGGCGCGGTGGAGTTCGGCACCAAGGGCGGCCGCAAGGTCGTCAACATCGTCGCTGTCGCGGAGTGATCCTTCGACAAGCTCAGGAACCGTAAGGGTTCACAGTGAAGTGAGGGGCGGGCTTCGGCTCGCCCCTTGCTGTTTTCTCGTCAGGAGACCGACATGGTGACCTTCGTCGACCGGGTGACGCTGCATCTGCGCGCCGGCAAGGGCGGCAACGGGTGCGTCTCGGTGCGCCGCGAGAAGTTCAAGCCGCTGGCCGGCCCCGACGGCGGCAACGGCGGTCACGGCGGCGACGTCGTGCTCGTCGCCGACCCGCAGGTGACGACGCTGCTGTCCTACCACCACTCGCCGCATCGCTCCGCCGGCAACGGCGGGTTCGGCATGGGCGACAACCGCTCGGGCGCCGCCGGTGAGAGCCTCGAGCTGCCGGTTCCCGTCGGCACGGTCGTGAAGGATGCCGACGGGGAGCCGCTCGCCGACCTCATCGTCCCCGGAACGCGCTTCGTCGTCGCCCCCGGCGGCCAAGGCGGGCTCGGCAACGCCGCATTGGCCAACCCCAAGCGCAAGGCACCCGGGTTCGCGCTGCTCGGCACGCCCGGCTGGGAGGGCGATGTCCAGCTGGAGCTGAAGACCGTCGCCGACGTCGCGCTCGTCGGCTTCCCCTCCGCGGGCAAGTCGAGCCTCATCGCGGCGATCTCCGCGGCGCGGCCGAAGATCGCGGACTACCCGTTCACGACGCTGCACCCCAACCTCGGGGTGGTGCAGGCGGGGGAGACGCGCTTCACCGTCGCCGATGTGCCGGGTCTCATCGAGGGCGCCAGCGAAGGCAAGGGTCTCGGTCTGGAGTTCCTCCGTCACGTCGAGCGCTGCACCGCGCTCGTGCACGTGCTGGACTGCGCGACGCTCGAGCCGGGTCGCGACCCGCTGAGCGACCTCGAGGTGATCCGCGAAGAGCTCGCGAGCTACCCCGTCCCCGAGGGGCAGGTCCCGCTGCTGGAGCGCCCGCAACTCGTCGCGCTGAACAAGGTGGACGTGCCGGAGGCGAAGGACCTCGCCGACCTCGTGCGCGGCGACCTCGAGGAGCGCGGCTACCGCGTGTTCGAGATCTCCACCGTCAGCCACGAGGGCCTGCGCCCGCTGACGTTCGCCCTCGGCGACATCGTGGCCAGGCACCGCGCCGAGCAGGCCGCGGCGCCGGCCCCGGAGCGGGTCGTCATCCGGCCGCGGGGCGCCGAGCGCGACTTCGAGATCCGCGTCGAAGGCGGCACCTACGGCAACGTCTACCGCATCCTCGGCGACAAGCCGGTGCGCTGGGTGCAGCAGACCGACTTCCAGAACGAGGAGGCCGTCGGCTTCCTCGCCGACCGGCTCGAGAAGCTGGGCGTGGAAGACGAGCTGTACCGCGCCGGTGCCGTGGCCGGCTCCACGGTGGTCATCGGCCCGGGCGACGGAATCGTCTTCGACTGGCACCCCTCGCTCTCGTCGGCGGCGGAGCTGATGACGGCGCCGCGCGGCACCGACCCGCGTCTGGACCTCAACCCCCGGCGCACGACGTCGCAGCGCCGCGAGCGCTATCACGAGCGCATGGACGCCAAGGCCGAGGCGCGTGCCGAGCTCGAGGCGGAGCGCCTGGGCGCCGGCGGCGCCGGCTACGACCGGGAGGACGACGAGGAAGCGTGAGCGTGAGAGAACGGGCGGAGCTAGCGGGAGCACGGCGCGTCGTCGTCAAGGTCGGCTCGTCGTCGATCAGCGGCGAGAACGCCCACAAGATCCAGACGATCGTCGACGGGCTCGCCGCCGCGCACGCGCGCGGCACCGAGGTCGTGCTGGTCTCGTCCGGCGCCATCGCGACCGGCATGCCGTACCTGTCGCTGGATGAGCGACCCGTCGATCTCGCGACGCAGCAGGCGGCCGCGGCCGTGGGACAGAACGTGCTGATCTACCGCTACCAGGACGCGCTGCGCCCGTTCCAGATCGTCGCCGGCCAGGTGCTGCTGACCGCCGGCGACCTCGAGAACGCCACCCACCGTTCCAACGCCCGCCGGGCGATGGAGCGCCTGCTGGGTCTGCGCATCCTCCCCATCGTCAATGAGAACGACACCGTCGCCACCCACGAGATCCGCTTCGGCGACAATGACCGGCTGGCGGCCATGGTCGCCGAGCTCATCGGCGCGGACGCGCTCGTGCTGCTCAGCGACATCGAGGCGCTGTACACCCGCCCGCCGTCCGAGCCCGGTGCCCGGCCGATCGATACGGTCGCGCACGACGACGACCTCAGCGGGTTCGAGTTCGGCGCTACCGTCGTCAACAGCGTCGGCACCGGGGGAGCGGCGACGAAAGCCTCTGCCGCGCGGCTCGCGGCGGTATCCGGCATCGGCGTGCTCGTCACGAGCGCCGACCTCGTCGACGAGGCCCTCTCGGGGGCGTCAATCGGCACTTGGTTCGCGCCGAATCCCGCCGTGACGCCGTCGTCCGCCACCGCTCCCGTCCGCACCGGCGCCTGAGCGCTGCGACCGGGCGAGCGCACCCCGCTCGGTAGACTGAGCGGATGACCACGACGATCGCCACGACCGTGCAGGAGCGCCTGGAACGGGCGCACGACGCCGCACGCGGAGTGGGGCTGCTGCCGGATGCCGCGAAGGCCGACGCGCTGCGCGCGATCGCCGATGCGATCGAGGCCGCGACGCCGCAGATCGTCGCGGCCAACGCCGACGATCTGGCGCGCGGCCAGGAGAACGGCCTGTCGGACGGGCTCCTCGATCGCCTGCGGCTCGACGCCGCACGCGTCGCGGCTCTCGCCGCGGCGGTGCGCGACGTCGCCGCGTTGCCCGACCCCGTCGGGCGCATGATCGAAGAGCGCACGCTCCCGAACGGCGTCGCGCTGCAGAAGGTCTCGGTGCCGTTCGGCGTGGTCGGCTCGATCTACGAAGCCCGCCCCAACGTGACCGTCGACATCGCCGCGCTCGCGCTGCGCTCGGGCAACGCCGTGGTGCTGCGCGGTGGCACGGCGGCGCAGTCCACCAACGCCGCCCTGGTCGCGGTCATGCGCGATGCGCTCGCGGAGTGCGGAGTGGACCCCGAAGCGATCCAGACCGTCGACGACTTCGGTCGCGACGGCGCGCACGCGCTCATGCAGGCGCGCGGCCTCGTCGACGTGCTCGTGCCCCGCGGCAGCGCGGAGCTCATCGAGACGGTCGTCACGCAATCGGCCGTCCCCGTCATCGAAACCGGCGCCGGCGTGGTCCACATCGTGCTCGACTCCTCGGCGCCGCTCGAGTGGGCCGAGCAGATCGTCGTGAACGCGAAGGTGCAGCGCCCGAGCGTCTGCAACGCGGTCGAGACGGTGCTGGTGCTGCGCGACGCCGCCGAGCGCCTCATCCCGCCGGTCACGGCGGCCCTGCAGGATGCCGGGGTCACCATCCACGGCGACGATGCGGTGCGGGCGCTCGTGGCGGACGCCCTCCCGGCGACCGAGGCCGACTGGGCCACCGAGCACATGAGCCTCGATCTGTCCATGCGCGTGGTCGACGACCTCGACGAGGCGCTCGCGCACATCCGCCGGTACTCCACGCACCACACCGAGTCGATCGTGACGGCCGACGACGCCCGCGCCGAGCGATTCCTCGCCGAGGTCGACTCGGCCGTCGTCATGGCCAACGCCTCGACACGGTTCACCGACGGCGGCGAGTTCGGGTTCGGCGCCGAAGTCGGCATCTCGACGCAGAAGCTCCACGCCCGCGGCCCCATGGGCCTGCCGGAGCTGACCAGTACCAAGTGGCTCGCGCGCGGGTCCGGGCAGATCCGCGCCTGACCGCCTAAACTGAGACCACCCGAAAACGAACGGAGCCCGCATGACCTTCGCCACCATCCTCGCCTTCGCAGCGGAGGAGGCCGAGCACCACGGCAACGTGCAGGCGGAGACCTTCATCTTCGGCCTGATCGCGTTCATCGTCTTCATGGCGATCGGGCTCGTCACCATGTCGTACCGCAACGTGGCCAACCGCCACGCGCACAAGGCCGAGGCCTATGCGAAGGCTCACCCCGTCGACCAGGCGCAGGTGGGGCACGGCCACCACTGAGGCCGCGGTATGACAACGGCGCGCGCCCCGCGGATCGGGGTCATGGGCGGTACGTTCGACCCGATCCACCACGGCCACCTCGTCGCCGCGAGTGAAGTCGCGCAGTCGTTCGATCTGGATGAGGTCGTCTTCGTCCCCACAGGCATGCCGTGGCAGAAGGAGAAGGTGACCGCGGGGGAGCATCGCTACCTCATGACAGTGATCGCGACGGCATCCAACCCGCAGTTCACGGTCAGCCGCGTCGACATCGACCGCGACGGGCCGACCTACACGATCGATACGCTGCGCGACCTGAAGACGGCGCGTCCCGACGCGGAACTGTTCTTCATCACCGGAGCCGACGCGATCGCACAGATCCTCGGATGGCGCGACCACGGCGAGCTGTGGGACCTCGCGCACTTCGTCGCGGTGTCGCGGCCCGGTCACATCCTGTCCACGGACGGACTGCCCGAAGAGGTGGTCAGCCGGCTCGAGATCCCGGCGCTGGCGATCTCGTCCACCGACTGCCGCGCCCGCGTGAAGAACGGACACCCGGTGTGGTACCTCGTTCCCGACGGGGTCGTCCAATACATTGCGAAGCACCACCTTTATCGGAGCGAGGCATGAGCACACCCGACCAGCCCGACACTCCGCAGCTGACGCGTCGTCAGCTGCGTGAGTTGCGCAACACCGCATCGACGCCGATCATCACGCCCGAAGACATCGAGCAGAGCCAGACCGCCGAGCCGGCACCAGCCGTTGTCGCGCCGCTGCCGCGCGCGGCGGAACCGATCATCGCCGAGGTCCCGGCCGCCGCCGCGGACGTCGACCTGGGCTCGCCCGCGCTGACCCGACGCGCCAAGCGACAGCAGGAGCGGCTGCGCACGGCATCCGTACCCGTCATCGATGAGGACGAGGCCGATGCCCCGGCGGACGCGGACGGGCCGGCGGAGACGCCCGACGATGCCGCCGAGGCGCAGGACGCCGACGCGCCCGCCACCGACGACGCGCCGGTCATCGAGGAGGCGCCGGTCATCGAGGAGGCGCCGGTCATCGAGGAGACGCCGGTCATCGAGGAGGCACCCGCCGCCGAGGAGGCGCCGGTCATCGAGGAGGCACCCGCCGCCGAGGAGACGATGGACGAGGAGGCGCCCGCCGCCGAGGAGCCGGTCGTCATCGATGAGGTGCCCGCGGCCGACGCCGAATCTGCGGCCGAACCCACCGTCGATGCCGAGCTCGTGTTCGATGCTCCTGCGGAGTCCGCCGTCGACGATGTCGCCGCCGACGAGGCCGATGACGCCGACGCGGATGCTGACGCCGGTCCCGCCTCCGACGAGAGCCCGGCCGACGACGCGCACGCCCTGTTCCGCCCGAAAGACGAGGCGGACGGTGAAGACGACCGCGAGACCGAGCGTCCCGTCGTCGCCCCCACCTTCGGCTCCGGCCTGCTGTCGGGAGAAGGCGTCGAGCTCGAACTCCCGGCATCCTTCGACCAGCTCCTGGGCCGGGGGAGCACGGCGACGGGCGCACTGTCGGCGCCGAATGCGCTGATCCTCTCGCAGACGCCGGAGACGGGCTCGTTCACGTCGCCGATCGCCGCAACGGGGGAGGTGCTGATCACCGGGACGTTCTCGCTGCCTGACTCGTTCGGGGCGACGGGGACCATGCCTGGCGCCGCCGACAACAAGGAGACCGACGCGGTCCTCGTCGACGGCGAGCTGCCGGCATCGTCCTCGCCCACCCCGATCGCGGCGAGCTCGGCGATCAGCACCATCAAGAGCGCCGAGGACATCATCAAACCGCCGGCGCCCGAGAAGGGCAGCCGGCTGATGCTCGCCCTCGTCATCACCGCCGGCGCGCTCGCACTCGCGCTGACCGGCGTCCTGATCGTCGCCCTCGTGACGGGAGCCATCGGATGACCGCCGCAGCGCGCACGCGTGAGCTCGTCCAGATCGCGGCGGCCGCCGCGGAGAGCAAGGGCGCCGAGGATCTGCTGGCGTTCGACGTCTCCGAGCCCCTGCCGCTCGTGGACGTCTTCCTCCTGGCGACCGGGTCGAGCGAGCGCAACGTCGCCGCCATCGCGGATGCCGTGGAGGAGGCGATGCTGGAGCAGGGCGTGAAGCGTCTGCGGCGAGAGGGTCGCCAGGAATCGCGCTGGGTGCTGCTCGACTTCGGCGACCTCGTCGTGCACGTCTTCCACGAGCAGGAGCGGGTATTCTACGGCCTGGAGCGGCTGTGGAAGGACTGCCCGATCGTCCCGATCGAGAGCACCGCACCGGCCGCGACGGAGTAGCGGGTGGTCATGGCCTCTCCGGAGATGTAGTAGCATCGAAGGGTTGCCGCGACAGCGGTGACAACCCAAAGAATGGGCCTGTGGCGCAGCTGGTAGCGCACCTGCATGGCATGCAGGGGGTCAGGGGTTCGAGTCCCCTCAGGTCCACCAAAACTCCCGGTAAAGCGCCGAAACTTCACTCCCTGATCAGGGAGTTTGAATGTTTGGTAGTCAAGTACTGGACACTTCGCCAAGTCGCCGCAGGGCGCTCTCGAGCCTTCTGGAGCTATCTGGAAGGTACGCGGTGACGCCCGCGCACCTTGGCTATATGGATGGCGGTGGCACCTCTGAGTCGGGACGCGGCAACTACGTCTCGCTGGCTGAGCTTGCCGCCGAGTTGAAGGTCTCCGTCCAGACGATCTATGACCTACGGAGCAAGGGCCGTGGGCCGCATGGATTCCGTGTCGGCACCCAGTTGAGGTTCCGCAAGGCCGAGATCGATGCGTGGGTCGAGCGCATGGAACAGGCTGACGAGCAGCGCCATGCCGGCGGTGCCGCATGAACGGCGGACGGCCACGGACCCTGATCGGCTCCTACGGGACCATCAGCATCACCAGGCGCGGCACCTCTTACGTGGCGCTCGCGCGCATTCGTGACGCCGACGGTCGCTTGCGCAGAGTCACCGGTGCTGCTCGCAGCGAATCTGCGGCGCGAGCCCGTTTGAAGGAGCGTCTCCTCGACAGACCCGGTTTCGGAGCCGGCGGCCTGCTCGACCTCAGCAGCTCCTTCGGAGACCTCGCTGACCTGTGGCTCGAGGATTTGGAGTTGCGCGAGCTGTCGGACGGGACGAAGAAGAACTATCGCGACGATCTCAGGCTCCGAGTGAGGCCACAGTTCGAGCACTTCTCGCTCGGGGAGATCACCACGGGCCGCGTGGAGTGGTTCCTCAGATCAGAGAGCGCAGCGTCCTTCTCTCGCGCGCACCACTCGCGAACCGTCCTCAACCAGCTCTTCGCGTTTGCGCTCCGACATGATGCGATCCCGCGGAATCCCGTGCAGGGGACAAGCCCGTTGCGGAGACCGAAGGGCGAGCGGCAGGCGCTGAACATCGATCAGATCGGTGCAATCCGCGACGCCGCCAGTCGCTGGCGGACCGGTCCCGACGTCAAGGGACCCAAGCCCGACGGTCAGGTTCGCGACATCATCGAAGTGCTCCTCGGCACTGCGCTGCGCATCGGCGAGTGCCTGGCGCTTCGCGTATGTGATGTCGACGACGGTCCTGGCGGGATGACGATCTCCGTGACAGGAACGGTCGTGTTGCGCACCGGTAGCGGCGCGGTCCGGCAGGACCATCCCAAGACCGAGCACTCCATCCGCCGCATCGCGGTCCCTGAATTCGCTGCTGCCGTGATTCGCGCACGGCTAGTCGGCATCCCGACCAGCGACCCGCAGCGGACGATCTTCGCAAATCGCGCGGGCAGGCCTCTCAGCCCGTTCAACGTTCGACGGACCTTCCGCGCCTTCCTTGAGTTGGCTGATCTCGCTGGGGAGGGGATCACACTTCGCTGGTATCGGCGAACGGGCGCGACAGTCATCGCACGCGGGGCGAGTGCCGACGCGGCCGCCACCTTCCTAGGACACGGCTCGACCGCGATCACCGAAGGGCATTACATCGAGCCCGACCGCACCGTGGATCGAGGGCCCGCAGGAATTCTCGAGCGGACCCTGCGCCGCGAGAACCCCGATGCTTCGCTTCTTTCGAACGATGATGGCGTGGCCGAGTTCCCCGCGCTGGGTTTCCTCGATCAGGAAGACATCGAAGCGGCGTAGGGCTCCCGGCCTATCGCTCCAGTTTGCCCGTGCCCCAGCTTGCGATCGGTCCGCCGTTGGGGCCGTGGTTGCGAAGGAACTCGGCGTGCAGCCGCTCACACGCGATGCGGAGGGTCGTTGACCAGCCGATGAGCTCGCCGCGGAAGCTGACGCGGTAGCGGAGGTCGGTGGCGCTCACACGACGAAGCTCAATGGTTCCGTAGACGCGGTCGAACGCGTCGAGCAAGCTCCACGTGCCCGTCGGACCTTCCCGCGCTGCAAGAAGCGGGTGCCACCGGCTCTGTTCGGCCACGAGCGTCCTCCCTCCGGCCGAACACGGATGAGCGTAGAACGGCTCCCAGACATCACCTAACGGCTGGTGGGCGCGGCACACGCACCTTTCTGCCATGAGCGATCGTGAGCGCGTTGACGCTGTCCTGGAGCACGTGGCTGTGCTCGCGTTTCTGTACTACCCCGGCATCGAGGTACATGATCCGGGCTACAGCCTCGCCGAGGACATCGAGTGGTGTCTCGTACGGCTCGGTGACGTGTCCGACGCCGAACGCGAACGGATGAGCGGGCTCTTCGCGCGAGCGATTACCGACCCGACGGCGACGCGCGAGGAATTGTTCACGGCGCTCGCGGAGCTCGACGGCGTGCTCACGGCGGCTGGCCATGAGTGACGCGCAATCGCGCGATGACGAGCGTGCGGCGCAGCTCGCCGCACAGCGCAAGGCATGGAACGACGCTCACCCGACGTACTACGCCGAGTACCGCGACCGGAACCGCGAGGAGATCCGCCGAAAGAACCGCGAGTACATGCGCGATCAGGCTCAGCGCGAGCGTGACGAGAAGGAGCGGCGCAAGAAGGGGATCGAGCGCGCGAAGGCGTGGGCGAAGGAGCACCCCGAGGAGCGACAGCAAGCCCGCGAACGGTACAAGCAGAAGCATCCGGAGGCGTACAAGCAGGCTCAGCGCGACTACTACCACCGGAATCGCGAGGCGATCGCCGAACGCCGACGCGCTCGTGAGGCAGCGGACCCGCAGAGGGCGAACGAGGCACGTCGGCGCGCCGTCGACCGGGCCCGGGAGGCCGGCCGCGACGCGACCTGGTCACCGACCCCCGATCAGCGGGCGACGTATCGTGAGCGCGAAAACGAAGCGCGGCGCCAGGCGCGTCATCGAGCGCGGGCCGGGCTTCCAGAACGCCAGTTGCACCGCGTGCATGCACCGGAGCGACGCCACAACGATGCGGCGGCGGATGCCTTCTTCGCCCTCAAGCGCACCGGTGAGGACGTCGCTCGAATCCGAGCTCAGGACGAGCCGACGCCTCCCGAGCTAATCCACGCCCTCCATGAACGTTCGGACAACCGTCGCGTCGTGCGCGAGATCCTCGCCATCGCGGACGAGTACTTCGTCGAGCATGAGGTCGAGTTGCGTGCGCGGGTCGCTGAGGTGTCCCGCGCGCGCTTCCGGGGCGGGATGCTGCCCCTCGACGTGTACACGGAGCCGCGTCGGCACGCGCTCGAGTTCGCCAGCCGCGGCTACCTCCGCGCACATGTCGCATCGCCGACGTCCTCGTTGACGGTCTTCCGCTGGCTCACGGCCGATCGGGTCGGGCGCGGGCCTGATCCTTCGCTCTGATCGGTCCTCATCCGGATCAGGCTCCGCGAGCGTTTCGCGAGCGGTGTTGTCGCCGGCTTGCCGCATACGACTAGCGGGCACTCCTGTCTGGTAAGAACGACGGGTGCCCATATGCGCAGCGAATCCAACTCACGTCTACCCGGCGAATAACGAGAATTGTCCATGGTGCGAAATAGCCGTGAGGCGCACTGGACCGCCCCCTTCGCAGGTCGCGATGCCAGCCGTGACGAGCCCACCCCCCACGTCAGCTTCCAGCGCAGGCACGAGTCGCCAAGCGAACCTTGGGGGTCCGAAACCGATTAGGTCGCGGGCTGGGTACGCGGCGATGCGCCCGAATCCAAACTCGGCGGCTGGGCGCGTCGCTGCTTCGTCGACCACGACGCCTCGTGCCACCAAGGGCCGGCCGGTTATGGGGGCGGCCAGTTCGGGCTCGACTTCCTCGATGCCGGTCAGGCCTTCCTCGCCTGTCGTGGCTCGACCGAGTCCCTATCTGAGCGCTGTCATATTCGTTGGCTATATCGTCGTTGGTCTCGGCGCACTCCTGATCTGTCAGCGTGCTGCAGTCGAGCACAGCATTCCAGGTACCTTCGGGAACGGGCTAGTCACATTCATAGGATGGGTGGGACCGTTGCCGTTTGGGGTCGTGGGAGGGTTCCTCGCCGGGCGCCTGTGGGGGCTGGAGGTTTCGGCCGGTTTCATCGGAGGATTGCTCTGGTTGGGTGCGGCAGGTCTCAGTATCTGGCAAGCATTTTGGTGAGAAGGCCCGCTCCGATCGGACACCGAAGGGGCCGTGGCCGCAGCCGACTCGTGACGCGGTCCGCGACGCCGTAGTCGGTCACGCGAAGGCGCACCCGGCATGGGGCACGGGAAGGTGTGGGCGATGACCCGTCAAGATGGGCACCCCACTCCCGCGGGCGAACTACCAGCGGGAGTGTCGCAGGCGCGCCGTGCGTGCTAGGGCGGCGTCCGCGAAGGAACTGACGGGCCCGAACCCCGCCACCCGCCGCGAGCCGTGGCGCGTGCGCACGAAGGCGCGCACGCCCGGGCAGCAGGGGTCGCGCGGGCGCGGGTTCGGGACGATGAAGTACGGGTGGCTGTTATGCGATGAGGTCCGCAATGGCCTTCTGCTCGTCGGGCATGTCAACGCCTGTCGTCTCGACTACTACCGCGTCCGACCGCATGCAACGATCGCCTGGAACCGGTGTTTAGCCGGGGCTTCGGGTAGCGCGGATGCGGCGACTGGGTAGCGCGGGCGCGGCGACTGGGTAGCGGTCCGCG